>CAZQQD010000005.1:0-51489 GCA_964595355.1 uncultured Ignavibacteriaceae bacterium | reverse complement strand
AGTTTCTGGCCTTTCTTAACTTTCTGTCCTGTATAGTTAACATAAAGTTTTTCAACCCAGCCGCTGACTTTTGTGTTAACTATATATTCTTTCTGTTCATCAGTCTGAAGAATTCCGTTTGTAATTACCTGTGAGCTTAGATTTTTTGCTTCAACTTTTGCAGTTTTGACATTCATATTCTGTTGAACCGCTCCGCTGATTGTTACGATTCCATCTCCTGAAGCTTCGTCTTCATAAACAGGAACGAGATCCATTCCCATTTTTGATTTTCCGGGATGGTCGTAAACTTCATTGGGATTCATAGGCGCACGCCAGTATAAAACTTTCTTATCTTTTTGTGCTGCCTGTTTGGAGCCGTTATTCATTGTCATTTCAGCACTGCTACCTGAGTTACCTAGCCAGAGATATAAAAGAACAGCTATTATTACTATGAGTATTCCGATTATTATATTTTGAGTTTTCACTTTATTATTCTCCAAAATTTATTGTCTTAAATTCGTTCCTGTTAAAAATTCTAATTCAGCTATTTTCTTTAAGTAATCTGTTTTTAATTTGTACAGATTTGTCTCAATTCTAAATAGCTGGTTTTGTGCATCAATTACGTTTATAAAATCGACTTTGTTAACCTGATAGCTTGAAAGTGCTGAACTCAGATTTTGATGTGCCTGCGGTAGCAAACCTGTTTCGAATAAATTGATTCTGTTTTTTATTGAATTAAGATCAGTCACCGCTATCCCGAACATTCCATTAAGATTCTGGAATGCGGTATAATATTGCTCTGAGTAGAGTTCCTGTATCGAATTTGCTTCCTGGACTTTAGATGAAATTTTCCCCCCGTAATTTATCGGCAGTGAAATTCCAACAGAGAACGAAAGAAAATCAGCCTGGTCCATACCCGTTTTCTGCAATGTACCTCGTTGACCGTATTGAACACCGAAAGTAAAATTCGGCAGGTAATCTTTTTCAGCAACTCTTTGTTTCAGCTTTCCTTTTTCCTGCGCGAGTTGAATTCCCTGCAGGAATGGTCTGTTAGCTCTTGCAAGTGAATCAAGCTGTTTTACAGTGATATCAATTGTCTGTATTGAATCGAAAGTCTCTGTGTAAACCGGCGTACTTGCATCCTGCAAAAGCAGCGCATTTAATCCTGAAAGTACCGAACCTTCCTTGCTTTTCAGGTCTTCAATTTTATCTGAAATATTTGTTATCTCTAATTGGACTTTTACAAGGTTTTGCTGGCTTGCTGTCGAAACAGAATATTTTGTGCTTACTACTTCAGAAATTTTCTCGAGTAAGTTTTTACTCTCTTTTGCGTAGGAAATGCTTTTCCTGAAAAAACTTAATGAATAATATTTTTCACTAACGTCTTTTCTTATCTCATTTTCAGCATCCTGTATCTCTTTATCAATTATTAAAGTATCCACTGCTGCCGCATCTTTCATAGAGGATAATTTTCCGGGAAATGGAAAACTCTGTTGCAGCCCGATCACTTTTTGAGTCATCGGTTCCTGGTCGAATGCGAATGAGTTTGTTGGCATGTTCATTAGTCCGAGCATCAGCATTGGGTTCGGTAAGTTAGAGACCTGCGGAATTTTATTTTCAGCAACTTTTCTTTTAGCACGGAGCATTTTAAGCTTTGGACTTACAAGTATTGCTTTGTTCACAAGCGAGTCCAGTTGTGCAGTCTGAGCATAAATGTTGTTTATGCCAGCCAGTGCAAAAGCTGTTAAACAAATAAGAATTATTTTTTTCATCTGTTGTCCTCAATAATTTTATACGGTCACGTTTTCAAAAATTTCCTAAATCAAAAGATCAAACGAGATATAGCAGAATACCGGATTGATATATTTACCTGCCTGACTAAAGTCAGGTCTCCGGCAACTGAGTTGTATATTGAGGTAGTATTAAATCAGGAGGACAGAGTTGTAGATGTAAAGCTGGTTGCTTGTAAGCGGTGGAGGAGAAGTATCGGTATAAGTATAGAATGTAGTTGGTTGTAAGATTTCTGTAGTAGGAATAATTGAAACAATAATTTTGTTCGCAGATACTTCTTTTTGAATGTTCTTATTATTGTTTAAGAAAGAATCCTTGATGTATTTTAAAGCTGTTTCTGATTCGCAGCAATTTTGAGATTTTATTGTGAGATCTTTTGTATTATTCTGTATCTTAGAAAGCGGGCAAGCTTTGTGCATGTGATTTGATCTGTTATCACGGCAATTGCACTTTTGCTGTATTTCCACCTTTTCCGTTTTTTCCATCGAGCAGAAATGTATAGTAAGTGGAAGCCCAGACGTAGAGACGAAGAATAACAGCAAAAGTGTTAATATGGATACTTTCTTTATCATTATTTAGTCTAAATTAAACAAAATTTCTTTTTTTACAAATACAATATAGATGCCAACCTAAAAAAATCACCTTTTAAGCAAAAATAAAGCTTTTCAGTATATGTTCAAATTTAAATTCTCAGTTATGAGATTAGAAAATCTGATTTTTTATTTCTTTGAAAATGAATATAACAAATGGTTCGTTTTGTGCTTTATATATTAAATATAAAATTGTATATGATTTTAAGAACAGGTTATATAATGGATTATGGAACTCAAATGGATGTAAAGTCATTTCTAATTTGCTTTGTTTGCATTGGTATGAGATCTGGCTACATGTCTAAAAGGGATTGTAATTTATTACTGACAAAGCTAACCTGATGCTAATAGTTAGTCAGATAAACCAAAATTTTTTGTATGACTTTTTTGTGATATATAGGAATTATTCCTTGACACTATAAAAGTATTTCTACATATTCACATATAATGATTAGCCCTAGTCATAAATATTTCCTTCGAAATACATTTTTCCCCCACTCTTAATAGTGATTGATTTCTTTTCAAGTAAATAATTGCAATTCTAAAAATAGAGGAATATTAAATATGAAAAGACTTATCCCCTATGTATTTTTTATAATAACTACATTGTTCCTGTCATTTGGTTGTCACAAAGAAATTTCAAAAGATTCTGCAAATAATAAAGAACTTGCACAGCCTAACCGGATCTCTCCAGGATATGCTGAAATTACTGGCCAAATTGTTGAAATATTGCCAATTGATAATTCTAGAAATGAAAAAGATCCTTGCTCTAAAGAACCTTGTAAGGCTAAAGTTAAAATTGAAAATATAACCTACGGACCGGGATTTCCAACTATTTCAGGTAATACTATCGTTTTAAATTTTAATTTTACTTTATCGCCAACCACTAAGGATATGTTTCCTAATATGGATGATTCATATCCCGGGTTAAAAGTCGGCGATAAATTTAGAGCTATGGCTGGTTTTGAAAACGTTGTCGGAAAAGATCAGCCGGAATTTTTTATAAATGGCTATACAAAAATTTAATATTATAATTATTTGGGAGAAAAAAATGAGCAAAAAAATTTTACTGATATTTTTTATTGGTATAATATTTACCAGCTCTGTCGTTTTTATGATCAATCTTGAAAAGAATAAAATGGTAGTAGTTGAAAATTCCTTTAAGGAAAGCTCAGTTGGTATACCTGATGACCCTAACGCGAGGGTGGAATTTGAAAGACGAATGCTTGCTGATCCCAGAACCGGGATGGTTCCAGACAATATAAGGGAAAAAGAATTAGCTTATGCAAAAAATCTTCCTAATTCTAAAAACATCAAACTTCAAAAGGGAGAAAATGTTAACGTATTAAGCTGGACGGAAAGGGGTCCTATAAATAGAGGCGGGAGAACACGGGCACTGGGAATAGACGTAAGAACACAAACAGCACCAAATATAACCATAATTGCCGGGGGAGCTTCTGGTGGTATATATAAATCAACAGATAATGGTATTACATGGGTGAATAAACTTTCTCCTGATTCAATTCACAGTGCTACCTGTATCGCTCAGGATATAAGATCTGGTCATGAGGATACGTGGTATGTTGGTACCGGCGAGAGAGACAGTAATTTATTGGGAGGAGGTTATAATTCAAGAGCATCTTTGTTTCTTGGTGATGGAATTTATAAATCTGATGATAATGGTGAACACTGGACTTTGCTTCCGAATACTTCAAATGATCATCCTGAGTCATATTCAAACGTTTTTGATTTTGTTTTTGATGTAGCAGTTAATCCGGTTACTGGTAGTGTGTTTGCGGCAGCCAGTAATACTATTCAAATAAGTACCGATGGAGGAAACAACTGGACAACGGTTAGAGGAACTTTCTCCAGTAATGCCTATACAGATGTCGCCACTACCAGTACAGGTTTAATTTATGCATCTGTTCAATATAATGTTTCAGATCCAGGAATAGCCCTTTCTACTGATGATGGTAGTAGCTGGAATGACATTACACCCTCGACATGGCCAAGCACATACACCAGAACAGTTATAGGAATTGCCCCTAATAATGAAAATGTAGTTTATTTTTGGACATATACAAGCGCTGGGACAACAAAAACTCAGCTATGGAAATACAGATATCCGGGAAGCGGTAATGGGGTTGGTGATGCTAACTGGACAGACTTAACTGCTAATCTGCCAGCGCCTGATTCCGATCCATCGAAGGTATCTGGAATAAACGTGCAGAGTGCTTATGATATGGTAATCAGGGTTAAACCGGATGATTCTCTTTTTGTAGTTATAGGAGGTACAAACCTTTACAGGTCTACAGATGGATTTTCAAGCCCGGTTTCGCCTACAGGCGCTACAGGCTGGATTGGAGGCTACGCTTTAGCTAATAATGTAAGTCAATACTTTCATCATCATGTTGATCAGCATGCTTTGGTATTTTTAAATGATAGTCCTAATGTTTTATATTCAGGTAATGACGGTGGTGTATTTAAAACCTCAGATGTAACGGCAAGTACCGTTGGTTGGAATGATCTAAATCATAGTTATGTTACTTCACAATTTTATTCCATAGCAATAGATAAGGCAACAGGAAACAGTGATATGATAGCCGGGGGAATGCAGGATAACGGAAATTACCTTACTTTTTCAAATGATTATAATACAGGTTGGACTGATTGGGGACACGGCGGGGATGGGGGCTTTTCCGCTATAGCAAATATAGGAGGTGGATATGTTGCTGTTTTTCTTGAGGCACAGAATGGGTGGCTCTGGAGACAATTATATGACAATAGCAACACTATTCAAGGCGATACCAAAATTCAACCATCGTATACCGGTGAATTTGCTTTTTTAAATCCGTTTGTCTTAGATCCGAATGATAATAATATAATGTACTTTGCACAGGGTGATAGTGTCTTAAGGAGCAATACTTTACTATCATCACCTCCATCATGGAATGTTCTTTCAAATGCAACATCAGACAGCACGGGTGATTATATTTCAGCTATTGGAATCTCCGATAATGTTGCAAACAGATTATATGTTGGATCAGCAAAGGGAACGGTATTAAGATTGGATGGCGCCAATACTGGAGATCCTACAGCCACTGACCTTACTTCTACGCTGGCTACAGCTGGTTCATCTAGTTCAGGTGGTTATGTTAATTGTATTTATGTTGATCCCGCTAATGCTGATAATGTTATAGTAGTTTATTCTAATTACAAAGTAATAAGTCTTTTTAGCAGTACAGACGGAGGTACGTCTTGGACGAATATTGGTGGAAACTTGGAACAAAACTCTGACGGGAGTGGAGACGGGCCTTCGGTTAGATGGATTGATGCAGTCACAACAGGAGGTACAACTACGTATTATGCTGCGACAAGCACAGGCCTTTATTCAACTAATAATATTTCAAATGGCCCTACGACACAGTGGGCCCAGGAGGGGGCTTCAACGATAGGTAATGTTGTTTGTCCAATGGTTGCAGCGAGATCATCAGATGGTTTGGTTGTTGTAGCTACACATGGCTCGGGCGTCTATAGCGCGAACCAGTCTCTTGTAGGTGTTGAATCGGAAACTTCAAACATACCAACCAGCTATACTTTAAATCAAAATTATCCAAACCCATTTAATCCCTCTACTAAAATTAACTTTACATTACCATCTCCGAACAATGTTAAAATAACTGTTTATGATATAACAGGTAAAAAGGTAGGGGAAATACTGAATGAAGAATTGGCAGCTGGTTCACATACAGTAAATTTTAATGCAACAAACCTTGCAAGCGGGGCCTATATTTATCAAATCAGGGCTGGCAATTTTGTGGAAGCTAAAAAGATGGTGTTGCTTAAGTAAGTTTTAAAGGTGACCTTGAAGGTTTTCGAAATCTTCAAGGTCTTATGTTTATTGGCTAATTCTTTTGGTAAAGTCCGATAATATTGCTATCCGGATCTTTTATTAATGCATAATAACCCATCGCCGGAATTATAGTCTTGCCTCTGAATACCTGCCCGCCGATCTCTTTCGCTTTTGCAAGCAGGCTGTCAATATCTTTTACGTTTATATGAAATGTAGTAGTATCTCCGCTTCTGACGGTTTCTACTTTTCTTAAACCTATTGTTAGACCCTGATGAGTGTTGTAAAGTAAATACCCTTTCCCAAAAGGTTTAAAATCCCAGTTAAAAAGCTTCATAAAAAATTCTGTGGTTCTGTTGAGATTTGTAGAAGGAATTTCTACGTGTGCAATAAGATCAGACATAAATTATCCCTGTTTAATAAATTAGAAAACTTATGGTTATTAAATTAAGATATATTTCAAATAAAATCTCAGAAAATCTGTGCAAAAACAGACCTTTCAGTATATCCTTAAAAGATTTTTATTGACTTTAAAATTAGAGGTTAATAGTTTCTAAATGCTCCAAAATTAAATAATTTGTTTAACAAGTTCTGAGGAATGCTATGAATAAAAAACTATGGATTACATTTATAGTCGTTTTCGTAGTGTACTTTATCCTGGACTGGTTGGTAAATGGGGTTTTGTTAAATTCAACTTATATGGCCGAGGATGTTGCAAAAATAATGAGGCCTGAGGCTGAAATTAACAGCAACATGTGGATCATTATTGTTTGCGATCTTTTTTATACTTTCTTCTTCACTTTAATATTCTCAAAAGGGTTTGAGAATAAAGGCTGGATGGAAGGAGTACGATTTGGTCTTTATGTTGGTTTAATGGTTTCTGTTCCTATGGCATATATAACATATGCAGTTCAACCAATTCCTTATTCACTTGCATTGCAGTGGTTTATATATGGAACATTGTCTAATATAATTATTGGTATAGTGGCTGCACTTATGTACAAGTCCAAAGCAGCATCAGCCTGAATTTCAACAATAGATTTTGTGGATTAAATAAAGCCTGTCCAGTTATAACTGGTCGGGCTTTATTTTTTATTATGTCATATTATCTTAATCTCGGAGAGAGCTAAATTTATTTGATTAAATCAGACTTAAAATTTTTATAAAAAAGTAGATGGAGTGAATTTTACGCAAAAAGCGAAAGTAAATAATGAACTAAACGCCTTTGGCCTGGCCTCTAAGTATCTGCCAAATTGTTAAAATAATAATTTGAAGGTCGAGCCAGATCGACCAGTTTTCGATATACCACAGATCGTATTCAATTCTTTTAATAGTTCTCTTTTTATTTTCTTCATAGTCTAAAACATCGCCCCTTAATCCATGTACTTGTGCCCAGCCTGTAATTCCTGGTTTTACCCAGGATCTTAAACTAATTTCATCAACCATTCTCTTATAAATGTTATGGAAAGATATGTAGTGTGGACGCGGGCCCACAATTGACATTTCACCTCTCAAAACATTAATAAATTGAGGAAGTTCATCTATGTTCGATTTCCTTAGGAACCTTCCGAATTTTGTAACTCGTGAATCATTTTCTAATGTTGGATTAAAATCTTCTTTACTTTGGTTTACAGTTTTCATAGTACGGAATTTATAGCATTTGAAGAACTCATCATTTATACCAACTCTTTCCTGAACAAAAAATAGTTTTTCTGATGAGAATAATAAATTTATTAAATAAAGGATTGGGAAGAGCCATGGGAAAATCAGGACTATTATCATTACTGATAAAACAATATCCAAAATTCTTTTTATGAATCTCCAGTGTGTTTCAGCAAGCGGTTCACTTCTAACGGTAATTATCGGGAAATCACCAATCATATTTACCTGATATTTTCTGGAAAGGAATTTAAAGTAATCAGGTATAATGTGTATTCTCTGTGCTTTCCTGTTACAGATTTTAATAATTTCATTAAGCTGGGCTGAAGCATATATTGAAAGGGCTATAACAACAACATCTGTTTTTTGATTATTTATAACCTCTTCTAATTTTCCGATATTTCCTAGTAAATCTTTTTTATCTTCGTTGTAAGTATCATCGAGAAAGCCGACAAATTTATAGCCGAAGTCTTCTCTACTATCTATAAGCTCACGGAAGTTTTGTCCTAATTCTCCTGCCCCTATAATTAAGACTTTTTTTAGATTTTTTTCTTTTCCCCTTATACTAACAATAAGGTGTTTTATAGCCTGTATTCTGATACTAACTAATACTAATAATAAGAATGAATAAAAAAGTATAAAATTTCTCGTAAACAAGTCTTCCTTTGCAATAAAGATAAAAAGAACAGTGGTTATTATCTGTGTAAAGACGTTCTTAATAATTCTGGAAAACTGGTAAGAAAACGATCGTGTGGTTACATCTTCATAAAAACCGGTTACATTTGAAAAAAAATACCAAACAAAATTGAGTGCGGTCATCAAAACAAACATATAAGGGCGGGAAAGGAAAATGTCCAGTGATTGTGCCAGAATTGCCGATAAAAAAAAAGAAATATTTAAAATAATCAGATCACTGAATAGCCTTAAATAGTAAATAGATTTTTGGTTGCCAAACATATTATTTTAAAATACCGGTTTTCAGGGTATTAGCATCTTTTGAGTCTAATTTTTGATCAATAAAGTTTTTAATTTTTTCTTCGAAATGCTTCCTATCAAATTGGCGTGCGTAATTTGATATTGATCGATAGTCAAGTTTATCTTCTATCTTTTCAAATTTTTCAACAGCCTGCTTAATAGATAAAGCAGTTTGTTCATTAAAATGAATCCCGTTTTTGCCATCAATAACTGTTTCAGCAGTACCACCTTTGTTAAAAGCTATAACGGGAGTACCACATGACATAGCTTCAACAACGGTAATCCCAAAATCTTCTTCTGCTGCAAATACAAACGCTTTTGCTTTTTGAAAATATTCTTTGAGCCTTTCGCCCGTTTGATAACCTACGAATTCTGTATTCTTACCAGCTTTTGCTCTGACTTTATTCTCGTCCTGTCCATCCCCGATTATTATTAATTTCTTGTCGGGCATCATCGAGAATGCTTCTGCAATGATATCTACACGTTTATAAGGAACGAAGCGCGAAGCTGTTAAATAATAATTTCCTTTATTGTCTGAAAATTCAAATTTATTAGTATCCACAGGAGGGTTTACTACAGTTGCATCCCTGTTATAGATTTTTTTAATTCTTGCAGCTATATAATTAGAATTTGCAATATAATAGTCTGGTCTATTGGCTGTTGAAACGTCCCACATTCTGATATAATGAAGAGCAGCCTTCGCAAATAATCCTTTTAAGCCTTTGGTTAAGTTTGATTCCTTAAGGTATTGATGTGTTAAGTCCCAGGCATATCTTATAGGTGTATGCGAATAGCATATATGTAGCTGGTTTGAATTTGTGAGAACTCCTTTGGCTACAGCATGTGAACTAGAAATAATAAGGTCATACTCGGACAGATCAAACTGTTCTATAGCAAAAGGGAAAAACAGCAGATATTTTCTGGCATTATTTCTTGCGAAGGGTAAATTCTGGATAAAGGACGTATGTGGCTTTTTATCTTTTAAAATAATTCGTTGATCTTCTTTATTTAAAAAACTAAACAGTACAAATATATCCGCATCAGGATAAAGATTAGTAAATGATTCAACACATCTTTCCGAACCGGCATATGTTGTTAACCATTCATGTATGATTGCAGTTTTCAATTTACTTCGTAATCTGATAAATAAAGTTGTTTGGTTTTTTCAGCCATTTTTTCGGCAGAATAACTTTTTATTATTTTGGATCTGGCATTTTTAGAAAATTGGCCCCAAAGTTCTTTATCGTTTGAAAGTTGAATTATATAGTCTGCTGCTTCTTCCGGTTTATCAATATTAAATAGAAAACCATTAACGGAATGTTCAACCAGATCTTTATTCCCATTTACATTAGTTGCAATTACAGGCAGACCAACAGACATTGCTTCCATTAAGCCAAGTGGTAAACCTTCCCATCTTGAGGTTGAAATATAACAAAATGAGTTGATTAAATAATTCATCGGGGAGTCAATCATTCCCAGAAATTTTAAATTGTCGGATAATTCTTTCTCCACAGCTAGGGATTTCACCCAATTAGAATCTGGACCATCTCCGATTAATTGTATTTCGAACCTATCCAACATTCCTTTATGTTTTATCTGATTTAGAATAGGAATTATAAGTTGAGAATTCTTTGCAAAGTCAAAACGTGTAATTGTTATTACATTTAATTTAGGTCTGGAAAAAATTTCTGGGCTTACTTTGCTTTCCATAAGCTCGATACCATTTGAAATAACCGAAACTTTATTATTTGGAGTTATTCTTAATGAAAGCACTTTATCCTTTTCTGAATCAGATACTGTTATAAATTTACTAGTGTATCGTGCTAAATATCTTTCGATACTTAAATATAAATACTTAATTATGAAATTGTATTCGCCTAAATGAATTCCATGAAAAGTGTGGATACAAATAGTTCCCACTGAACGCGACAGCAATCTTCCATAAATACCGGCTCCCTTGCCATGTGAATGTATAATATTAATATCGTTCTTTTTGATGATGTGTTTAAGCTTTGAAAGCTTAAACATATTAAATTTTCTATGGGGGATCGTAAAAATTCTATCTTTTCCAACAATATCCGCAAATATATTAAAGTAAGGCTCTTCATTTGGACATGCGACAAAAAAATCAATTACCGGTGATAGTAACTTTATAAGTAAATGAATATGCTTTGGTCCTCCTCCGTGATCGGCTCTAACTGTAATCAATAATATCTTTTTTTTAGTAACTGGCATATATATAGTTTTCTGGAGAGGCTAAGATTTATCAAAAAATCCTATTAACTTATACAATAGATAAAATTTAAAGTGTATAATATTCCTAATAAACAATAAAAAGATATTTTTGTTTCTAAAATAATTATACTCAGGTAATTTCAGGTTTCGTTTTTGGGCCAGGTATTCCAGTCGTTTTTTTTTTGTTTCCCAATCGGCAGAAAATTGCTGACTATGTATTCTATAATAAACCAGTATTCTCGGCATAAATTTAAATTTGCCTTTTTGACTCAAGCGGATCCAGAGATCATAATCTTCGATCTGAAGTTCTGGATCCTCATCGAATCTTCCGATTTCTTCTAAAATATCACTTCTGACCAAAACCGATGAAAGTGGAATAGTATTTCCGATTTTCAAAAGGTCTTCCTTTGTTTTAACCGCTCTGATAGGGAGAGGCAGCAACTCGTATTGGCGAGAAAGTAAGTTTACATCACCAAAGGTAATACTCATTGAATATACAAAAATCAATTCAGGATTAGTGTTAATTAATTTAATTTGTTTTTCTAGTTTTTCTTTAGACCATAAATCATCGGAATCAAGGAAGGCTATAAGACTTCCTTGAGCTTTTTTTATTCCGTAATTCCTGGTGACAGAAGGCCTACCTGAGTGCGGAATTTTGTGAATTGCAACTCTTTTATCTTTTTGACTAATTGTTTCAACAATTCTCTTTGTGTTATCATTAGAAGAATCGTCAACAACAATTATTTCAAAATTTTGATAACTTTGGGCTAGTACAGAATTAATAGCTGCTTCAATAAATTTTTCTGAGTTATAGGCAGGAATTATAACAGATACCAGTTGTGTATTTGCTGCATCAACCATTTTCAAATCGTTGTTAGCTCAAAAATCCCGCATTCATAATTGCGGGAAAAGTTATTATTAATATTTTTTTCGGATTAAGCAGACCCTTAAAAAGGGTGTTATTGTTATCTGTATATGTGAGTGAATCGATTTTATATTTGTTTTTAAATAATTCCAATAAATATTTTAATGAAAAACTCTATGTGTATTAAATTCAATTCTTTGTGAGCCTATCGGTGTTGAAAAATAGAATTTACCTCTTTTATTTAATATTGAATAAGGTTTTTCCAATCCCTTCAAGTAACTATTTATATCTATTTGGTCGCCATATCTTCCTAGACCAAAATGCTCAATTAAATTTCTTGTATAAAGTATTTCGATTTCTCTGAAGGTTGCAACGTGCGCAATAAAACCGTCTACCCTTGAACTGCCATCTACATGCTTTGAAGGTTTGTCTTCAAAAATTTTTCGGGCTACAAAAAGATCCTGATAAAAATAGTGCAGTGGGATCAAACTAGTGTGTTCAAATCTGTCAGAAAGACAAGGGTAGATATTTTTTATTTTAAATGCTTTGTCAAATTCTTCAATTTGCCTGTTGATTTCATTTTTATTCCGAAAAAAAGCTAGAAATCCTTTTAAACTTTTTACAAAGATATCTGAAGAAACACCAAATGATTTAAAGTATTTACTTATATTTGGTAATAATTTCATTTTTCGTTTATAACCTTATTCACAAGATTTTTTAAATAGCCGGATGATTTGTGATCCTTTTGAGACCTGGTATAACCATTATCAGCAATTTGATTTCTCAGGTCGTTTGCTTTAAGGAAGAACTTAATCTCATCAACTAACTGTTTGATGTTTTCATAAACTGCTATTTCTTTATCAATTTCATAGGTAAGGTTCAACGCGGGGACAAAATAACTTAATTGAAATCCCCCACACCCATTAATCTCGTAATGCCTTCCT
This sequence comes from uncultured Ignavibacteriaceae bacterium, assembly GCA_964595355.1. GTDB lineage: Bacteria > Bacteroidota > Ignavibacteria > Ignavibacteriales > Ignavibacteriaceae > JAKAGZ01. The sequence goes on along the minus strand of CAZQQD010000005.1, from coordinate 38,601 downwards.
TTAATTTGTTCCTTGTTTTTTCTTAATAAAAATAAGGGCTTGTAAGCTTTTGGTGAAGATAAACTCCACAATAAAAATTTAAATTCGTAATTGATGGCATTCGATAGATTTAGATTTATTTTGGACTGATTAAAAATATTCACACATTCGTCCTGTGAAATCCAACTTTTTTCTCCTTTCCAACCTCTTCCGAATACTTTTATACTTATATCTTCTTTTTGAAGCTGCTTTAGAATCCATTGTCTGAATGGACTATATCCACCTACAAAGCTGACATCATATTTTTTGGGGAGATCCCTTTTTTCATAAATTTTATCGTTAAAACCGAATGGTGAATAAATTGCATTTTCTAATCCGTCTATTCGGTAATTTTTGTGCATATAATAGTCGGGTGTTGTGAAGAAGGAAAAATGTTTCCTCCACTTTTTGGCAAACTCAATTCTCCACGGATCATCAATAAAATAAACAACTGTTTTTGTAAATTCTTTCAGGCTAGAGATAGATTTTTCATCAAATTCTTCTTCAAAAAGTACAAATAATGCCAAATCCGGCTTTTCTGATACGATGGATTCTTTTAGCTTTTTATTCATTACTGCTTTGCCGAGAGCTTTGAATTCAGAATAAAAATCAAACAGGAAAACATTTTCCTTTCCAACTACATCACAAAGAGGCAAATATACATTATAGTATTCATAGGAAAATCCTCTCGATTCAACTCCGTAATCATATTTCATGAGAGCAATAAATATTTTAGGCATTGGCGTCTTTTTTTATTAATTGATGATCAGCCAAAATTTTTTTATTTACAATTGTAATGTAAACAACATATATAAAACCGATTAACAATACAGAATATGCAATCCCGTTTATTCCAAATTGCGAAACAAAGAAGAAGTTCAACGCAACAGATCCAAGTCCGATAATTATCTTAGGAGATAAATACTTCTTGGGCAAGCTCAAAGCCATTCCTAGTAAGGTCTGTGCCTGACCAGTATAAAATAGGCCTGTTCCAAGAACCAAAATAGGCAATAAATACCAGTAGATGCTATATTGCTCACTGCTTATAAGATCTATCAACTCTTTACCCAGAAAAAATGTTAATATTGTCGCCAGAGAGGTAATTAAAATTATGATGAGCATATTTATTTTAATATAAATATATCCTGCTTTCATATTTTCAGTGTTCTTCATATTAGCAAATTGCTTAAAAATTATTGGCGTTGCAAATTCTATAACAATATTATTTGGAATAACAACAAGAGCATTTACCAGAGACATCATTATAGCATAAATACCTACATCACTTACTGATAATATTCCGTTCAATATCCATTTCTCACCATTTAGTTGTAACCATCCGGCGCCTGCCCAGATGAGGAAAGGTGTTACATATATCCATACAGTTTTGGACATCTCTTTTTGATGATTTTTTTCGGAACATATTTCAACATTTTCGTTTTTTGATAGGTGTTTCCTAAGAGTAAAAATCTTTGATAATGCTAGTAAGATTGCTATAATGCCAAAAGTTAGCAGGATATATTTTAGTTGCAAAGAATCTGTGAATAAGAATATTAAGAGGGCAAAAATCATAAGGGATTTTTCTGTAGCTTGTAAAAGTGAATTTTCTTTTCTCCTTCTTATCAAATTTAATATTGAATTAAAAAAATCACTTACTTTTAAACTTATTACAAATAATCCTACAATTAATAGAAATATAACAGAATATGAAGTGGTAAGGGAAGGCAAAATGATTGAAATTACTATAGTAAGAAATAAAAAGACAATTACTGATATTTTTATGAAACGGTACATGAGGTTTGCAAATACATTCCCCAGTTTCTTATCCTCATAATGATAATAGTATCTCAAAAATCCCTGCAAAAATGCGCCATAAAATAATCCCAGGAATGCTGCAATAGTTAATATTAAAGCGTAAATTCCGTAATCTTCCGGCCCAAGCCGTGAAATAATTTTAATAATAATAAAGCCAAGGATTACTCTTACACTTTGGCCAAAAAAAACCCATCCCATTTCAGAAATAGTGTTAAAACTTAGCTTGCTCTTAATAATTTTTAGAATATTTAGATTTTCTTTCATTTACAAGAATTTGTACCTAAATAAGCATTGGAATGCAGAATATTATCGCAAGAAGATATAATCAATTTAATAATGAATAAGTATTTAAAAGTTAATAATTAAAGTAAATATAGAGAAATTTAATTGAATTTTATAATAATCCAGTTGTCGCATTTCAAAATCTGCAGTTGATTATTGAAGTTATAATTGTATTATTATACCTTTCAATGGTTAAATTATATTAATCAATTTGTTTAACTATTTAGCTGAACCTATTTGAATACCACATTTAAGCTTTCCTCAGTAATTATTGCTAAAAACGAAGAAGCAAATATAGCAAGATGTATTGAGAGCCAAATCGGTTGCATTGACGAGATTGTTGTTCTTGTTGATATCAAAACAACAGACAGAACTTATGAAATAGCTAAGGCTTTTTCGGGAGTAAAAGTGCAAGCTGTAAACTGGATGGGATATTCCGGAACTAAAAAATATGGTGTTTCTTTGACTGCTAATGATTGGGTTTTCTGGATTGATGCAGATGAAGTGTTAACCGCGGAACTAAGGAAGGAAATTTTAAGTTTTAAAAATCATAAACCAGAATTTTCTGCTTATTCTGTTCCCCGGAAAGCGTACTTTTTACAAAAATGGATAAAACATAGTGGCTGGTATCCAGCAAGGGTAACAAGGTTATTCGATAAAAATAAGGCCACGTTCAGCGATAATGATGTCCACGAACATCTTGTGGTTAAGGGATTAATAGGAGAACTGAGAAGTGATATCGAGCATTATACAGATCCGACAATACATCACTATTTTGAAAAGTTTAATAGATATACTACTCTAGCAGCAGAAGAAATGTTGAAGAAAGGAAAGGGGTTTAGTTTATCTGATATTATAATTAGACCTATATTTATTTTCAAGAAAATGTACTTTTTTAGGTTAGGGTTTTTAGATGGCATTCAGGGTTTTATCTTGGCAGTATTTTCTGCTGCATATGTTTTTGCAAAATATTGTAAGTTTTGGGAGTTAAAAAGGGGCCTAAATAAGTCAGATGGCAAAAAAAACAACAAATAATAAAGTAAAAAAGAATCCCATTGTAGGAATTATTGCAAACATAAATAAGGAAAAAACCTTTTCTGTTATTTCTGACTTCATAAAGAAATTGAGAAAGGAAAATTTTCAGTTTTATGTAAGTAATAAAGTGTCTGATTATCAAAAAAGCATACCGGAAAGTATAAAAAAGTCCGAACTGCTTGAGGAAGAAGAGCTTTATAAAAAAAGCGATATTATAATTTCAGTTGGTGGTGATGGTACTATGCTGAATACAAGTTATAATGCACAATTTTATGATAAACCTGTTCTTGGTGTGAATCTTGGTAAACTAGGTTTTTTAGTTGAGACAAGTGTTAATCAGATAGATAGGGTAATTAAAGAAATAAAAGCGGGTAGATATTCTATTGATGAGAGAATGGTGATTGCAGGAGAGTGTGTCGGGCACGAAATGGACAACCTTTACGCTATAAACGATGTCGTAATTGATAAGGGCGGATGGCCTAAAATGATAGAAATAGATGTCAGTGTAGATGGAGAATATGTTGCTACTTTTTCAGCAGATGGTTTGATAATTGCAACACCTACAGGATCTACAGGATATTCAATGTCAACAGGCGGACCGATTGTAAGTCCTAAAGCGGATGTTATTACATTAAGTCCTATCTCACCACACAGCCTTACTATGAGGCCATTGGTTGTTCCGGGTAACCAGCAAATTACAATAAGAACCAATTCATTGCATAAGGAGATCCACGTTAATTGTGATGGACAAAGGGTGTTTTCTTTTCCTCCGCCACTTGAGTTGAAGATTCTAAAGAGTAAAAGGTCGGTTAAGCTTGTACACACCAACCTGACTAATTATTTTGAAACTTTGAGAAAAAAATTATTATGGGGTATAGACCTTAGAAATAATTCAGTGGATGAAGGTGACTAATATGAAAAGATATATTGTAACATTTTTTCTTCTTGTAACATTTACGGCTTTTAGTCAGAACGTAAATTTTATGAGCAAGGATTCAATGACTGGTAAGCCTATGCTTTTAGGAAATTGCACCCGTGAAGCCTTCAACGATTCGTCATTTTCATGGTGGTTCAATTCTGAGTATAATATGTATGAAGTGGATTCAACTTCTCTTGCTAAGATTTCAGATAAAATTAATAATATTGATATTACTATAATAATGGGGACGTGGTGTAGTGACAGTAGAACATTAGTTCCGGAATTTTATAAGATTCTCGATTATTTTAATTATCCTTCAGACAAAGTGAAACTGATAATGGTTGATAGAGATAAAAAAGGTAGGAATGATGAAATTGCTGATCTCAACATTCATCTAGTGCCTACATTTATATTTTATAAAGATGGAAAAGAAGAAGGTAGGATAATCGAAGCACCCGCTAAAACTTTAGAAAAAGATATGGTGAGGATTCTGAATAAGGAATAAATTTAAGACTTATTTGAAATGAAAAAGGCGTCCAGTGGACGCCTTTTTGTTCTTGTCTATCATCAGGCGGGTTAGCTTTCAACTTCTTCTAGAACAGGCAATTCAATTTTGGAAACATCAATTTCTTTGACTTTTGATTTACCGTTCTTCCCGGTAGCTTTTCCGTTCTTCTTTGTACCGGGATTATTCTTATCCTTATAATTTTTGTAAACATAGATTTTCTTCTTATAATTACGCAGGATAATTTTGTCTTCATCCTGGTGAACGACATATTCAGGGAGTAGAGGTATTTTGCCGCCGCCGCCAGGGGCATCAATTACAAAGTGAGGAATAGCAAGTCCGCTTGTATGGCCTCGTAAATTTTCGACAATGTTCAGCCCCGTTTCAATGGATGTGCGGAAATGATTGGCGCCTTTTGTTTCATCAGCCATATACATGTAGTATGGGCGTACCCTAATCTTTAGTAGTTTTTGCATTAGTTCTTTTACAACTGCAGGATCGTCGTTAACACCTTTCATTAATACCATTTGATTTCCAACAGGCACCCCTGCGTTTGCAAGCATTTCACAAGCTTTGGTGCTTTCAGGAGTAATTTCCCACGGATGATTAAAATGTGTATTAAGGTAAATAGGGTGATACTTTTTAATCATCTCACAAAGTTGAGGAGTTATCCTTTGGGGAAGTACACAAGGCATTTTCGTGCCAAGCCTTATGATTTCAATATGAGGAATTGTCCTTAACCTTTGTAGAATTTTTTCCAGCATAGTATCAGTTAACATCAATGGATCACCGCCGGACATAATAACGTCTCTTATTTCAGTATGTTGTTCAAGATACTGGAAAGCACTTTCAAGGCCTTTCATGGAGATTTTCTCATAGTCTCCAACTTTTCTTTTTCTTGTGCAAAACCTGCAATAAAGTCCACATTGACTAGTGACAAGGAAAAGTGCTCTGTCAGGATAGCGATGCGTAATATTTGGAACAGGGCTCATTGAATCTTCCATTAGGGGATCTTCTTCAGCATCAAAGTCGTCCAGTTCCTTTTTGTCCGGTACGCATTGTAGCCAGATGGGGTCTCCAGGATATCTGATCAAACTGAAGTAATATGGATTAATCCTTGCCTGGAAAAATTCATCAAGATCTTCTGCAACTTTTCGGTCTATATTAAATTTTTCAACAAGTTGATCAACAGTGTGAATACTGTCTCGTATCATTTGCTGCCAAAGTTCCATGACTAACCCTCAGATTGTTATTTTTATTAATAAAAATATTTACCAAAAACCATTAAACTATCCCCGACCTTATAAAAATCATTTATCTCTGCTATTATTGAATAATTATTTCTTAAATAAAAATTCCTTGTTTTAGTGTAACTATCTTTGGAAGATGTTTCAGCAAGTATCCACCTTCCCTTATTTTTCTTTACAAACTCTTCAGCGTGATCGAGCAAATCTTTACCGATTCCTTTCTTTCCTGATTCAGGATCAGAAACAATCCAGTAAAGATCATAAACACCATCAGTCAAAGGGCGTTTACCCGTACAATGATAACCTAAAATTGTTCCGTTATTTTCGTAAACAAAAATATTATAGTCCGTTTGTTCCGGAACAGAAATAGCAATGTTCACAAGTTCCATCGCAACTCCGACTTCTTCTTCGTTAAAGGTCAGAATTTTTTTCAAGATGTTTTCAATTTCAATTGCATCAGACTGCTTTATTTTTCGTATCATCTTTCTTTCTGGTTAAAGCAAAATTTGCAATTGTATTCAATAATTCTCCGTATGAAATTCCCGCAGTTGCTGCGGCTCGTGCAAAGCCTGAATCAGTTGAAATATCGGGATTCGGGTTTACCTCAATCACATAGGGAATTCCATCATTACTCAGACGGATATCAACTCTTGCATAATCCCGACAGTTCATTGCTCTGAATGCAGCTAAGGCTACGGACTCGACATTTTTTTTAATATTTTTTCCCATTTCAGCAGGACAGCTTGGCTGTGTATGCTGATAATAAACACTATCCTCTATCCATTTACTATCGTAAGTAATTATTTTGGGTAGATCGTCAGGCAATCCCTGGAAAAGAATTTCTGAAATAGGAAGAATTCTATCACCAAGGATAGCCACATTAAGTTCACGACCTTCAATATATTCTTCGGCAATTATATCCTGGTTATATGTTCTGAATAGAAATTTTAATTGTTTCGTTAATTCAGAAAGATTGTTAACAACTGAAAATTCGGAGATGCCAATGCTGGCGTCTTCCGTTAATAATTTTAGGATTATGGGGAATTTCAAATTAAAATTCTTGTTGGAAATTTTATCCTGAGGCTTCAAAATCTGTGATTGTGGGGTATGGATTCCAAAGGAACGTAAAATGTTTTTTGCTCTTTCTTTATTCAGGCAATTCCCAAGTGTCATTGGGGTATTGCCCGTGAACTGGTAACCGAGCAATTCAAAAATTCCCGCGATGCAATATTCATAGCTGGCTATACCTTCAATTGTCTCAACAAAGTTAAAGATCACATCGGGCGAAATTTTGTTCAATTCAGATATTGTCTTTTCTATATTGCTGTTTGCTGCAAACGTATCGACCTTAGAATAATACTTTTCAAGGCTACCAACAATCTTTTGTAAATCTCTTTCAAAGGCATTTTCAGAAAGATCATTTATCTGGCTATTTTTCCTTGTCGGTTTACCGTTGTAAATCGGGAAAATGCTAACCGGTGAATTATAGCAGATCAATATTTTAGCGTTTATTTTCATAAAAGCTTGTGTCTTTTTGCTGCAACGTAGAGTACATTGTTTACTATATCGTCGTAACTTAAGCCAACAGTCTTTGCTGCCTTTGGAAAACAGGAATTATCTTCAGGATTAGGCAATATTCCCGGTATTGGATTTACCTCTATAATATTGGGGATATTATCTGCATCCATTCGAACGTCTATTCTGCTCCAATCTTTGCAGCGCAATGTTTTATATGCTTTAAGAACAGTATCTTTTATTTGTAATTCCAGATCTTTACTTATATCTGCCGGACAGGTAAAAACATCAAGGGGGTTTTCCCTGGTATCAAGAATCCATTTTGCTTCAAATGAATATATAGGAATAAAACCGTCCGGGAAATCATTATAATTTATTTCAACTACAGGCAATACTTCAGTTTCATCATCATTTCCAAGGACTGCAACTGTAAATTCCCTGCCTGGTAAAAATTCTTCAATTAAAGCTGGTTGCTCATACTCTGATAATACTCTATTAACTTCTCTTATCAGTTCTTCTTGGTTTTTTACGTATGATGTAGAGAAAATACCTTTTCCAGACCCTTCCGAATATGGTTTTACAATTAATGGGAACCTTAAACAGTGGTCGCTGATTTTCTCAACAGTATCCGCAAGAATAAATTTAGGATTTGGAATACCATGATAAGTAAGAACTTCTTTGGTTCTTGCTTTATCAAGACAAGTTGCAAGTGTTAAGGGGTCAGAGCCTGTGTATGGAATGTCTAGCATATCCAGCATTGCCGGTATCTGTGCCTCTCTACTAATTCCTTTTAATCCTTCAGCAAAGTTAAAAACGATGTCAGGTTGCATTTGCTTAAATTTTTCAAAAGCTGATTCGTTTGCCTCGACCAATTCCACATCATTATAAAGTGCTAAAGCATTTTTGATTGAGTTGATCGTCTCCCAGGTATCCCACTCAGCATAAGTATCGACCGCTTTTTCCGGTTGATGCTGTGTGTTTTTCTGAACAGGGGATAATTCTTGGAGGAAAGTTTCACTTTCTGGTTTAACATTGAAGGTAAGAGCAACTTTCAATCGAACATTAAAGAGAGAAGATAAAATAATTTCTCCTTACAGTTGTTTATAACAAATATAACTAATAATATTTTTAAATCAATAACTTTTTAAAAAGTTTTTCAGAGATAAATTCTGACTCCGAGAGGAAAACTTTTCTTAAAAATATTTGGAAGAACATAAAAATCATTAGTTATATATTTTATTCACTTCAAATTTATAATTAAAATTGTAATTAACAAAACAAAATCGAAAAAAATTTTGAGGTGGGGAGAAAGTGATTTGTCACTGCCGGGGAAAAATTTGGCATCACTTTAAAATCTTTCAGGCAATCTTAGCGTACTCAAGATTTTTAGAATAGTGCTTTAAGAAATTTTCTTTAAGCATTGAATTTGTTTCAGAGTTAAGTTGAGGATCATCGTTTATTATTTTAAATGCAGATTGCTTTACTTCTTTTATTATCTTGGCGTCATTAATAATATCAACGAATTTAAGTTCAGGGAAACCACTTTGCTTTGTTCCAAAAATATTTCCAGGTCCGCGAAGTTTTAAATCAACTTCGGCAACTTTAAAACCGTCATTGTATTTAACCATTGTTTGAAGCCTTACACTCGATTTATATCTTTCAATTCGTGAAGATGATAAATATTCCAGTTCAAGGTTATTCTTTTCATTTGTCGTTACATAATTATCTTTTGTTACAAGTATACAGTAGGCCTGTTTGTTCCCTCTACCGACTCTTCCACGTAATTGATGTAATTGTGATAAACCAAACCGGTGAGCATCATTAATTAGAATGATATTTGCGTCTGGAATATCAATCCCGACTTCAATTACAGTAGTACTTATTAAAACGTCATACTTCTTTGCTAAAAAGAGGAGCATTACTTCTTCTTTTTCCTGCCATTTCATACGACCGTGAATAAGCCCTAATTTGAGGCCTTTTAAGTGGTTTTTTTGTAATTCTTTATAATAAGTTTCCGCTGCTTTTAATTCCATTTTTTGAGAGTCTTCAACAAGTGGATAAACTATAAAGGATTGATAACCTTCCTTATTTTTATCAAAAATAAACTTATATATAGCGTCTAGTTTTTTCTCGCCGCGCAATAACGTTTTCACGGGTTTTCTGTTTTTTGGCATTTCATCTATAATAGATAAATCCAGATCAGCATAAAGGGTCATTGACAAAGTTCTGGGAATTGGAGTAGCGCTCATTACCAGTACATCAGGTACTTTTCCTTTGCCTTGAAGTTTTGCTCTTTGTGCGACCCCAAAACGATGCTGTTCATCAACAATAACAAGGCCAAGATTATTAAACTTAACTTTCCCTTCAAACAAAGCGTGGGTACCTATTATAATATCGGCTTCCTGTAATTCTATTTTCTGAAGGTTTTTTTCTTTTTCGGTTCTTCTTTGTCCACCCAGCAGCAGGCTAACTTTAACGATTTTGTTTTTACTAATTACCGATAAATTTTTCATCATTTCGGAAATATTTTTAGCGTGCTGGTCTGCCAGAATTTCTGTCGGCGCCATCAGGGCAGCCTGGTAACCGTTGTCGACGGCTATAAGCATGGCTATCAGTGCGACTACAGTTTTCCCGGATCCCACGTCTCCCTGCAAAAGCCGGTTCATTGGAGTCGTTGATTCCATATCTTTTTTGATTTCGCTCAAAACTTTGAGCTGTGCTTTTGTCAAATCAAAGGAAAGGGTTTTCAGGAAATCCTGTACGAGGTGGGTTCTCACCCCCATAGAACTTCCCTCAAATCTGGTTTTGTAATTATGTTTTCTCAATGCAACGAGCAACTCTAAATAGAATAATTCCTCAAATTTGAATCTTCTCAGCGCAGCAAGAAATTTTTCGCGATTATCAGGGTAGTGGAAATTTTTCACTGATTCAATCAGAGGTAGTAGTCTGTGTTCTTCGATTATATTCTGTGGGAGTGTTTCTTCAAGCTGATAAACATAAAGCTCTACTGCGCTACTGATGATCCTGCGTAAGCTGAAATCACCGATGTTAGTGGTCTTTAATTCTTTAGGGATTCTGTAAAAGGGGATAATCTTACCTGTGTTTAGAAAACTATTGGATTCATCTTCCGATATTCTGTCAAAGTCAGGGTGAGTGAACTGAAGATTACCATATTTGGACTTTATTGGCTTGCCTGAAACAGCGAATGTGTCTCCTTCGTGAAAGACATTAAGAAAATATTTTATTCCCTGGTACCAGACGCATTCAAAGAATCCCGTTGAATCCCGAAACTGAACCTTAAATATTTCTCTTTTCCCATATCTTCTTTTTTCAATATCCTCAACTTTACCTATTATTGTCAATTCTCCATCATAACCATTTATAACATAGCCGTATGCCTTTGCTGCGGTCAAAGTTGTTGTGCGGTCAAGGTGTCTCGAGGGGAAATAAAATAATATATCCCGTATAGTTTCGATTCCTATTTTTTTAAAGGACTCTGCCCTACGGGGTCCAACTGATTTTATATATTGGACGGATTGTGAGAGAATATTTTCTTTTGGATTATTCATCGAAGTCAAAAATACAGCAGGCAAAAGGCAATTACAATAAGTTTAGATTTGAGTTAAGGATTTTGGATATTGTTTGTTAAATTTGGCTAAACAATAAATGAAACTAAAGTATGGATTGGAAAAAACTTCTATCTAAAAAACTACTTGGCTTTACTGAGGAAACAACAAGCGACGGAAGAAGTCAGTTTCAAAAGGACTTCGACAGAATTGTGTTCAGTTCTGCATTCAGGAGATTGCAGGACAAAACACAGGTTTTCCCTTTGCCTGAAAGCGATTACGTCCATACAAGGTTGACACACAGCCTCGAAGTTTCATGTGTCGGAAGGTCGCTTGGTAATGCGGTTGGTGAAAAGATACTGGACCGGAATAAAAGACTTAAAAATGAATTCACTCAGTTTCATTTTGGTGAAATAGTAGCTTCCGCCTGTCTTGCTCACGATATTGGCAACCCACCATTCGGACATTCAGGAGAGGATGCTATTGCGGAATATTTCCGGCATGGGGCCGGGAAAATTTATAAAAACAAATTGAACAAAAAACAATGGACCGACCTTATAAAGTTTGAAGGAAACGCTCAGGGATTCAGGATAATTACAAAACTTCAGAATCCTACGATTAAAGGTGGGCTGAGGTTATCGTGTGCTACTCTTGCTGCATTTACAAAATATCCGAAAGAATCTTTATTTGAAAATAGTAGTAAAGCTAAAGTGTATAAAGAAAAACTTTATAAAAAATACGGTTTCTTCCAGGCAGAAAAAGATCTTTTTAAGGAGGTTGCTGAAGAAACGGGTCTGCCGAAGAAGCCTGGATATAAAAATTCATTATTCTGGTGCAGACATCCACTCGCATTTTTGGTTGAAGCTGCCGATGATATCTGTTACAGAGTTATGGATCTTGAAGACGGATTCAGACTTGGCTTGCTTTCATTCGAAGATACTGAAGCATTGCTAATGCCATTAAAAGGAGATTCTTCTCTCAGTTTGTATAATGAAAGAAATGAGAATGATAGAATTGGTTATCTAAGAGCCAAAGTAATTAGCAATCTTATAAAAACTTTGGCTGTTGTTTTTATAGATGAAGAAGAAAATATTATGAACGGGAAACTCGATAAGGATTTAATTTCATTGCTTCCTACAGCGGACTCACTGGAGGAAATTAAAAGAGTTTCGGTTGAGAAGATCTATTCCATAAAAAGCGTTGTGGAAAGAGAGGCTGCAGGTTTTGAAGTTCTGGGAGGATTGCTTGATACCTTTATTCAAACTGTAAATGAATACGCTGAAGATAAAGTTTCCCCAAAGAATAAAACAATCATAAAACTTATTCCGAAACAATTCCTTGGTGAAGACGGCAAACCGGATAAAGATCTTTATACAAGATTGTTAAAAATAACCGACCTGGTTTCGGGTATGACGGACTCATACGCTGTTTCTATTTATAGAAAAATTAAAGGGATTTCTTTACCTAACAAGTAATGAAATTTTTGAATCATTAATTTTTGGGCTTTGAATCCTATTCCATCTTCATATCGCGGGTCATAAGGTCGGTAGTGGCTTTTACAGGATCTTTATCTTCAAAAAGGATTCTGTAAACTTCAGTAGTGATAGGGACTTCAACTTTATGTTTTTTAGCAAGCTGTGAAGCGGACCTGCTCGTTTCAACTCCTTCCGCAACCATCTTCATTGATTTTAAAACGGCTTTTAATTTTTTACCTGCTCCAACCCGCTCGCCTACATATCGGTTTCGGCTGTGTTTGCTCATACAGGTTACAATTAAATCACCCATTCCTGAAAGTCCGGCAAATGTTTCCGGTTGAGCGCCGAGAGCAATTCCTAATCTGGAAATCTCTGCAATTCCCCTTGTCATAATAGCAGCTTTTGTGTTGTCGCCAAATTTTGCACCATCTACTATGCCGGCTCCGATTGCAATTACGTTTTTAAATGCACCACCCAATTCTACCCCGAGAATATCAGTTGAAGCATAAACCCTAAAGTAAGAAGTAATAAACGCTGCCTGAATGGACTTTGAAGTTTCAACATTTTGTGAGGCTGTTACGACTGCAGTTGGAATTCTTTTGCTGACTTCCTCTGCATGACTGGGCCCGGACAAAACCCCAATCTGATCATTATTCACAGTAGGAATTTCATCTTTCAGCATTTGTGACATTGTCATTAGCGATTTATTTTCTATCCCCTTAGCAACACTGACGAGAATTGAATTCTTTATATCGGAAGGAGCTATCTGTTTTACAACACTTCTTAAAAATTGCGAGGGAACAGCAAGCACGATCATATTTTTATTTGTAGTTGATTCTTTAAGTTCGTGTGTAATAAGAATTTCTTTTGGAATCTTGACACCGGGCAGATAAGTTTCGTTAATTCTGCTTTTGGCTAGAATTTTAGAATAGCTTTTTTTGTATTCCCAGATGGTAACTTCGTGTCCATTGTAATGAAGCAGAATAGCAAGAGTAGTTCCCCAACCGCCAGCCCCCAGGACAGATATTTTCATTATTTAAGGTGAGATTTATTTTTCCCTGAAAAACTAATTTTGCTTTCGCTGCCATTAAGTAACCTGACAACATTTTTACGATGTGTAAAAATAACAAGCAATGAGATAGCAATAATAAAAGGCAAAATTGTATGATAACCCTGAATGTTAACATTGAAAACATTTTCACGAATAACAAGTGTGAGCGGAACAATTATTGCTGCTACTATTGAGCCGAGGGAAACATATTTTGAAATTGAAACAACAATAATAAAAGCGCCTACTGCAACCAACATATCTACCGTTGTGATCATCAGTAACATTCCGAGTGCTGTTGCAATACCCTTACCCCCTTTAAAACCTGCAAAGATTGTCCAGACGTGTCCAATTACAGCAGCAATTCCAGCAATAATCTGAACTAAGGTAAAATCATCAAACGGAGTTGCATTATTAAAAGGCATATTGCCCATAAATAACCTTGCTATAACAACTACTGCCAGTACACCTTTCATTGCATCGAGCACCATCACTAATAAGCCGTATTTCCAGCCAAGCACCCGCATTACATTTGTGCCTCCGGCATTTCCGCTACCGTAGTTGCGTATATCAATTCCTCTTGCTGTTTTACTTACAATAATACTTGTCGGTATAGAACCTACGAGGTATGATAAAGTTATTATTGCAAATAAATTGAGCATCTCAAAAAATCCATTAAATCTATATTTATTAAAGAATTAAGCTAAATATAATGAAGGTAAATATCAATATACTTTTCCTTGATAAGAGTTGTTTTTAGTCTAAAAGGAGACTTTCAATTTTGGGTGAGCTTTTTAAGGATATCAAAATCAGCTTTTGTCGTTATCTTAAAATTAAGAAATGATCCTTTAACTATATTTATAGGCTTTCCAATTCTTTTAATGAGCATTGATTCATCAGTAGCGTAAAAATTATCAGCAAAGGCTTTTTCCATTGCTTTCTTTAAATCAGAATATCTAAAAATTTGAGGCGTTTGTACGTAGTGAACATTTTTTCTATCTATATATTCTTTCACGGTATTAGTACCTTTGATTAAAGTGTCTGCTGCTTTAAGACAAACGAGAGCGTTTCCTTTAGCTTTAGCAACATTTATTGCTCTGGTGAGAACATTTGCCGGTAAGAGTGGCCGGGCAGCATCGTGAATTACTATTAGATCGTTCTTCTTACATTCGATCGATTTCAAACCATTATAAACCGAATCCTGCCTTTTTCTTCCTCCCTTAACAATTGTTTTTAATTTTGTGAGCTTGTATTTTTTTTTGAGCTTAGCCAGAAGACTGAAATAAACTGGCTCTGCTGAAATTATTACCTCATGAACTGATTTGTTTTTCTGAAATGTCTCAAGAGTGTAAACTATTAATTCCTTCCCGTTAAACTTAATATACTGTTTAGGAGTGGCAGAGCCACTCCTAAGTCCTTTACCCCCGGCAGGGATAATTACATAAGTTTTCATTTTATTAACATTGCATCGCCATAACTTAAAAAGCGATATTTTTCTTTCAAGGCTTTCTTGTACGCTTTCATCAAGAAGTCATGTCCCGCAAATGCACTTGCAAGCATAATGAGGGTTGATTCGGGCTGATGAAAGTTTGTAATTAACCTGTCCGTGATTTTAAAATCATAATATGGGTAGATAAATTTATCGGTCCATCCTTGATTAGGTTTTACAAAACCGTCAGCAGTAACACTGGTCTCCACAGCCCGGCAGGCACTTGTACCAACTACAAATACGTTATGTTTTGAATGTTTTGCCTTATTAATTGTATCTGCAGATTTTTGTGTTATCTCATAATATTCAGAATCCATTTTATGTTTTGTCAAATCTTCAACTTCAACCGGTCTGAACGTTCCAAGCCCGATATGCAGAATGATCGGGACAATATTGATTCCTTTCTTTTCAATTTTCTGAAGGAGCCTCTGTGTGAAATGTAGTCCTGCGGTAGGAGCCGCGACGGCACCGTCAACTTTTGCATATACAGTCTGATAATTATCTTTATCTGCAGGTTCAGGTTCTCTTTTTATATAAGGTGGAAGGGGAGTGTACCCTATTTTTTCAACAGCTTTATAAACATTTCCCGGTTGATTGAATCTAACCGTCCTGCCTCGCGAAGTCGTATTGTCAATAACCTCACACCAAAGCTTATCATTGAAGTAAATTTTATTTCCTATTCTTACTTTTCTTGCCGGATCTACAATAACATCCCAGATACAGTCTGTTGCATTTAATTCCCTGAGAAGGAAGACTTCAATTTTAGCATTTGTTTTTTCCTTTTTGCCGTAAAGTCTTGCCTGAAACACACGTGTCTCATTAACGATAAGAACATCTCCTTTCCCCATATAACTCGTTATGTCGGAGAAAGTTTTGTTTTCTATTTCCTGTGTCTCCTTATCAAGTACCATTAATTTAGCTTTATCTCTGGGACTCACAGGGTGTTTTGCAATGTGAGTTTTAGGTAAGTTAAATTTGAAATCTGATAATTTCATTCTCGTTAACCTCTTAACTAAGTGAATTATTGATTATAATGAGGAAGATATAAACTTCTTCTTCATCGTAACTTTTTAAAAATTATTTTTTCTTAACGGGTCTTCCTTTACTTTTAGTTTTTTTCTTTGGTTTTGACTTTTGCTGTTTGTTTGTATTCATTTCAGACACAACAGCTCGAGCAGCAGCTAATCGTGCAATAGGAACCCTAAAGGGTGAACAACTAACATAGTTTAATCCTATCCTGTGGCAAAATTCAACAGAAGAAGGTTCACCGCCATGTTCGCCACATATCCCCACCTTTAAATCTGCTCTTACCGAACGACCTTTATTGGTACCCATTTCTACAAGTTGTCCCACACCTGACTGATCGATCGCTTCGAAAGGATCATTAGGGAGAATGTCGTTCTGAATATAAAGTGGCAAGAATTTACCTGCATCATCTCTCGATAATCCAAAAGTTGTCTGCGTAAGGTCGTTTGTTCCGAAACTAAAGAACTCTGCTTTTTCTGCAATTTGATCAGCAGTTAAAGCAGCGCGTGGAAGTTCTATCATAGTGCCAACCAGATAATTTATTTTACGTCCCTTTTCATCCATTACTTCTTTTGCTACTCGCCTAACAATATCTTCCTGTAACTTGAATTCATTTACATGTCCGACCAAAGGAATCATTATTTCTGGTTTTACTTTTATACCTTTTGCCGCAACATCACAAGCTGCTTCGATAATTGCCCGGGCTTGCATTTCAGTAATTTCTGGATAAAGAGTTCCGAGACGACAACCTCTGAAACCAAGCATTGGATTAAATTCATGTAGACTCGAAATTTTTTCATTTAGTTTTTCAACGGATATATCCAAAGCCTTTGCTAGTTGCTTTATTTCTTTTCCTTCGTGAGGTAAAAACTCGTGTAGTGGAGGATCAAGAGTTCTGATGGTTACGGGGAAACCATTCATTGCTTCGAAAATTCCTGCAAAGTCTTCTCTTTGTAAAGGTAATAATTCGGCAAGAGCTCTTTTCCTTTCTTCAACAGAATCGGAAACGATCATTTTTCTTACAGACATAATTCTGTCTCCCCCGAAAAACATATGTTCTGTTCTGCAAAGACCAATTCCTTCAGCACCAAAAGCAATTGCGTTAGATGCCTGGTCAGGCTGATCTGCGTTTGTTCTTACATTCATTTTTCTAAGTTTGTCTGCCCAGTTCATTAAACTTGCATAAGTCTGATATACAGATGAATCTTTTGGGCTAAGAGTTTTTGAAATCAAAACTTGTATAACTTCTGAAGGTTTTGTTTCTATTTTGCCTTTTATAACTTCACCTGTTGTACCGTCAATAGAGATGAAATCGCCTTCATTAACAACAATTCCTTCTTTCCCTTCGATAGTAATTCTTCTTTCGCGGTAGTTAATTTTTAATGAGCCGCAGCCAGCTACACAAACTTTTCCCATTTGTCTTGCAACGAGTGCAGCGTGTGAAGTCATTCCACCTCTTGCAGTAAGAATTCCTTCAGAAGCGTTCATACCTTTAATATCTTCAGGTGAGGTTTCAATTCTTACGAGAATTACCTTCTCACCTTTTGCTGCCATATCTTCTGCATCCTGTGCATTTAAGGCAACCTTACCGGAAGCAGCTCCCGGTCCGGCATTGAGTCCTTTAGCTAGTAACCTTCCTTCGTCAATTGCTCTTCTTTTCTGACCCATATCAAAAATAGGTCTCAATAGCTGGTTCAGTTGGTTAGGTTCTATTCTTAAAATCGCATCTTCTTTTGTGATCAGTCTTTCTTTAACCATATCAACGGCCATTTTAATTGCAGCAAACCCTGTTCTTTTTCCAACGCGGCACTGAAGCATCCAAAGTCTGCCCTGCTGAATTGTAAATTCGATATCCATCATATCTTTATAATGTTTCTCCAGGTTTTTTCTTATGGTATCCAGTTGTTTGTAAATTTTAGGATCATCGTCCTTTAATTTAGCAATTGGAAGAGGTGTTCGAATACCGGCAACAACATCTTCGCCCTGTGCATTAAACAGGTATTCACCGTAGAATTTATTATCACCTGTAGCAGGGTCACGTGTAAATGCAACTCCTGTACCTGAATCTTCTCCCATATTTCCAAAGACCATAGACTGAACATTAACAGCGGTTCCCCAGCTTGAGGGGATTGCATTAAGTTTGCGGTAAACAATTGCTCTGTCGTTCATCCAGGATCCGAATACTGCTCCTATTGCGCCCCAGAGTTGTTCCATCGGGTTGTCAGGGAAATCGTGTCCGGTTTTTTCTTTTATTGCGGACTTAAATTCACTAACTAATTCTTTTAAATGTTCAGCATTTAGTTCTGTATCTAATTTGAATCCGTTTTCATGTTTTTTCCTTTCAAGAATTACTTCAAACGGATCTTCTTCGTGTTTATCAACTGGCTTTAAACCTAAAACGACATCACCGTACATTTGGACAAATCTTCTGTAAGAATCGTAAGCAAATCGAGGGTTATTTGTTTTTTCGATCAGTCCTTGCACTGTTGTATCGTTCAATCCCAGGTTTAGAATTGTGTCCATCATTCCGGGCATCGAGGCCCTTGCTCCACTTCTTACAGAAACAAGTAAAGGATTTTTCCTATCGCCGAATTTTGCTTTCATGCTGGCTTCTATTTTCTTAAGAGCCTTCAGAACCTGCGATTTTAATTCTCTGGGGTATTTGTTTTTATTATCGTAAAAGTAAGTACAGACTTCTGTTGTAATTGTAAATCCTGAAGGAACAGGCATACCTATATTCACCATCTCGGCAAGGTTTGCTCCTTTCCCGCCTAGCAATGCTTTCATTTCTGATTTCCCGTCTGCTTTTTTATCTCCAAAGTAGTAAACATATTTATGAATCTTAGCCATTTTCTTCTCCTCTATAAATTTGTTCGCAATAATAGTTATGAAATTTTTTCAATTATGAATTTTTTGAACCGGTCTTCTTCATCCATTGCAATCTGAATTTTCAGATAAAAGATGTCAATGTCATCGAGCTCTTTTGAAAACTTAGATAGCTTTACCGCATCTTTCTGTGTTGTAACAACAGAATGCGAATTGGTTGAGTAGAATTCCTTTCTTATTTTTTGAATTTCTTTTAAAGTATAATCTTTATGGTCTGAAAAAATCATTTGGTTCTGAGTATCTACTTTTGTTTGTTTTAATGCGTTAATAAAAGAATAAGGGTTAGCAATTCCCGAAACCACAAGGCTTTTTTGTCCTTCGAATTCTTCTATTTTATGTTCAATGTTTCTTTTAATGTCAATAAATCCCATTGAATAATAGTATGCATTAAATATTTTTTTACTTTCAGAATATTTTTCAAGCGATTTTGATAATGATTCTTTTTTAGAAAATTTTCTGTTTACGATAATTGCATCGGCACGTTCTATGGAGTTAAAGTTCTCTCTCATAAATCCCGTTGGCAGAAGATTCTGATTAAGAAAACCCGGTGCATTTAAAAACTTCTGTTCGCAAATCAATACATCCACATCACGATAAATCCATCTGTGTTGAAATGCATCATCTAAGATAATTGTATCTATATTTGTTTCCTCAATTAATTTCTTAGCCCCGCGAACTCTATTTTCGCAAACAGCAGCAGGCACCCTGCATTCAGCAACTGTGTGAAAAATTTCATCACCACATTGATCTACAGTAGTTAATATATTTTTGTTGTCTGCAACAAGAACGTAACCGGAAGATTTTCTTCCATAGCCACGGCTAAGCACCCCAACTTTCCTGTTTTCATTTTTTATCAGGTTCGTTAAATAAATAACCATTGGGGTTTTACCTGATCCTCCAATTGTAATATTTCCAACAGAAATAATTTTTGCTCCAACCTTTTTAGCTTTAAAAATTTCTTTGTCAAAGAGCCAGTTCCTGATAGCAACCAAAGCCGCATAAACCGGAACTAGGGGATATAATATTATTTTTAGTAATGTCATGCTTTAAAATTGTTCTCTGCTTCTTCCTGCAACTTATTCATTTTGGCTTCACAATCATTAATTACCTGCGAAGTTTCCTCATAAGTCAGGTTTTTGTCAACATAAATTGGATTGGAATACATCAAAACAGCTTTGGTAAAAAATTTAGGAATAGAAAACATATCCCAGCTGTTTAGTGATTTTTTATTTTGTATTCCAACACCAGTCAGAATAAGTGGTAAGCCACTTTTCTTTGCCGCAATAACAGCTCCGGCTTTTAACTTGTGCCTCGGTCCTCTTGGTCCATCAGGAGTAATCGTAATGGAATGTTTGTTTTTTCCATAGTCAATTACGATTCCCAGAGCAACATCACCACCTGTTGAACTAGAACCACGGATAACCCTGTATTTCCAGTTTTTCAAAACGCGTGCAAGAAGATCACCATCCTTGCTTTTGCTTATAAGTGCAATCATTTTTTTACGGCGATGAATATACCAGGGTAAAAGCATAGAACCGTGCCAGAATGCAAGCACATAATTTTTATTCGCTTTTTCCAGTTCATCAATCACAATTTTATTCTTTACTGTGATTTGCAAAGTTTTACAAAGAACATTTACTAAATGGACTAATACAAAATGGCCAATAAATCTTAAACTGTTCTGCTTAACTTTTCTAAGTTTCATTCATTGTTTTATAAATTGAATCAGCTGCTTTACCAGAAGCACCTTCCGTTCCAAGTTTTTCTTTTATCAGTCCGAATTTATTTTTAATAGCGCTATATATACTTTTATTAGATAAAATCTTTTTACATTCTTTATAAACGGTTTCTTTAGAAACCTGATCTTGAATTAGTTCGGGAACAACTCTTTTACCGGAGATGATATTTGCCATTCCGATGTAATTAACTCTTACCAGACTTTTGCCGATCAAGTATGTAAGGCCGCTTGTTTTATAGACAATTATCATCGGCAATTGAAACAGCCCAGCTTCTAGAGTAGAGGTCCCTGACTTAACTATTCCGAACTTGGAATTTTTTAACAGATTGTAAGTTTCATCTTTTATTACTCTGAAATTTCTCACTTTTGTTATTCTGTTAAATATATCTATATCAATATTTGAAGAACAAGCTGTAATAACTTGCAAATTAAATTCTTCAGCGAGTTTTACAGCAGCCGTTATTACTTCCGGGAATATATGTTTTACTTCCTGATCTCGGCTTCCAGGAAGTATCAGAAAAATTTCTTTATTCTTATCTAGATTATATTTTTTGTAAAGCTCTTCCTTTGAAAGGAAATCATATTCTTTAAGTCTTTCTAAAAGAGGATGACCAACAAATTCAACATTAACTTTATGATTGCTGTACAGTTTTTCTTCAAATGGAAAAACAACCAGCATTTTGTCCACTAATTTTTTGATCTTCCTGATTCTGCCGCTTCCCCAGGCCCATATTTGCGGCGATATATAATAAACTATCTTTACATCTAGTTTTTTTAATTTTTTAGCAATGCTTAGATTAAATCCCGGATAATCAATCAAAACAGCAGTGCTAATATTTTTCGTTTTAACTAGTTCAAGCAATTCCTTCTGAACTCTTTTAATAAAAGGTAAATGCCTGACAATTTCTGCAAAGCCAAGGAATGCCATTCTATTAATATGATAGCTTAATTGCATTCCTGCTGCTTTCATCTTATCTCCCCCGATACCGAAAACGTTAATTTCGGAATCAAGTTTTTTCAGTTCCTTTATCAAAGAAGCACCGTGTAGATCTCCGGAGATCTCGCCGGCAATTATCAGTAAATTTTTATTTATCATTTATTATTGGTTGATATTCACAAAACCAATTTTGAAAATTCAAAGTCTCTGAAGATACCATAAAAGTATTATAGTCAAAGCCACAATCCCAAAAGCCTGCAAGCTCCTCTTTTCCGATTTTAATCCTGCTTTAAGATTAAAGGGAGGTTGTTCAACATTACCAGCTTTGTATTTTGTAAGCCTTGGAAAAAATCTTGGTACATTCTTAATGTAATTTTCAAATTCCTGTCCAAATGTTTTTTGTAAATATTTTTCTTCTTCGCTTACTATAAGGGAATATTGAATATAAAAAAAAACCAGTCCGACAATTTGTAAATATGGAAAAAGAGCAAAAGACATAAGGCCTAATCCTATATAAAGTAAAATATTCCCGATGTAAAGAGGATTTCTGGCCCTTGCAAAAGGGCCGCTAATAATAAGAAAGCTACCACCAACACCACCGGTTGTTCTGGTTTCGCTGCCCGCCCAGCTTACTCCCCAAAGCCTGATAAACTCACCGGAGAGTGCTACTAAAAAGCCAATAATAATACTCCAGACATTTGCATTAATGTAAGCAATGGACAAAATAAGAAAAGGTATTGGAGTATAACTTCTGTATTTAAATAGTTTAGTAGAGATTTCCGATTTTGTCATTCTTACCCTCTTAAATAAACTTCTCGTCTTTTAAGCGAAGCTTGGTGTCTTTTTTTTAATCTTTTCTTTGATTTCAATTCATCAAGTCTTTTTATAACATCATAAAAATTTTTATACGGAAAATATGTTATCCTTTCTTTTTCACAGAATTTCAGCAAGTCATCTTTTGCAAAAATAAAATCACAGAACTCGGCTGTTTCTTTGTCTGAAATACCATCTCCTATATAAACTGTAAATTCCTCATCACTGCTGTGATTAATTATATGATTATGTTTACAGTTCGCCGAAGTTTTTGATTCTTCATCTAAGTAAGGGAAAACCGGTGTGAGATTATTATTTTCGTCTATTAATAATTTATTTGAATAATATTTCAGATTTTCCAGTTTTTCCTTCTTAAGTATTTTTTCTATATAATAATCAAAGCCATCGCTTAAGACATAGTGTTCAAAATGGTTGTATTCACAATATTTTATGAAGTCATGAAAGGTTGAATCGACCTCAAATGATTCTATATATTTATCAAATTCTTTAAGGTCCAGATCTTTTATTGAGTCGCACAACAGTAACCAACATTCTTTTGCGGTAACATCGTCTTTGAGATATTTAGTAATGACCTCAGCTACTGCTGTTGGTTCACCAAATTTTTCGAAAATAGCGGAACCGACATCCACCTTTGTAACTGTACCATCAAAATCAATAAATATTTTAAATTCTTTTTTGTCCATTTCCTTTATTGTAAATTTCTGACATCATATTTAGCTTCGCATCTTTAATCTTGGCTTATAACCTTGTTAGTTATAAAAACAAACTTTCATTTTAAAGGCAGGAATATCTTTCTTTAACCTAAAATAATTTTCAAATTAAGGAATCATTGAGTAACAAAATCAAAATCCTCATTAAATCGTACGCTAACAAGTTTGGATATTCCTTCCTCCTGCATCGTAACCCCATACAAAGTCTCAGCTGCTTCCATAGTTCTCTTATTGTGAGTAACAACAATGAATTGAGTATCTTTGCTAAAGTCTTTTATAATTTTTGTAAAACGGTCAATGTTTGCGTCGTCGAGTGGAGCATCGATTTCGTCAAGAATACAGAAAGGACTTGGTTTTACGAGATAAATCGCAAATAGTAAAGCAATTGCTGTTAAAGTTTTTTCTCCCCCTGACAGAAGTTCAATTGAAGTCGGACGCTTACCTTTTGGCTTTGCAATTATTTCAATTTTTGCTTCAAGAGGATCAGCATTTTCTTCTATCTTTAAATCAGCCTCGTCTCCGGGGTTAAATAGTCCACGGAAAATATTTACAAAGTTATTCCTGATCTTTTCAAAAGTTTCTGAAAACTGTGTTTGAGCAGCTGTGTTGATTTCGTTTATAGTGTCTACAACATCTTTTTCTGAGTCAAGTAAGTCGTTTCTTTGTTTGCTTAAAAATTCAAAGCGCTCTTTCTCTTCTTCGTATTCAGAATAAGCAAGCAGATTAATCGGTCCCAGGTTTTTAACTTTTTGTTTTAAAGTTTGAACTTCTTCTGTCCTTGTTTGAAAATCAAAGGTTTCAAGATCTTCGAAAGTTTTCTCTTCCAGAGTAATAGAATAGCTTTCCTTAATGTGTTCCCGAAGATTATTCATCTTCATTCCAAGTTCGCTTAGTTTCATATCGGAAGCATGTATTTCTTCAGATAGTGCTTCTCTTTCTTTTCTGATTTTATTCTGAGCAGTTTCTTTTTCATCGATGCTTGATTGAATAGATTTATATTTTTTGTCTATCTCTATTTCCTGCAAGTGCAGTACATCTCTTTCAGCCGATAATCTATCGTATTCATTTCTTAGCTCAGCAAGGCTATCATTAATTGAAGCAGATTCTTCAGTGGCTTTAGCTATATCGAGTTCTCTTCTTGAAACTGATTTTTTAAGATTTTCAATTGTCTCCTGTGCTCTCTTGATTGCATTTTCAGTATTCCTTTTTTCGCCAAGCAATCTTTCCAGATCGAGATTTAAATTATTTTGCTCGGAAATTGTTGTACCGTATTTTTGTTCGAATGAGTCGAGTTCTTCTTCTAATTGTTTCTGGTCTTCATCTGCTCTTACTTTTT
The DNA here is from genome assembly GCA_964595355.1 of uncultured Ignavibacteriaceae bacterium. Lineage (GTDB taxonomy): Bacteria > Bacteroidota > Ignavibacteria > Ignavibacteriales > Ignavibacteriaceae > JAKAGZ01. The sequence continues at coordinate 14,220 of CAZQQD010000005.1, read as the reverse complement.
CTTTTTTCAAATAATTTAGAAACTCGGCGGCTGCATTTCTTATGTTATCAGTTTTGTTAGATTCGGCAACGAGGTCTTTTATTTCTGTGCGGGCTTTTTCAATTTCGTCATTTGCTTTTTGTTTTTCGTATTCGAACTGGGCAATTTGTTTCTCTACATTTGCCAGATCGTTGAGGAGCATTCTTTCGTTTTCAGAAATAATTTTTAAATCTATTTCATTATGCCTGATCTCAATTTCCTGTATGCTTGTCTGCAATTTATTTATTTCTTCTTCTCGTTTTGGAAATTCATTTTTCAGGTTTTCAAGAAGTTGCATTCGCCCGAACAAAGATTCACTAAGTTTTGGCTTGGAGCCACTTTCAACTACTCCAGAGTTATCTATATAATCGCCGCTCAATGTTGCAAAATTAAACTCACCATATTTTTCAGAAAGCGAGAAAGCAGTTTCAAGAGTATCAACAATTGCTGATTTATCTAAAATAAGATCAAAATAATTTTTCCATTGTGGGTCAGACTGGATCAAATCTTTAGCCCAGCCTGTAAAGCCGGATTCTTTTTGAAGTTTGGCGGCTCTCCGTTTCGAAACTCCATCTTTAATTTTATCGAGAAAACCAACATTCTTTTTTCTTACAAGGTCCGGGAGAAAAAATGATGCGCGCCCTGCTTCTTTTTCTTTTAGATATTGAATCCCACTTTTAAGATCATCGATAGTTTCAACCATAATATTGTTGAGATTATTTCGTAGAGCTGCTTCAATAGAAAGTCTGTATTCTTCGTCTGATGTACCAATATTTGCAAGAAGAGACTTATTGCCTCTTGCCCATTCGGATGTTTCAACTAAAGTTTTAGCACCTTTGGAAATACCTTCTAGGTTGTCAATAAGAGCCTGAATAAAGTTTATTTTATCTTTTATACTGTTAACTATTCCTCGATCTTCGAGTGCTTTTGATTTAAGAGAGCTTAATTTTTTCTCAAGTTCTTCTTTATCTTTCTGTTTTTGTTCATAAAGTGATTCAGCCTCAGATAATTTTTTTGAAGTCTGAATTTTTTCCTGTTCTAATTCTTCCAGGTAACCGACCGTTTTTGCAATGTTATTTGTAAGAGATAGAATTTTTTCATTCAGTTTATCGATTTCTATGTTTTTAGACTCGAGTGCTTTTTCAATATTTGCCAGGTCGTTTTCTTTGTTTGTTATTTCTTTGAATTTTTCAAGGAGTTCATCCGATTTGTTCCTTAAATGCTCTCTTTGTTCTTCCAGTGAAGATTTATATTTATTGACTTCTTCTTTTGAAGCTTGTAGTTCTTTTTCTTTATCCGAAATTGTTTGTGTGAATTCAATAATTGAAGTTTTGCTGTTTTCGATAAATTCTCGTGCATGCTTAAGCTGATTGTTTAATTCTTCAAGCTCAAGTTTGTAACGGTCAATATTTGCTCTAAGTGAATTTTGTTTTTCTTCGGTAACAGAAATTTGTTTTTGTGAATTATATACTTTTGCGGTTTGCCCGGTTACTTCTTCACGTTTGTTCTTTAATTCATTTTCTGTTTCGGATAGTGTTTTTTTTATTGAGCTGATTTCGTCTTCGATCCTTGAAATTTCGGATTCAAGAGAGAGCTTTTTATTAAAGTTTTCGCCTTTTGCAACTTTGAATTCTTCTTTTTGTTTATTGAAAAGCGTAAGTTCTCTTTCAGCAAGATCAATTTCAAGTTCTCTAAGTTGAGTTGAAATTTTGTTATACTTATCAGCTTTTTTGGCCTGGCGTTCAAGAGAGTTAACTTTCTTCTCAACTTCTGAAACAATATCGTTAACTCTTGTTAGATCACTTCTGACTTCATCAAGTTTTCTCAAAGCAAGTCTTCTGCGTAATTTGTATTTGTTTACTCCGGCTGCTTCCTCAAACATTACTCTTCTTTCTTCAGCTTTGTTGCTGAGGATAGTCTCGATCATTTTAAGTTCGATTACAGAATAGGCATTCGCTCCAATTCCCGTATCCATAAAAAGATTTGTAATGTCTTTTAGCCGGCATAAATTTTTATTGAGAAGATATTCACTTTCTCCTGATCTGAATATTCTTCTTGTAATTACTACCTCAGAATATTCAGTGGGAAGAACTCCTTTTGTGTTTTGGATAGTCAATGAAACTTCGGCCATACCCATGGGCTTTTTGCCGGAAGTTCCATTGAAGATTACATTTTCCATTTTATCGCTTCTCAAGGCACTGCTTCTTTGTTCGCCCAAGCACCATCTGATAGCATCGACTATATTTGTTTTCCCGCAACCGTTAGGTCCTACTATAGAAGTAACCCCTTCGTTGAAGTTAACGACAGTCTTTTGAGAGAAAGATTTGAAACCTAATATTTCTAATTTAGATAGATACAAATTTCAGCTACATCCTGAGATTAATTTGTTTAATGGCTATCTGAAGGTAATTAATTACTAAATCATTCATCTGAAAATAAAGCAAAAATCCACCTAGTACTAGAAGAACTGCAACTATACAGTAAAAATAAACGCTTCCAGCATTTACGTCAAAAATTACATAAATTCCTTTCATAAGCCTGTAAAAAATCCAGAGATTAAATATTATAACTCCCCAGTAAATATATACATTAGCAATTTTTGCATTTAGTATTCTATAAAGAATTATTCCAACAGGTATAAGTAAAACCAGCGGAAGAAAAGACCAGACAACAGTATAAAAAACGCTTGAGAAAAACACTTTGTTCTTTACAAAAAATGATGCAGTCTTTATTATTATTGAAAGGATTACCATCAATACCATATAAAGTATCGTTAGCCAGAAAAGGGAAGCAATAGGGTGCCAGCTAAGAAAACTTACATCTTTTATTAATGTATGGCTGCCGAAAGCCAAGAGAATTCTTTCGACAGCAACATTTTCGCTGAAGTATGATAAAAGGTTTGCTGCAATCAGAGCACCAACCGCAGAAATTATTATGGCAAGTAAGCCTGATTGATATACTGATATAATTCGTTGGTCTCGTACATCAGAGAAAAAGTTATATGGTCTTAATAAAGCGCGAGTAGCGTCCTCTCTGAATTTTTTGCCGGAGTTTACCAACACGCCCATTAATACAGCCAGTAATAGTCCAAATAAAATAAAAGAAATAGGAGAAGTATCCTTTCTTGTTCCAATAGGAATTGTGACCTTTTCTGTATTATGAAGTTTTGAATAGAGAATTTTATAAACAAGTCTGTCTGTTCCGCGATTTTCGTCACATATACCTATTTTGTAAATGTTGTCATCGTTGAAACCAGAAATTATAGATGCAAATTCACCTCTGTAATCGAACATTGAATTTATAAAAAAGCCTGCAAGCTTATTTCTGTTTGAATAGTCTAAAAGGTCATCAAAATATTTTGCCTGTGCTTCAAATGAACCGGGATTTAAATAACCATCGCTGTTTCCTGCGTAAACAACATAGGTCGCTTCACTGATAAAAACTTTTCCGGTTCCTAATCTGTCCTGCATTGATTTTAGCTCTTCCGCTTCTTCTTTTATAGGGGTATTTAATAATTCTATTCCATAAAAATCTATATCATCTATTTCAGGGACTTTAAAGCCCGAGAAAGAAGCATAGGTAAGAGAATTTGTTTTCTCTTTTACAAATGCAGAGATATTTTTGAGGTAGGCAGTCTGATCATCGGAATTAGTTAAATAAGAACTCCCCAGGCCTATACCAGCAACCGAATAATTATCGTAGTTCTTAATAAAATTAGAGAGGTAATTTTTGCTTCGTGTAATAAAATCAGGATCATTCGCCAGTTTTTCAGGTAATCCATTAAGTGGAATTTCCACAAACGCAAGAAGTCCGTATTTCTCACAGAGATAAAGATAATATGGATGTGGAACTGATTTTGCGAATCTTACTGCATTAAGTCCAAGATCTTTAATCATTTTTAAATCTTTTTCCATTTCGTTGTAGGAAAAAAGATCGCCGTAAGTGTGATTAGTTGGAATGTACGTGACTCCGTTCAAAGAAATTTCCTGGCCATTTAATTTTAAACCTTCTTTCCCAGCTAATAATGAATAAACAGCAAACTTCCTCTGAACAACATCAATTAACTCTCTATCTTTCCACAATTCGATTCTTAAAGTATATAATCTGGGATAATCAGGATTCCATAATATAGGATTAGCCAGTTCTAAATTTTGGTTTATATTAATATCTTTATTTTTTTTTAACTCAAAAGAAAAATCAGATGGGCTCTGGTTATTTATTCCATCCGGGGAAATTATTTTTGATTTTACTGTTAGGTTATTGATTGTTGTTAATGTATCTGTGGGTGAATGAAATTCCCGGTTTGAAACCTTTGAAAGAATTGCAACTTTTACTCTGCCGGTCTTTTCATTAAAAGAATTGGTTACAGAATAATTCGTAAAAGAAATATTCGGTCTTGATTCAATGTAAACATCCCGGAATATTCCGCCAAAATTTTTAGGGAAAAGAAAACGCTGTTTTAAGGGAATCGTATTTTCTGAATCAAGTTTATATTTTACCTTAACTGCGAGAACATTATCTCTGTCAGTATTAAGGATATCTCTTGGAAGATCAAACTGGAAAGGATATTCGCCGCCAGCGTGAGTGTAAATAATTTTATTGTTTATTGAAATTTCTGCAGAATAATTCACACCTAAAAAAACCAGCCTGAGTTGGTGATCTTCCAGATCAAATTGTGATAGTGAAAAGTTCTTTTCAAAAATCAGTTCTCCGGTTCCTTCAAAAACGGCCGGGATATTCACATCAACTTTTTTCCTGTCTTCGTCATTGATTTTATAAACCTGCCAGGTACCGTTTAATGGGATGATTTTTCTGAACTGATTGGTCTCAAAAAAGGTTGAATCTGAAAGATTCATCTTATAACCCGGCAATTCCCGGAAAACTATCTGTGCTTTTAAAGGTAATACGAGGGAAAGGAAAGTTAGTATTAATAACAAAAGTTTAAGTTTTCTGGGAAAGACCATCCGTAATTTGTGTCCTCTTTGGTAGAAATTAAGCCGACAAATATACTAAAGAAAGGAGGGGAAATCAATGGAAATTTTAAGGTTTACGGGGCTTCCCGGAAAAGCGATTAGCTCTGTAACTTATTTATATAAGTATACTTAAGCTGATTTAATTATGTTCATGAATGAGTCCGCTTCCAGACATGCTCCTCCAACCAGAGCTCCGTCAATATCGTTTTGAGACAGCAATTCCGCCGCATTATTGGGCTTCACACTTCCGCCGTACTGGATTATCAGTTTTTCTGCTGTATCGTCACCAAAAATTTCAGCAATTAATTTTCTTACGTAAACGTGAACTTCCTGTGCCTGATCAGGCGTAGCGGTAACCCCTGTGCCGATTGCCCAGACTGGTTCGTAAGCAATTATCGTTTGTTCCATCTCTCCTTTTGAAACCTGGTGGAGTCCTTCTGTAATCTGGCGTTTTATTACATCATTCATAATTCCACTTTCTCTTTCCTGAAGAGTTTCACCTATGCAGAAGATCGGCCTGAGACCTGAGTCAAGAGCTTTTTTAATTTTTTTATTGATCGTTTCATCAGATTCGCCGAAAATAGCTCTGCGTTCTGAATGGCCGAGTATCACATATTCACAACCAACGCTTTTCAACATAGCTGCAGATACTTCGCCTGTGAAAGCTCCTCTACCTTCAAAGTGCATATTCTGTGCACCGAGTTTTACTTTAGTATTTTTTACAAGACCCGCAGCTTCGCTGAGTGAGGTGAATGGGGGACAAATAATAACATCGCATTTTACTTCTTCTTTACTTAAAGCATTAGTCAGTTTTGTAATCAGGCTTTGTGATTCGCTCAAATCTTTGTGCATTTTCCAGTTACCGGCGATGACTTTTTTGCGCATTTTGTCCTCAAAGGAAATTATCAAAAATTGTAATAACTAATTTACAAAATGAGTCTATCCACTCCAATTTTACAGAAAAATAATTTGTAGATAAGAACTATTATGACGATTATTAATCCGAAGAAAAATTACTAACAATGCCAAAAAACAAAATCCCAAAGCAGGTTAAAATTCTCGGACTTATCAGCCTTTTTACAGATATGGCAAGTGAAATGCTCTATCCTATTACGCCCATTTTTCTCACAGTCGTACTTGGTTCCTCTATGGCTGTTGTCGGGCTGATTGAAGGACTCGCTGAAATAACAGCAGGATTTTTTAAAGGATATTTTGGCAGACTATCAGACAAGCTGGGTAGGCGTTCAATTTTTGTTAGAATTGGCTACAGCCTTTCTGCTCTCACAAAACCTTTGCCAGGAATTTTTCCTTATGTTATAACTGTACTTTTTGCGAGAGTAACTGACAGAGTCGGGAAAGGTATCCGAACCGCTCCACGCGATGCATTACTGGCAAGCTATTCCCAAAATAATTCTGGGGCTATATTCGGTTTTCACAGGGGGATGGATACTCTGGGAGCTGCACTTGGACCAGCAGCCGCTTTAATACTTCTTTATTTCTATCCTGAAAATTACATTTTAATTTTTCTCATTGCTTTCATTCCTTCTTTAATTGCTGTCGGCTTTACAATTCCTGTAAAGGACAAACCAATACCAATTAGTACAAAAGAAAAAGGCAATTATAAATCGTTCTGGAATAATTCATCCACAGATTATAAAAAAATGCTTTTGCTGATTACGGTTTTTTCACTTGTAAACAGTAGCGATGTTTTTCTGATTTTAAAATCAAAAGTTGTTTCAGGCTCTTCTACACAAGCAATTTTAGGTTATATTTTTTATAATATAATTTATGCTTCTTCATCATATCCACTTGGAAAGATTTCAGATAAGTTCGGAAAGAAAAATATTTTTATTTCAGGTTTGCTAATATTTTCGCTGGTTTATCTTGGATTTGCACTAACCAGCCATGAAATAATTATCTGGATACTATTTGCCTTTTATGGAATTTACACAGCGGCAACTGAAGGCATTGCAAAAGCCTGGGTATCGGACTTAATTCCGGATCAAAACAGGGGTACGGCGATAGGTTTGCTCACGATGCTTTCAAGCATAGCAATTATGGCAGGCTCATTTCTAACAGGAATTCTCTGGGATCAGTTTGGGGCACAGGTTCCGTTTTTTTTGTCATCGGGTGTTAGTTTTGTAGTCGTTGTATTATTCCTTTCAATTAAGACTAAGTGAATGTGTAACTCTAAAAATCCTTAAAATCTTTAATTATGCCAATTTTGACCTTTCGCTGACTTCAATGTAACAGGCTATTTTCTTATTTTTAACCTTTATTTTCAGGCTTTTGAATGTCTAATAGAAATGAAATTGTAGTGGTAGCTGTTAGTGGTGGAATGGACAGCTGTGTAACAGCTGCAATAGCAAATGAAAAATATGACCTGGCTTTTGCTCATATTAACTATGGACAGAGAACAGAAAAGAGGGAGTTAAACTCATTTAATGATATAGCTGATTTTTATAATGTCAATAGAAGATTGGTGGTAGATTTGACACATCTTTCAAAGATTGGGGGCTCGTCTTTAACTGATAAAAATATTGCAGTTACTAAGGCTGATCTCTCCGATAAGAATATTCCTTCATCCTATGTTCCTTTCAGAAATTCAAATATACTTTCTGCTTGTACAAGTTGGGCTGAAGTTTTAAATGCATCAAAAATTTTTATCGGGGCAGTTTTTGAGGACTCATCAGGCTATCCCGATTGTCGGCCTTCATTCTTTTCTGCTTTTGAGAAAATGATAGAAGTGGGAACAAAGCCGGAAACAAAAATTAAAATTGAAACTCCAATCATCAATTTGTCAAAGGCTGAGATAGTGAAAAAAGGATTTGAATTGAAAGCTCCTCTTGAATTGACATGGTCTTGTTATCAAAATGAGGGTGAAGCCTGTGGAGAATGTGACAGTTGTGCGTTACGTTTGAGAGGTTTTCAACAGGCAGGATTTGAAGACCCGATAGCGTATAAAGTAAAACCAGTTTACAAGTAAAAAATTATAACCTTTTCATTATAAATTCTAAATTAAGTCAGAGGTTGTTGTGAGTGATAAAATAAAGTTATTGGAAGTTTTTGAGAATGCATATCCTGACAGAAATTATTCTGTGATTCACGAAGCCCCGGAATTTACGTCTGTCTGTCCTAAAACCGGGCAACCAGATTTTGCAACTATAATAATAGAATACATTCCTGATAAACTTTGTATTGAGCTTAAATCGTTAAAATTTTATTTGAATTCATACAGAAATGATGGAATTTATTTTGAAAGTGTTACAAATAAAATACTTGATGATCTTGTTGAGGTTTGTAAACCACGTTATATGCTGGTCACAGCTGAATTTAATGTGAGAGGAGGAATTGAGTCAATAGTAAAAGTTGAATATCAGAGCAAAGATTTTTTGAAAAATAAATCATGGAAGTAAACGAAAACTAATGTCGGTCACTATAACAGCTAAAAAGGGATTTATTAAAAACAGGGATGCTATCTTTAAAAATAAGGATCTTTGGACCAATCCTTTTAAATTTAGCATGTCATATAGTTTATTGGTGGAAGAACACATCCGTATGCTGGCCGGATCAAAAAGATATAAATTTGCTATTACTTCAGCAGGCAGTTTCAGCAGGAGAGAACTTTCTCCTTTTTCTGATATTGATATTATTTTCATTACGAATTTGGTTGAAGATCATGAAGATGATATTTCAGAGCTTGTTAAAAAGTTCTGGGATAATGGAATTGAAGTTTCCCACACAGTAAGAGAATTTCCTGATATTAATAAATACCTTAAACAGGATCTTCATACCTTCACACAGTTTTTCGAAACAAGGTTGCTGCTGGGTTCGTATAAAATTTATAATGAATGGAATAACCAATTATTTGATTCAATAACAGACAATGTTAAAGCGGCATTAATCAGAGAGCTTGCTCAGGATATAACTAATAGATACAATAAGTATGGCAACTCTCCTAAAATGCTCGAACCAAACATTAAATTGTCCGCAGGAGGATTAAGGGATTTCCAAGCTATAGAGTGGATGTACATTTTAAAAAATAAAACCTTGCTGAATAAACAGAATGAAATTACTCAGGTCGAAAATTTTATTGAAAAGTTGAAGAAACAAAAAAGCGTAAGCATTAAGGAATGCAATCAACTTCTTGAAAGTTACAAACTTCATCTGGGTGTAAGGAATCTTCTCCATTTATTAACGAAACAAAAAAATGACCGGTTTGAGTTTTTTTTGCAGGAAAAAATTTCAGAAATATTTTTAAATAGCAAAGACGCTATGTCTCTTTTTATGAAACAATATTTTAATGCTGCAAACATTATCTATCGTTTTACAAAACTTACCACAAGAAAATATAATGAAGAGTTTGTTAATCCGATTCCGGACCCATTGAGTATAGAACTGGACGGTAATTTCAGAATAAAAGGCAGAATAATTTATTTTACAGGAGATGAAGAACTAACACTATCTGATATTATCAGGGCGTTTTACTATAGCGGCTTACATTCGGCTATCTTCGATGACAAACTCACAACATCAATTCTTGGAACGGTAAATAAAGTATCAGAAGAGTCAGTTGAGCAGGCCGAGTCTTCAGTCTTTTTTAGGGAAATATTGAAACTACCTAAAAATGTGGGGCAAACACTTTCGCTAATGAATGAGTTGGGTGTACTTGGTGGGTTTATGAGCGAGTGGAGTGACCTTGAAGGATTTATGCAGCACGGGGTTTATCATTGTTATACCGCAGATGAACACACGCTTATAACAATTCAGAATGTCGAGAAACTTGAAAAAGATAAGTCGTCACTTAGCAAAATTTTTAATCAAATTAAAAACAAAGAGATATTATATCTTGCACTTTTGTTTCACGATATTGCAAAACCTATAAATATAGCCGGACACGAAATAATAGGCTCTGAGATGGCATCAGCAATAATGCAAAGGCTTGGATATGATGAGGAAGAAATTGACAGAGTCTCATTCCTGGTAAAGAATCATCTTGTGATGGAACAAATTGCCTTCAGAAGAAATCTTAATGATCCTGAAACACTTAATAATTTCAGCTCAAAATTCAATTCGATTGAAGAGCTTGACCTTCTTTATCTTGTTACCTATGCTGATCTTTCCGCTGTAAACGAGGCTGTCTGGACTTCCTGGAAAAGTGATCTTCTCTCCGAACTTTATCTGAAAACGAAATCTATGCTTGAAGACCAAATAAGCGGAGAAGAATATTTGGTTTCGAACACATATATAATTCCTAAGGAAGTCAGTAAACATTCTTCCGTAATTTCGGAAGAAAATGTTCAGAAACATCTTGATTCTATAAATGATATAGCATATGCACATCATTTTTCGGATGAAGAAATTGCCAGGCATATAGAAGAAATTCAGAGAGGAATTAGCATTTCAGCATTATTTAAAGAGATTAATGGTTACACAAATATTACTGTGATTACAAGGGATTTTCCCTCTTTACTATCAAAAATTTGTGGGGTTCTTTCCATAAATGATCTCAACATTCACGATGCTAAAATTTTTACAAGGAAAGACGGTATAGTAATTGATACCTTTAATGTAACAGATTTTCGTTCTCACAATAAAGTTAGTAATGATCGTTACAATAAAATTGAAAATGATCTCGATGCCGTTGTTTCCGGATTGTTAAAGCTTAATGCAGAAATAGCGAGGATGAAGAACAGATGGTGGCGAATAGAAAATAAATTTTTTAAAAGAAGTGGAAAAGTCAAAATCGTTTTTGAAGAACAAGAGAAGTATACTATAGTTGATATATATTCGCCCGACAGGCTGGGATTTCTTTACCAGGTAACCAGCAAAATGAATGAACTTGGCCTGATGATTTATTTTGCAAAAATCTCCACCAGAAGTGATGATATTGTGGATTCATTTTATGTTCTGGACAGAACCGAAAAGAAAATATCCATTAATGATTATCAATTTATTAAATCAGAGTTAATGAAAACCCTCTCTTTAATGTTATAGGAATTACAGTGAATTTTATGGAAAAAGAAAAACCAATAGGTGTATTTGATTCAGGTATCGGCGGTTTGACGGTTGTGAAAAGACTTGCTTCAGCTTTGCCAACAGAAAACATTATATATTTTGGAGATACAGCACGCGTTCCTTATGGTTCTAAATCCAATGCAACTGTTATTGAATATGCAATTCAGGATGCAAGATTTTTAATGAACAAAAACGTAAAAGCAATCGTTGTTGCCTGTAATACAGTATCATCAGTTGCAATGAAAGAACTTGGAGAAGCTTTTAACGTTCCGATTATAGGAATGATTGAACCCGGTGCGAAGTTTGCAATTGGCCACACTAAGAACGGAAAGATCGGGGTAATAGGAACAAGGGCGACAATTAACAATCACGCGTACTCAAATGCTATAAAAAAACATAATCCTGAAATAGAAGTTTTTGAAAAAGCGTGCCCGTTGTTTGTGCCACTGGCTGAAGAGGGCTGGATAAAAGAAAAAGCTACTTACGAAATTGCCGAAGATTATCTTAAAGAGTTGAGGAAACTTGAAATAGATACTCTGGTTTTGGGCTGTACTCATTATCCAATTCTTGCAAAAGTTGTACAGGAAGTAATCGGAAAAAATGTAACACTTGTCGATTCGGGAATAGCCTCTGCTGAAGTTGTGAAGAATGAACTCAAAAGAGTCGGATTTGAAACTAATTCTAATGTAACCGGTCATCACGATTTTTATGTAAGCGATATTCCTCTAACATTTAAAGAGGTCGCGGAATTATTTCTTGGAAACCCCGTTAAGGATATTCATAAAGTAGAAATAGAACACATCGCTGTTGATTAACAGAAAAAGTTAAAGCTTAAAATTTTTTTAGCCCTCAAAAATTTTTTTTAATTCTTCTTTGTTCCTTGTTTTTCCTAACGCCAAAATTAATTTTATCCTCGCTTTCTGTCCGTTGAGATATTCAGCAAACATGACCCCAATACTGTGCAACCATTTACCAGCTCCGGGATAGCTATAAATATCGAGAGTTTCTCCGGCAGGACAACGGGAGACAAGTACAACGGGTATATTTTTTTCGACCGCATATTTAATTCCCTCAAAAGCAGCAGGAGGAACGTTTCCAACACCAAGCGCTTCAACAACAATACCTTCAACCCTGCTATCGGCAGAATACTTGAAAAATTTTTCACTCATACCTGCATAGACAGTTAGCAAATCAACGTTTGATATAATTTTGTCTGGTTGAATTGTTTCGAGTTTAAATGGTGGTCGGTTAATTGTTACTTTCCCATCTTCAATCAACCCAAGTGCTCCAAAATCGAGACTGCGGAAGGTATCTATTTCATCAGTGTAAGTTTTGGTTACTTCACTGGCAGCGTTGACTTCGCTGTTGAGGCAAACAAGTACACCGAGATTTCTACAGTTTTCATCCAGGCAAACATGAATGGCATCAAGGAGATTTCTTGGTCCATCCCAGTCTGATTCCGAACTATTTTTCATTGAGCCGATTAATACAATAGGAATTTCAGTTTTTATAGTAAGGTCGAGTAAGTAGGCAGTTTCCTCAAGCGTATCTGTGCCATGAGTAACAACAACACCGGAGTAGTTTTCATTTTTAATCAGATTTTTTATTGTATTTGATAACCGGAACATTAGTTCGGGGGTCATATGAGGGCCGGGGTATTTCCCGAAATCGTAACAAGTGATATCGGCTAATTCTTTTGCCTGCGGAATTTTTTCAAGCAATTCTGCACCTGAATAACTTGGGACAGCACCGCCGGTTTCCTCATCAATTTTCATTGAGAATGTACCGCCGGTAAAAACAATCAGAATTTTTTTGAGATTCATAAAAATCAATAATAGTTATAAATAACTTACAAAATATATCGGCATTTTTATTTGTTTACAATTCATGAATACTACTTTTTCTTGCTGTGGCACAACTCTCCCGAGTTTACCCTTTCTTTCTCTCACTTCAGGAGACGTGAGGAACAATGGGTTTAACATCTTTAATATTGACTTGAACAAAGAGACATTTCAGGTTATTTTTAACAAGTTAATAAATTTAAGGAGAATATGTAATGTTAATGGTACAGGATGTTGATTTGACTCCAAACCCACAGGCACTAAAGTTTATTTTAAATGATAATTTATTGAGAGTGGAAACCAGGCAATTTTCAAATAAGGAAGAAGCACAATCAGATCCGCTTGCAAAAGGAATATTTGAGATTGAAGGCGTAGCTTCGGTTTTTTATATGGATAAATTTGTTACGATCGAAAAGAAAAAGGAAGCAAACTGGGGACAAATACAGAGACCGTTTATTAATTTTCTGAAAGCTTTTGATAAAAATTTAATTCCGGAAGAGAAGGGAGTTAAGCCTCTCGATGAAAATGCCGGCGAATTAATGGTGAAAATAAATAAAATTCTTGATCAAAAAGTAAGACCTGCTTTGGCGGGTGATGGCGGAGGTTTGCAGGTTTTAGGTGTTGAAGGATTTAAAGTTAAAATTCGTTACCAGGGTGCCTGCGGTACCTGTCCCACAGCAATAAGTGGAACTTTAATGGCAATTGAAAGTTTGTTGAAAAGAGATATAAATCCTGCATTGGAAGTTGAAAGTGCATAAATAATAAATATTGTGAACTATTAAGGGAAAAAAGTACTTTTAATTTCTTCCCCTTTTTTTTGTTTTTCATAAATTGATGATGGACAAAATACCCCGTAAGTTTATTTAAATGGAAAAATCAGAAAGTATATATTATGCCACTGCTACTATAGGCGAAATAAAGTTTGATATTTTTTCAACGCGAAAGGGGATAAAAAAAATACATCTCAATAAAAAATCTTCGCAAATTAACTCACAGGAAGCAACAAAACTTTATGCTGACGATCCTTTTATGTTTAATATTTTTACCCAGCTAACAGAATACTTTAACCTGAAGAGAAAAAAGTTTTACGTTCCCCTCGATATTGAAGGCACTAAATTCCAGATTAAGGTATGGAATGAATTAAAGAAGATTCCTTACGGAAAAACCGCTTCCTATAAAGATATTGCTATTGCAATTGGAAATGTAAAAGCAGTACGTGCTATCGGAAGAGCAAACGGGAAAAATCCCGTACCTATTATTATTCCCTGTCACAGAGTTATTGAACATTCCGGAAAGCTTGGCGGTTATTCAGGCGGAGTTGGTATTAAAGAAAAACTTCTTGAGCTTGAAGGAAGTTTGAGTATGGAATT
>CAZQQD010000004.1:0-60745 GCA_964595355.1 uncultured Ignavibacteriaceae bacterium | reverse complement strand
AATTTTCCTCTTTTATTAAGGAACTGGATTCTTCTGGCTTTTATTTCTACAATACTTCTGTTATGACCATCATCAGATTTCCAGCTTCGGCTTTGCAATTCACCATCAACCAGAACGGCAGATCCTTTTTTCAATCTATCATGACAGCTTTCAGCTAATTTATTCCATGCAACAATTCCGACATAACAAACATCTTCCTGCCATTGATTAGAACTGTCCTTATATTTTCTATTTGAAGCTATAGAAAAATTTACAACTGGAGTATGATTGGTTGTCTGACGAAAAACCGGATCTTTAGTTAAGTTGCCAGCAACGATAACATAATTAATTTCAGGCATTTTCAAATCGGCCATGGTTATTCCTCCATACTTAAATCATTATTTAAAATTATTTCTTCTCATCTTCAGTAGAATCTTTGCTCGATCCTGTAGCCTCAGTAGCTAATTCCGGTTCATTTCCGGTATCATCTGACTGGCTTAGAGACTTGTCTTTATTCTTTTCCAGATATTCAACAGCATCGGAATCAAGTTTAATTGTGAGATATCTTAGGAATTGTTCATCGAGAATATAGAATCTCTCGAGCTTGGCAATCAGGCTTGAAGGTGCGCTGAATCTAAAGATAACATAATATCCAACCTTACTCTTCTTAACCACGTAAGCCAATCTTTTTCGTCCCCAATCTTCGATTTCTCTGATTTCGCCACCATTAGTTGTGATTGTTTCTTTAATGCGGGAAATCAAGGCTTGAATTTGTTCGTCTTCCAGCGCAGCATTAATCATAACGGCACTTTCGTAGACGTTAGTCTTCATATGTAGTCACCTCCCTTCGGTCAATTAGGCCCTCATTCACAGATGAGAGCAGGGATTAATAAATATGTTATTTATAAAAGGGCTCTTAATTTATCTAATTAAAGGCGCAATAACAAGAGAAACAACCGCCATAAGTTTAATCAATATATTGAGTGAAGGCCCCGAAGTATCCTTAAAAGGATCACCCACAGTGTCACCAACAACAGCAGCTTTATGCGGATCTGAACCTTTAAAGTATTTTTCTCCGTTAATTTCTATGCCTTCTTCAAATGTCTTTTTAGCATTATCCCAGGCACCACCGGCATTTGACTGGAATATAGCCATTAAAACACCGGTTACTGTTACACCTGCAAGTAAACCTCCAAGCATTTCCGGACCGCCAGCATAGCCGATAAATACTGGAGCAGCAACTGCTAGCAATCCCGGTATTACCATTTGTCTAATTGCCGCTTTTGTTGAAATCTCAACACATTTTCCGTATTCGGCAACACCATCCGCTTTCTCAAAAGTTGATTTATCCTCAACAGACCATTCGGATTGTTCCTTACCTTCGTTTTTCTTCATCACTCCTAGAGCTGCCGCGAGAGCAGGTATTGTTTTGAATTGCCTTCTCACTTCTTCGATCATTGACATTGCTGCTCTACCAACAGCTTTCATAGCAAGGGCTGAAAATAGAAAAGGAAGCATTCCACCCAAGAAAAGCCCGGCCATTACGTCAGCTTTTGAAATATCTATTGTTTTAATATTTGCAGCGGTCATAAAAGCACCGAACAAAGCAAGAGCAGTTAAAGCCGCGGAACCGATTGCAAAACCTTTCCCTATAGCTGCAGTTGTATTGCCTACTGCATCAAGTTTATCAGTTCTTCCCCTTACTTCTTTCGGAAGTTCGGACATCTCTGCTATACCGCCTGCATTATCAGAAATTGGTCCGTAAGCATCGACTGCTAATTGAATACCTGTATTTGAAAGCATTCCGACAGCAGCAATTGCAATTCCATAGAGACCACCAAAATGAAATGCACCAATTATTGAAAGAGCAAGTACTATAAGTGGGAGTGCAGTCGAGAACATTCCATTTCCAATTCCTGCAATAATGTTTGTTGCACTTCCTGTTAATGATTGTCTTACAATATCGAGTACAGGTTTTTTACCAGTTCCTGTATAATATTCAGTTATTACGCCAATTAGAACTCCGGCAACAAGTCCAATAACAGTTGCAAGAAAAATTCCTGTTGATGTAATTGTATATGTAATTCCATAAAGCGGATCTTCGTGAGTCCAGGTTTCCGGAAGCATCCATTTAATTATAAAATAAAGAGCAACCACCATTATAATAGATGAACCGAATTCGCCCCTGTTAAGCGCTTTCTGAGGATCGCCACCTTCTTTTACTTTTACGAAAAACGTTCCGAGAATTGACATCACGATTCCAACCCCGGCAATAACAAGCGGAAGAAGTACAGCACCAAGTCCGTGGAATGTACTTTGAAATTCAGGATAACCAAAAAATGCTGCACCAAGCACCATTGTACCAACTATTGATCCTACATAAGATTCAAAAAGATCTGCACCCATACCTGCAACATCTCCAACGTTATCTCCAACGTTATCTGCAATTGTTGCCGGGTTTAACGGATGATCTTCAGGGATACCTGCTTCAACTTTTCCAACAAGATCTGCTCCAACATCCGCAGCTTTAGTGTAAATGCCTCCGCCAACTCTTGCGAAAAGAGCTATTGAAGAAGCACCAAATGAAAAGCCGGTTATAATCGTAATTACCCTGTTAAGATCTGCAACCTGACTAACCCCGAAAGCATCACGGTAAATCATAAAAAGTGCACCGAGCCCAAGAACACCAAGTCCTACAACTCCCATTCCCATGACTGAGCCACCCGCAAAGGCTATTTCAAGTGCTTTTCCCAATCCTGTTCTAGCGGCATTAGTAGTTCTTACATTTGCTTTAGTCGCAACCCTCATTCCGATAAATCCTGCAAGTGCCGAACAAAAAGCACCAACAACAAATGAAACTCCTATCAAAGGTGAAGAAGTTACAGGATCAGCAGATATTGCAAGTAATATTGCAACACAGATAACAAAAATAATTAAAACTTTATATTCAGCTTTTAGAAAAGCCATTGCTCCTTCGGAGATATGACTGGAAATCTTAACCATTTTTTCCGTCCCGGGATCCTGTTTTGAAACCCATGAAGATTTCCAGAAAGTATACAGAAGTGCAAGAATTCCAAATAAAGGAATAATATTAATATATAAACTCATGATTTCTCCGAATTACTTTTAGAAACTTTTATCGTTTTTGTTTTTCGATAAGGTACTATTAACATCTAATAAATTTTTGATACCACCCTTAATAAATTCTTTAAGTAAAATAGTTCCTTTTTCAAATGTATCTTTCAATCGAGGTAATTCTTCATTATCAAAATCAGTAAGCACATACTCAGCCATTTTACCATATTCAAAATTATTTCCGATCCCAAATCTCAATCTTGGAAAATCTTCTGAAGCCAAATGATAAATAACCGAGTTTAAGCCATTATGGCCACCATCTCCTCCGCCTACTTTGACACGTAGATCGGGAAATTCAAGATTAAGATCATCATATACAAACAAAAAATCTTTTAATTCAATTTTATAATTTTGAATGGCATGTAAGGCAGAAATCCCGCTATTATTTACATAAGTTGCCGGCTTAATCAGAGAAAAACTTTGGCTATTAATTTTTCCCTCATAAGAGTAATATTCTGATTTAGAAGGTTTAAAAGAAACAGAAAGAGCATTTGCGAAGTAATCTAAAAACATAAAACCTATATTGTGTCTGTTAAATTTATAACGGCTCCCGGGGTTCCCTATTCCAAAAATTATTCGCACAATAATAATTATTTTTTTTCTTCCTCGCCCTGTTTCTCTTCTTTATCAGCTTTACCTTTACCAATCACTTCTGGCTCGGCCGATTCCTCACCTTCAACTTCAATTTCTCCTTCTTCGGCAGCAACTGGTTCAGCTTCAACTTTAGGATGTGTTACCGAAACAATCACTGTATCTTCATCATTAATAATTTCAATGTTTTCAAAGTTAAGATCTTTAACGTGAATCGAATCGCCAATTGTTAATTCCTGAATATTAATTTCAAGGTGCTGAGGTATATCCTTTGGTAAACATTCGACCTCAAGCTTATGCAAAAACTGCTGAAGTACACCTCCCTCCTTAATGCCAATTGGGCTACCAACAAACTGGATTGGAACTTCAAGCTGAAAGGTTTCACCAGAGGTTAAACCCAACAGATCAAAATGCACAACTTTGTCAGTTACAGGATCAAATTGTACTTCTTTAATAACGCAATCGTGTTCCTGTCCAGCATCCAGTTGAAGAGAAATCAAATGCGTTTCAGCCGTAAATACAAGAGGATTGATTAAATTTTCAGGGATACTAATTGATACCGGCTGATCGCGTTTAGAATAATAAATACCCGGCACAATACCTTGCTTGCGCAATTTATTTAGATCTGACCTGGTGACAGATTTTCTAACATCAGCTTTTAAAACTACTTTTTCCATTTTTTCTCCAAAACAAAAAAATTATCCTTTATCTATATCAAAAAGCGAACTTATTGATTCGTTATTATAAGTCCTTCTTATCGCCTCTGCAAAAATTGAAGAAGCTGAAATCTTATCAACTTTATTTGTTTTATTATCAAGTTCAAACGCAATAGTATCAGAAACATAAAGTTTCTTTAGTTGCGAGTTTTGAATTCGTTCAATGGCAGGTCCGGAAAAAAGCGGATGTGTTATAGCTCCATAAATTTCTTTTGCACCATTCTTTTTAAGAGCATCAATAGCACTCACGAAAGTACCTGCCGTGTCAATAAGATCATCAACTAAAAGAATATCCTTTCCTTCAACATTACCTATTATATGAACAACTTCAGCAAGATTTTGTTTAGGTCTTCTTTTATCAATTACAACCAAATCCGCATGTAGCCTTTTAGCGTATGACCTTGCCATTTTAATCCCTCCCACGTCCGGAGAAACTACAACAAGGTTATTCTTAATGCCTTCAAAAAGGCCAGTAAATAAAGTTGAACCATACAGGTGATCAAAAGGAATATCAAAGAAACCCTGAATCTGTGCAGCGTGAAGGTCCATCGTCATAATTCGATCCGCACCAGCAACTGTTAAAATATTTGCAACGAGTTTCGCTGTAATTGAAACCCTTGGTTGATCCTTTCTATCTTGCCTTGAATAACCAAAATATGGAATAACTGCTGTTATCCTTTTAGCCGATGCTCTCTTTGCAGCATCAATCATTATTAACAATTCCATTAGGTTTTCAGCAGGAGGATTCGTCGACTGGATTATAAAAACTTCCGAACCACGAATGTTCTCACCGTATTTTACCCAGATTTCACCGTCACTAAATCTTTTTTTTTCAATAGACCCAAGCTGTTTATCAAGATTCCTTGCAATTTTTTCAGCCAGATTTAGATTAGAACTGCCAGAGAAAATCTTAAAGTCACTCGTCAGCATAAATCGAGTCTTTTTGCAATTTTTTTAAATAAAAATATAGACAGGAAATATAATTAAAAGGCTATGGTAAGTCAACAACACAAATGCTGAAAAACGTTGATTTAAGCTCATTTAAGGTCAATTTTATTTCTTTTTACGTACGAGGAATATTATTACAATCAACAAAACAATACCCATTAACACATATATCCAATAAGGGGTTTCTTTAAGCTTAAAAGGCTTAAACGTTACCTCAATTGTCTTTCCATTTCCTATTTCTGACAAGGAATATTTCCATATCAACGTTCTTCCGTCATTCGAGGTTGCATTATCCTTTATAACGTCTCCGGCAAAAGTGTATTTATAGGTAACATTAAAATTGCTGCCATCCAAACCAAAGCCTGTAGCTATTGGAGCTATGAACTGGGTAAAAACTTTTTGTCCTGAGGCTCCATCTCGCAACGAAAAATTTGAACTAGCAAATGCCTTGGAATTATTTAGTGAGTCGATGTTTTGGAAAGTTAATTCTATTATCGCGTGAGTAGTGCTATCAGTAGTATCAGAGTAAACTTTAATATCTTCTATGGTATTATAGGGGAAAGTAAATTCATTCCTAATAGAATCCGGATTAAATAGACCTATTTTATCAAGCACCTTTACATTTTCAGCACCAGGTAGTTTCATCCAATAGGTAATTCTCATTTTTCCTGAGCCATCAGCATATAAATTTATATCCTGAATGTAGTTTAAACATCCTCCAAAAAACAATGGAATAAAAAGAATAACTTGAAGTAATATTATTAATGAATATTTTCTGGGAAAGTAAAATCTTATTTTCAAGTACTTTAATCCATAAAAATTATTATAATTTAAATTATAGAAAAAAATAGTATAATTCATTATGTTTTTGAAACGATTTTTAGGAGATACATAATGCCAACATATGATTATAAATGTACTGAATGTAATTATACTTTCGAAGTTTTCCAACGAATGTCGGAAGAACCTTTGAAAAGCTGCCCAAAATGCAAGGGAAAAGTTAAAAGATTAATTGGAATGGGTGCGGGACCAATTTTTAAAGGAAGTGGGTTTTATCACACAGATTATAAAAACAAATCTGCCAGTACTGTAAAAAAGAATACACCAACAAAAAATGAAACCAAACCGGAAAGTGGTGGAAATACAACGGCTCCTGACACGAAAAAAAATAAATAAAAAACGAGCCCATATTATGGGCTCGTATAAGTCGTTCCTTAAATTCTTACTTTGCTTAAAAATCTATACCAATTGATATATAATGAGTCGGCGCAGTGAAACCATTGATATTGTAACCCCAGCCTACATCATACCTAAGCAGAAAAGATAGGATTATCATTCTTGCTCCAACTCCGGTTCCCATTAAAAGATCATTAGTAACAAGGCTTCCTTTCGCATCTCGTCCAAACAATTTTAACTTTTTATCATTGTTCCACGTTGCTCCGGAATCAAAAAACATGACTCCCTGAATATTACTGAAGAAAAACGGTAGTGCCCCTGTTATAAAATACCTTACTAAAGGAAACCTGAATTCCATATTCAACAGGGTATATTTTGTCCCTATTCTCTCAGCATAATCATAACCACGTAAAGGAACAGCAGTAGTCAGAAATGCAAAATCTGAAACTGATTCTATAGGAACTTCCTGTGTTGCAAACTTTCTGTTTATCCAATTATCTACTCCTCCAAGGAAAAATCTCTGGGGATTTCCTCCTACAGAATATCCTCCTGATAATCGGACTGCAAAAGTATAATCTAAATTAATTTTAAAATATGTCCTATAATCGCCAAGTAAAGATGCAAAACTTAATCTGGCATTACCTATTCCTGGATTCCCTAATAAATCGAACCTGTATCTGGTGCCATCTATAGGAGAAATATATCCCCACAATATATTATCGTGTATGAGACTCAAACTGGGCACAAGGAAAGATGCTTTTTGCACAGGCTCTGCAATATTATCAAGATTTTCCTCAGTCAGATTCATATATGCTAAGCCTGTCTCTAACCGATAAAATTTATTAATAGGATAGCTGAAAGAAACCGCTGCGCCATAATTTCTAAATCTAAACAAGTCTGATGTAAACCCTCTTAGCAAATAAACAAATCTTGCAGTGTGATATCCTGACATGGCAAAATTAACCCTGCCTCCGAGATAAGCATATGTTAATCCATAATCGCTATTCTTTAAATCTATCTGGAGACTTGTTTGGCCAATTAGCCTATGATTACCGAGTACATCACTAAATGCAAGTACAGTAGTTCCCATCAAACCATAAATAGTATTATAACCGGCATTTGCATAGACAATGTCCGGTGAAAAAGAAATCTTATAAGGATTAACTTTATAATTACCATTCTCATCAAGGTTATCCGTTAAATTAAATTTTTTCTGGTTTTCTGCAAGTTCTACTGAATCCTTACGCGCATAAGGATTGACACCAAAGATATAATTTGAATAATTAATTTGTGATGAGTCGAACTTCACTGTTGTTGTATCAACAACCTGACCTGTATATATATGTGAGAAAACATTTCGTGACGAAGAACTGTCCTGAACTGCTTTGTTTTTTTCTTCTTTTAATTCCACTAATTTATTTCCATTTCTTGTCTTTTCTTGTCTCATCAAATTTTCTTTGTAAACAGTTAAAGGAAGCGTTGTGGAATCAGTTTTAGGATCAAACGGATTATTCATCAAAAACAAATTATACGAAGCTTCATAAAGAGCAGAAAAGACAAGTTTTTTCCCGTCTTTTGACATTGATATCTGACTCAATCCTTCAAGAGAATTTGTAATAGGAATTGCCTGATTATCTTCAACGTTTTGAGCAGGATCATTTGATACAGGTTCTATTTTCTCTTTATAAATGTTAGTTATCCCATTCCTGTCAGAAATAAAGAGCATTTCTTTTCCATCTGGACTTATTATCGGGTTGGTTTCGTCACTGTTTGGCAAATAAGTTAATCGTTCTATCTTTTTTGAATTGATATCAACTGAATAAATATCTGATTGCGAATAATCATAGTTATAAATTTTAAAAGTATCCGGTACTGCTTTGTGAGATGTAAAATTTCGTCTATCGGATGAAAAATATATTTTCTTGCTATCTGGTGACCAGGAAGGATCATTATCTGTAAATACATCATCCGTCAGATTAACAATCTTTTTAGTCCTTATATCATATAAATAAACATCCGATTCAGCAGCTGTATGGCCAATAAATGCAATATACTTTCCATCAGGGGACCAACTTAAACTTTTTATACCATCTAATTGAATCGGAAGAATTTCTTTGTTTTCACTTTCAACATCAATAATATACACAACATCATAACCACCGCTTTTAGCACTCAATGCAATTTTCTTTCCGTCAGGTGACCACGAAAGACCTGGGGTAACAACATTCAATTGCTCAAAATCAGCAGTTGAATTTCCCTGGACTAATTTTTTAATTATTTTTCCATCTATAGCATTCATTATATAAACATCAAAATAATAATCTCGATTTGAAATAAATGCAATTTTATCTCCTTGGGGCGATAGTGTAGGGCTGGTATTATAGAAGCCGTCATCATTTTTAGGATCTGTTAATCTTTTTGCGAATTCATCTGGTTGTTTCATTATTGCAATTTCAGGCCAGAACATCTTCTTTAAATATTTTTTCCACCTTTCATTCAATTCATCAAGCGTAAGACCTATTGAGTTTTTAAGGCCGGCTTCAAGATTTCCTGCTCCTTTAACTTTGTTTATCAGCTCGCCAATCTTTTGTTTACCATATCTCTGGGCTATGTAATAAAAGACTGACTGTCCCCCCCTGTATGCAAAATAACCATTTAACCGGTTGATGTCAGGAAGGTATTCGCTTATTGTAGCTTCCCTCATAAACATATCGGTATTAATATCCCATCCAAGAGACTGATATTCAGCCATACCTTCATTAAACCAAAGAGGAAGATTGGTTGTGATATGATTCGAAATAATATTTTGCAACGATCCACCATAAAACATATCATTAATCACTGCATGAGTCAATTCATGATGAATGAGATGCCTAAAATCTTTATAGGAACCCATAAACTGTATCACTACTCTGTTCTTAAAAGGTTCAGTAAAGCCCTCTATACCTTCTGATAAATATTGATCTGTTGTATTTGTTTCCTGAAAATCATTCGTGGAATTGTAAATAATAATAACTTCGCGGTTATTTATTTTGTAATTAAAACTATTCTCTATGGATTTTAAAGCATCTTCAGCTGCTTTGGCTGTAAATTCAGCAAGGTTGGAGCCATGTTGAGAAAAGTAAATATCGAAATGATCGGTTTGGATATAATACCAGGTAAAATCTTTATACTGAACTTTATTTTGTCCAAACTGGCCAAATAAAAACGGCTGAAAAAATATTACAAGTAACAAAAACTTAATTATGTGTTTATTCATAGTAACCCTTTTGGTTATTCTATAATTATAAAATCCAGTTCAGTTTTATCATAATCGACACGAACTAATTTAACCTGTACTTTATCTCCCAGCCTGAACTGCCTCTTTTTAGATTTCCCAATTAAAGCATATTTTTTCTCATCGTAAACATAAAAATCATCCTCTAAATCTTTTAACTTTACGAGCCCCTCCGCTAAAATATTAGTTATTTTAACAAAAATGCCAAAATGTGTAATACCTGAAATTATTGCGTGAAATTCTTCACCAAGGTGATTCTTTAGATATTCTATCTGCTTTAACTTAACAGATAATCTTTCAGCGTCAACAGAATTACGTTCAGTATCAGAAACGTGATCACAAATTTCTTTAAGTGCCTTTAAAGTAAATTTTTGAGCTCCATTGTTCGTAGTATATTGATAAATTAAACGATGAACCATTAAATCTGCATACCGCCTAATCGGTGATGTAAAATGTGTATAATATTTGAATCCTAAACCATAGTGCCCAATATTTTGAGTTGAATAAACCGCCTTTGCCATCGAACGTATTGCCAGTTCACTTATTAATGTCTCTTCTTCCGTACCTTTGGTCGATTCCATCAAAGCTTGGAATTGTTTCGAACGTGACGATTGATTCGGATCAAAGGAATAACCAAGAGTTTTTACAAATTTTGAAAACTCTAATATTTTATCTTTATCAGGTAAATCATGAACACGATATACAAAAGGCTTTGGCTGACTTTTTTTATTAAATCCTATATGTTTGGCTACCAGTTTATTTGCAAGAAGCATAAACTCTTCCACCAACATATTACTTTCCTTAAGCTCCTTGCGATAGATACAGACAGGACTTCCATTTTTATCAAGATCAAATTTCACTTCAGGTGTATGGAATTCAATACTGCCATCATGCATCCTTTTCTTTCTTAAAGTTTGGGCCAGCTTATTGAGCTGAACCATTTCATCCTTAAAGTCACCTTTTTCTTCCTCAATAACTTGCTGCGCTTCATCGTAAGAAAATCTTCTTTTACTATTTATTACAGTTTTAGAAATTTTATAGTTTTCAACTTTACACCCAGGCGAAAGTTCCACAATTACTGAGTAAGTAAGTCTATCTTCACGGGGAACCAGCGAGCAAATATTATTTGAAAGTTTTTCAGGAAGCATAGGAATAACTTTACCGACAAAATAAACGCTGTTTCCCCTCAACTTTGCCTGTTTATCAATATTAGAATTAATAGCCACATAATTGGAAACGTCAGCGATATGTATTCCAACCAAAAAATTTCCATTATCTAATTTTTCGATAGACAAAGCATCATCAAAATCTTTTGCATCCTCAGGATCTATAGTAAATGTAACTTTATTTCTGAAATCTATCCTGTTCTTTAACTCTTTATCTGTAATTCCCTCAGAGAGAAAATCTGCCTCATTAAGCACTGACTGTGGAAATTTGTACGGCAGGTTAAATTCCCTCACGAGTGAAAGTATTTCAGCATCTCTTGAACCTGCTTCGCCGATAACCTCGATTACCTCCCCTTCCGGATTCAGCATTGATGAATCCCAACAAAGATTACCGACAATTACTTTATTTCCAACTTTTGCACCATTGAGTTTTGATTTATCTATATATATATCGCGATGTATCTTAGGATCATCGGGTTTCAGGAAATAAAATGATTTGGATTTTTTTAGCGTGCCAACGAATTTTTCTCTTTTCCTTTTTACTACATTAATTACCTGGCCTTCCAAATTTTTTCTTTTCTGTTGTGCAAACAAACCAATTTCAACGGTATCGCCATCAAAGGCTGGGCCAAGGTTTCTTGATGCAACAAAAATATCACCAGCAGATTTACTTTTTAAAATAACAAATCCATACCCCCCCTCTTTAACTTCAAGCTTGCCTGTTACAGTATTTGATTCAGGTGTTGAATTATATTTATATCTTTTCCCTGATTTTGTCAGAAATCCCTCTTTATAGAGAGAATTAAGTAATGCTTTCAAAGAACTATACTCATGTTCAGTAATGATATTTAATCTTTTAGCAATTTCTTTGCTTTTAAATTGTCTGCCGGGATTTCTTTTAAAGAACGCAATGATTTTATTTTTCATCAAAATTCAAACTGGTATTTTAGTCCTAGTTCATTAATCATTTCGCTGGTATTATTTGTTTCCGTGATAGCTTCCTTTCGTTCAAGTCTTAAAAATAATTTCTGAAAAAACGGATACTCAATTTTAACATTGGCTCTGGTTAAATCTGAGAAAACGTCTGTCGTACCGCCAATAGTGTATCTGAAATTATTAACCCTGCCTGAAAGATTAAATTTTGTGTAAGTACCAACTTGTCTTAGTTCCAGTCTCCTGATATAATCTCCTGCATATGAATTTAAAAATCCACCCAATAATGAACCCGCTAACGATGATGCGGTGCCAGCCAGTGCACTATTTTGTGAAGAACCGGAAGTGAAACCACCCTGAGGAGCTAAAAACTGACCTGTTAAAATAAAAGTAACGGCATCTGAAGCTGACTTCGTCTTATCGGGAATATCATTGTCAATATTATCAGAGCCGTAATAAACTGCAAGATTATCGCTATTATTTATAAAACTCTTACCCAACTCTTTAAGCGGACCTTTTAATTTCAGCTTTACGGCGACTTCAACTTCGTTCGAGGATCTACTTGAATCAGCAGTAAGCGGATAGTAATAATTTGTATACGTAGCAACTATATCTAAATATGGATTTGCTAAATCATTTTCAAAACGTACGGTTCCTTCCGCTTGAAATGTCTTCGTAAGAAATTCTAAAGTTGAACCATCCATAAGTTTAAGAGCCCCAATAGCTGATGTACGACCGCCAATATGTTGATATTTAAAATCACCGTTTAAAACTGTTGTTAAAATCTGGTTATATTCCTTATCCAGTATGAAAGTGATTTTTGCTTCCCTTTCTATACTGGCATTAATAGTATAATCAAATTTACTTTGCACAGCCGGGCCTACCCTAACGCTTGCACTTCTTTGCTGTGATAAAGCAATGAGGTTTTCAAAATCTATTTCATTATTCAATTCCTTCGTTGTATCCTGTACATATTTATAAACAAAATTGTTGTAACTATTTTTATATCCTCTCTGCGATTGAGGAAATGTAAGGTCAGCGCTTATAACATTTAAAGGTGCTTTTAAATATGCCCCTGTAGGATTAAGGGAAAATTCAAGTCTTCCGTTTGTAGCAACGACAAGATCTCCATAAAGATTAGGACTTGCTGCTTTCGAAGATTCGCTTAATATTTTAAGCTGTCCATTTAAATAAACCTCAGATGAAGTTAAATCAAAATTTTCAAGCTCGGCCTTTCCGTTGCCAATAAGAGTACCACCATTTATTGTTCCCTCCACATTCTGAATAAACAGACTATCTAATGTAACGGAATGTCCATCAATATTTATTTTCAAGCCTGTATTATATTCCAGGTTATTTGCCACCGCAATAAATCCACCTCTATTTATATTTATATACCCGTGAGGATCTGGCTCGGTTAATGATCCCTTTACATCAAGATTAGCAGAAAGAAATCCGCGTGCTCTACTTATTTGTGGAAAGAGGCTACCAAAGACACTCAAATTAAATTCATTCGCTAAAAGTCTTAGATCCATATTATTTGTATCTAACAAACGATCCTCTATACCTGTAAAAGTAAGATCAATTGGAATATTGCCCCATATCTTTAACAAAGGATTAACTTTAGTATGTAATGAATCTAAAAAATATGCATTTAGATTTACGTTTTTGTTTTCATATATACAATCAGAAGTTAAATAACCTAATTTTCTATCTTTAAATGAAACACTGTCTACATTTAGTTGCATTTTTATTGTGGGATCCAGATAGTTCCCATTAATAGTAGCACTCAAATTAATATCTGCTACAGGGCTGTTTACAGCTTTTAACTCTGCAAAGTTGGAAGATAAGTCTTTACCTCTAAAATGATTCAGCGTTAATAACAAATCCTGATTGCCGTTCCTGAGCAAATTTCCTTTCAATTTTAAGCTAGCTTGGTTCCTTATCATTTCAAAATCGTCAACAGTGATTTCATTATTTGAAACCGAAAACTTTAGATTATTTTTATTATATATATTAAAATCATTATAAACTATACCAAGTGAGTCCAGATCGAAATATGCCATGCTTTTTGTAAAGTCGACATCACCTTGCATCCTTGCAAATAAATAATTTTCCAGCCCTGCAGAAAACTTAACTTTTGCTTTGCTTTTATTTAATGAGAGATTCAAAAGAAAATTATGGACATCGCTCCCAGTGTAAACTCTCTTAGTATTTATATTAACTTTTGCTGAAATATCATCCAAACTTTTTGCATAAAAATCATTTGTAAAGTCAAAATCAAGATCAAGCTTGGATAGGAAAAAGACATTTTTTGAACCCCAGAGTCTTATATACTCAAGGTTAGAATTAACTAAAATATGTACGCTATCATCCTTATTGTAAATTTTGCCTTTAATGTCTCCGTCCACGTCCAGTCTGCTCTTATTGAGAAATATTGTGATCAGTTTAAAATCCTTAAATTTAATATCAAAAGTAAATTCATTGTTCTGATCTATGCCACTAAATCTCACATTCTCAGTTTTATTTCTTAAATCCGTTAACTTTCTATCTTCAGATATGTTAGCAACAACCGTGTCACGACCAGCAATCTGATTAATTTTTTTATTGCTAACCTCACTCAGTAAGTTTGTTTCACCAACCAATAAGGAAATAGTTTTGGGAAGTGAAAATTTTCCGTTTAAGGAAACGTCAGCTAAATCTGAGGTAATCTTTACTGATTTCTGGCCTTTATCAGAGCTAATAATATTAAATGTAGCCTCACTACTATCAATCTTCACTCCGTTCATTACAGAATTATTTACAACCATTCTCAGATAAAGATTCAGATTATCAGGATCCAGATTTTGACCAGTTCCGTTCACATAAAAATTAAGATTACCCCTGTTTACTGTATCTTTAAATACTTTAGAATAATTAAGATTTTTTATTCTTCCCTCTATATCGTAACCGGGGTTTTCCTCATTTGTAAAATCAAAAATTCCTGTCAGTAAAATTGAAGAGGTATCAGAGTTCACTTTCAAATTATATAAAATGTTTTTCTTATCAGCATTCACAAATAATTGTAAACTATCCGTCTTGATACCTTCGATAACCGAGCCGTTAGCTGAGAAAGATAATTTTGCTTTAAGATTTTGCGGGGTTGAGCCTTCACCGTTAATGCGCCCGGTTGAAATAAACCTGGTTTGTAAACCCACAATCGGAGCGAAATTAAAATTGGCTGTAGAAAAATTCAGATCATATTTTATAAGCGGTTTTTCAAAATTAGCATTCCCGTTTACATACAGATCACCCGAAGGAGTACTCAAATAAATTTTTGTTCGGAAGTCCAGAGGTTTGCCGTCAAAATTAAGAGTATCAATTTTTACAATGCCAAGCTTTTCATATTCAGGAATTTTTTCATTGGGTAATAATTTTACTACATCCGGTTCATTAAT
Source organism: uncultured Ignavibacteriaceae bacterium (assembly GCA_964595355.1). Lineage (GTDB taxonomy): Bacteria > Bacteroidota > Ignavibacteria > Ignavibacteriales > Ignavibacteriaceae > JAKAGZ01. The sequence continues at coordinate 45,387 of CAZQQD010000004.1, read as the reverse complement.
CACTGAATTATAAAAATCCATTTTTAGTTTCAGTTTATCCGGTGAATCTAAATTATAAATCCTCCCTTTTGTATTTACATGTGTGTTAAGATAATTGACATACAATTCACGAACCGAAATATCATCCATTACACCGGAAACTTTTGTTTTTACTTCTGCATTGCCAATAGAATTTTTGAAAACCGGTACAAAATTGCCAAGATCCTGAAGATTAACATTTGCTTCTAAATTAGCAGTGACTTGTGATTTCTTAAGATCAGATGAGTTTGTTTTTTCAAAAATATTATGACCCTTCATTTGACCGTTTACATTAATTTCGGAATTTGCAGTGAGAATTTTTAAACCATTGGCTTGAAGTCCATCTTTTGATGCTCTAAGCTTTCCTGAAATACTTTTCAAGTCAAAGTGGCTGAGGTTGGGAGTAAAGGATAAATGGCGTAAATCAGCCGAAAAATCATCCTTTGAAATGTCAATGACAGCAACAAGTTTAAGATTAATGTTTCTTGCCCTGAAATCACTCAGGTTTAAGGAATCATAAACTGCCGTGCTATTAATATTCTTATAATTTTGAAAAGTAAGATTCACATTATTTAATAATAGATCAGATACAACAATCCTAAAAGGGAAAGTAGACGAAGTTGTGTCATTAGATGTTGACTTGGCCAATCTTGAAATATTCAACATGCCGGTACTGTCTTCAATAAACCTGACATCAGCATTCGATATAGAAATTTCCCTAAAGTGAATCATCTTTAAGAAGATTGCCAGAGGGCTGGTTTTTATTTCAATTCTTTGTGCATTTAATAAAGTATTATTATCAACTGTCACAACCGTGTTGTCTAGAATAACAGTTGTAAAAATTGTTCCTTCTAGTTTTGCAATTGAAATTTTTCCGTTTATAGAATCATTAACCTTTTCAACAACATAATTTCTCAATTTATCCCTAAAGAAGGCTGTCTGACTTATTGCAAAAAATATCATGAATAATACCAATAATACTATTCCGGCATAAAGAAATACATTTACTGTCTTTTGAAGAGGCGTTCTTTTCTTTTTGGTATTTTTTTTCTTTTCTTCCAATAGGAGTGACTCTTTTACTTTCTACACTTAGTAACTTAACTAACTAGAAACAAATTTAAATATTACTCATCTTTATAAAGGCTGAGTATTTTTTGAATAATTTTTGAAGTTGACTGTTCATTGACAAATTTAATATTTTTTACTTCGCCCCCATTTTTAATTACTGTTTCTCTGCCTTCAATTTTATCAAGTTCCCAATCTGCGCCTTTGACAAGTACATCAGGAATAATAACATCAATAAGCTTAGCGGGTTTATTTTCATCAAACAAAACAACATAATCGACAGGCTTGAGGTTTGCAAGAATTATAGCTCTATCATCCTGATTAATGATTGGCCTTTTATCACCTTTTATATTTTTTACGGATCTATCACTGTTTAAACCTACAATAAGAACATCTCCAAGTGCTCTTGATTTTGCCAAATAATCAACGTGGCCGGAATGCAGAATATCAAATACCCCGTTTGTAAAAACCACTTTTTTCTTTTCCAAGCGGAACTGTTTTCTTATTTCTACGATTTCGTCCCACGTTTTAATTTCATTCATTTCAGAGTTCTTTGCTTACTGTGTCAAATAATTTGCCCAGCTCTATGGGAATTATGCCAACTTCTTCACAAACTATTCCTCCCGCATAATTTGCAAGATATGAAGCTTCAAGAATATCAGCTCCTGCTGCCAATGCCATTGTTAAAGTTGAAATAACTGTATCCCCCGCCCCGGAAACATCTGCTACTTTTCGTGCCTTTGTTCCCATTTTCTTTGTATCTTTTCCCTTTTCAAAAACAGCAATACCGTCTTCACCAAGTGTCAGCAATAAGTATTTTACATTTATTTTTTCCAATATCTTTTTCCCTGCTAAAGTTATATCTTCATCAGATCTTATTCTCATTCCAAGTACATCTTCAGCTTCTTTCCTATTAGGTTTAAAAACCGTTACATTTTTGTAATGAAAAAAATTATTGAACTTAGGATCAACAGTGATCAGAACCTTATTTTTATTTGCGAGCTGGATTATTTTTTCGATCAACGACGAAGTTAAAACCCCTTTATTATAATCCTGAAGAATAATTCCATCAAAATTTTCAATGTTTTTTTCAAGATAATCAACTACTTTCATCTGAACTTTTCTCCCGAGATAGTCCTTGCTTTCCTTATCTATCCTTACAACGTGCTGACTATCTGCTATCACTCTGGTTTTTGCTGTTGTGGGCCTTTCTTCATCAATGATTATCCCTTCCTCAGAAATATTTGCTTCTGTAACCAGTGATTTAAAGATAGTCCCGTAATTATCATAGCCAATTACGCCTACCGGAAAAGGAATTCCACCTAACTTTAAGATATTTAACGCAACGTTTGCGGCACCACCGAACCTGTAAAATTCATTTCCCACCTCTACTACCGGTACCGGAGCCTCTGGAGAGATTCTTTTAACATCGCCCCAGAAATAACAGTCTAGCATCATATCTCCGACAATGGCAATTTTCAAGTTTTTAAAATGATTTTTAAGCGTGCTAAGTCTTTTAACAGAAAGATTTACCATAAATCGTCCAAAAGTGAAAATTTAATTGATTAAGATAATGATAAATTAAATGCCTGAAAAGGAAGAATATTTGAGACTTTACTACGGGTTTTTGTAAAGCTTAAGAAGATACGATCATTTAGTAAAAAATTATTTTTTCTTTTTTTCGGACCTTTTTAAGGACCAGTGTGCAAGGGGATTATCTATTCTTATTTTATACAATCCGCTATCTGTTCCAACCCACATCGAAGTACCATCAAAATACATACAGAGAATCTGCCGGGTGTTTAGGTCAATAGAGTTAATTCTGGGAGATAAAACATTTTCCGTTTTTCTGTCAATTAGTGCAAATCCTCTTCCATAATCTTTTTTACCTTCGCTGCTAAAAGTATAAACCCCGGCCCAGATCTTATTACCAGTTTGTGCAAGACAATAAATACCGTTTGCAACAAGCCCATTATTTTTCGAGATTCTATCCCATCCTAATTTCCTGTCATACCTGTAAATACCGCCAACATTGAAATTAGGTTGATCTTTCGTAATAAACTCATCAGTTGCAAACCAAATATGATCTTCGTCAAATAAAATATCAGGGATTGAGACAGCATCACCATCACCGTTAAATCCATTTTCTTTATCGTTCAAAAATCTCCAGGCAGATTTATCTTCATAATTCATTGATTTATCATAAATGTGTACTCCGGCTTCTGTCCCGAACCATACCAGACTATCACCGTCAAGCTTTATTGTTTTAAAATTGTTTGTTTTGCTATCATTGTTCTCAGTTAGATCAATATCCTTATAATGATTCCTTCTTACATCAAGCCTGGTGAGATTTATAAATCTACCAATCCACAAAACATTCTGATTAGGATCGTAACATAATGTCCGGATCCAGTTGCCCATTTCACCACCCTGTGCAAATTTTCTTTTTCTCCACTGAAGTCTCCTAAAATCGTAAATAAATAAACCTTCAACAGTTCCTCCCCATAAATAATCTTTGTTGACTGCAATTGTATAAAAAAAGTCAGAGTCCGAGTTTTGATTTTTGGTAGAAAAATTGAACCACTTTTCATCCTTAATAGAATAGCGATAAATTCCCTGTCCATAGGTTGCAAACCAGATATAATCACCTTCTTTTTTAATAGCAGTGACCATAGCATTCTCAAGAAAAGATTCTATTTGAACCTGAGGAAAAGATATTATTGATAATAAAGTAAATAAGAGGAGAGTTAAGAGAAGTTTTTTCATTTTAAAAATTTTAGTGAAAGAAATAGTTCAAAAAAAATTCTTGTTTACCTAAAAAATCAGGTCCATTCAAAATGTTTTTAATAACTTTCTTCCTTAGATGGAAACTTTCCAGCTTTTATGTCATCTATATATGACTTAACTGCTTCGTTTATTACATCAGCTAATTCTGCATAATGCCTAACGAACCGGGGGTGAAAATCAACATTGAGACCGAGCATATCCGGGGCTACCAAAATTTGCCCGTCACAATCAACACCAGCACCTATCCCAATTGTAGGAATATCAATTGATTCCGTAATTCTTTTTGCAAGAGAGGCAGGAATTTTTTCCAATACAATCGCAAATGCACCTGCTTCCGCAACCGCTTTTGCATCATTAAAAATTTCTTCGCTTTCTTCTTTTGTTCTACCTCTCTCTCTATAACTTCCAAATTGGTGGATACTTTGTGGCGTTAACCCAACGTGTCCCATAACCGGGATCCCTTCACCCGTAATTTTTCTAATTGTTTCAGCTACTCGTTGGCCTCCTTCCATTTTAACCCCACCTGCCAGAGTTTCTTTCATAATTCTACCGGCATTCCGAAATCCCTCATCTATACTTAATTGATACGACATAAAAGGTAAATCTGTAACTACCATAGCCCTGTCGACTCCTCTAGTAACCGCTTTTGTGTGATAGATCATATCGTCCATTGTTACAGGCAGAGTTGTCTCGTGTCCCTGAAAAACATTTGCTAATGAATCACCGACCAAAACCAGATCAATTCCGACTTCATCTATAATTTTAGCCGTGATAAAATCATATGCTGTAAGAGCAGCAATTTTAATTCCCTTTTTCTTCAAAAGAGATAAAGTTTTTGTGGTTACACGTTTGACTTCTTTTTCAGTGCTCATTTAATACTCTTATATAATTTACTACTGAACAATTTCAAATTTGGTATTTAACGATGTCTCAAATTTAATTTCGAATCCTCTTGCAATTGATTCTGTTAGATAGTCATAATTTATATTTTCATTTAATATAGATCCAAGATCTATAGTGGTATTTTCAATTTCAGCTCTGAGTTTTTCAGGATTTCTAACATTTAGATAATTTACAATATTTAAATGATAAGTACCGCAAAGAATCGAGCCGTGTTGAAGAATTGTGTTTTTCAGCTTTCTCTGAGCACTACCAACCAATTTTTTGCCCGAATATTTTAATTCACTTTTTGCAGGCACGGCGAAACAAATCGTGCTTTTTTCTTTTTTATAAAATGTATTAAAATTCGGCTGGTTGTTTTCTAACTCAATTTTATTAAGTTTTGAATTATAAATTTTTAACCCTTCAAGTAAAGCCAAGTTTATTTTATGATATAGTTTTCTTGCAGACAAATTTTCCGAAACAGGAAGAATTACAGAATATGTTAATTCTTCAGAGTGAAGAATCGCCCTGCCACCTGTTGGTCTCTTAACAACATCAATATTATCTTTAACCACTTTAGAGAGACTAACAGATTCGAAATTTTGGTTTGTACCTAAAGAAATACAGTAAGGCTGCCATCGATACAAACGCAAAACAGCTTCACCAAGTTTTATATTTCTTGCAAGGTCAACATCATAATCCATATTGAACTTACCATTATTAAAACCTGTATTAACAAACTGCCACCTCATTTGCCAATTAACCCTCTTTTACTTTTTCCAATAAATTCTAAGATAGTGTCGACATATTTATTATTGAATTCTGACTTAACTTTTGATACCGCCTGACTGACATTTAAAGTTTTATCATAAATTAAACTATAAACTTTCTTTAGAGTTTGAATATCATCATTTGAAAAACCTCTTCTTCTTAATCCAATTATGTTTAAGCCGGAAAATTTTAGAGGCTCTCCCGCAGCTAAAATAAAAGGAGGAACGTCTTGCGGAACCCTGTAGCCGCCACCAATCATCGAATGCTGGCCAATATGAACAAATTGATGTACTGGTGTCAGACCGCCAATTATAACATAATCTTCTATAATTACATGGCCTGCCAGCTGAACGGCATTGGCAAGTATACAATTATCACCAAGAACAACATCGTGCGCAACATGAGAATAAGCCATAAGCAGACAGTTTTTACCTATTCGAGAAAATCCTGTTTCCTTTGTGCCGCGATGAAGAGTAACATATTCATGTATAACGCAGCCGTCACTAACATAAAAATAAGATTCCTCGTTGTTGAATTTCAAATCTTGAGGTGTGTGCGCAATTGAAGCAGCCTGGTGAATTGTAACTTTGTTCCCGATCCTTGCCCCGTTATAAATTACCACATGAGGTCCGATCTTACAATCATTTCCTATCTCAACATCATCTTCAACAATTGAATAAGGCCCAATGCTGACGTTGTCCGCTATTATTGCTTTCTTGCTGACTATTGCAGTGGGATGAATTTGCGTCATTTAAAAATTATTTTCTTTTTTATCCTCTCTGTCAACTATTCCAGCCATAAAATCAGCTTCGGCAACAAGCATATCATTTACAAACGCTTTACCACTCATTGTAACAATTTTACTTTTTTTATTCCCCATTACTATTTCGAGATAAAGCTGATCTCCGGGAACAACAGGCTTCCTGAACTTCGCATTATTTATTTGCATAAAGTAAACAAGTTTCTCTTCAGGGTTAGGAAACGAATTCAACAATAAGACACCACCAGTTTGTGCCATTGACTCAATTATCAAAACACCGGGCATTATTGGTTGTCCCGGAAAATGCCCTTCGAAGAAAGGTTCGTTAATTGTAACAGATTTTACGCCTATGACTTTTTTATCCATCTCAAGATGAATTATTTTATCAACCAATAGAAATGGATAACGATGAGGAAGAACTCTTTGAATGGCATTTACATCAAAGACAATTCCTTCCTTTTTAACAAACTGAAATTTTTTTACTAATTTTTTCTGTTGATAAAGTTTTCTTATCTGTTTGGCAAATTCTACATTTGCTTTATGGCCTGGTCGTGCTGCCAGTATTTGTGCTTTTATAGGAGCTCCAATTAATGCAAGGTCACCTATAAGATCAAGAAGTTTGTGGCGAACAGGCTCATTCTTAAAACGAAGTTCCTTATTATTTAGTATTCCGTTTTTTCCGATGGTAACTCTGTCTTTAATACCTATTTTTTCCCTGAGTTCTTCCAGCTCTTTTTCATTTAAATTGTGATCAATAATCACTACAGCATTATCAATATCTCCGCCTTTAATTAATCCTGAGTTTGCAAGTAATTCTACCTCGCTCAAAAAACAAAAAGTTCTTGCAGGAGCAAATTCTTTTACAAATTCTTTTTCAAGATCAAATAATCCTGTGTGTTGGCTTCCTAAAGCCGGGTTTTGGTAATCCACCATTACAGTTACCCTATAATTATCAAGAGGAAGAGCAACAATATCTATTTGATTTTCTTCATTATGATACATTACCGTTTCATCTATTATAAGATAATCTTTAGGTGCTTCCTGCTGAACGAATTTAGCATTTTTTAAAACATCCACATAAGGCATCGCACTACCATCACCAACCGGCGGTTCAATTCCATGAAGCTCAATAATTAAATTATCTATCTGAAGTCCCACAACAGCTGCAAGCACGTGTTCGACTGTATGTACTCTTGCCTCTCCAAATGCTAAAGTTGTCCCTCGTGAAACATCAACTACATAATCTGCATTTGCAGGAATTTCAGGTCTATTGGGAAGATCGACTCTAACAAACTTAATACCATAATTTTCAGGCGCCGGTTTGAAAGTCATTTTGCAGGAGGTTCCCGTATGCAATCCAATACCGGACATTGAAACTTCGTGTGCGATGGTTCTCTGTGATTCTAGCATTAATTAACCTGAAATTTGTTATCCAAAAAAATTAAAAGAATTTTTGTGAAAATGATTTTCAAAATACCAACATGAGCCCTGAAATACAATAAAAACAACAAGCTCTCAATACAAAACAACTTGCAAAAGCTGTTATTTATTTGATTTTGGGATTTCTTCCTGGAGAGTTTTGATTTGTTTTTCTAGTTCTTTTATCCTTTCAGCATAATCGGGCAGGTTTCTTAGATGTGCTTCCAGCCTAAGCGCAATACTTAACTCTTTAGCTGGGGAACCAAAATATTTACCCGGTTTCTTAATTGATTTTGAAATTCCTGACTGAGCAAATAAAATAGCATTATCTGCAATTTCTATATGCCCAACAAGACCGACCTGTCCAGCAAGTATACAGTTCTTCCCTACTTTTGTACTGCCAGATATGCCTGACTGTGAAGAAATTACTGTGTTTTCACCTACAGTAACATTGTGAGCAATCTGCACAAGATTATCAATTTTTACTCCACTTTTTATAATTGTCGAACCAAGTGAAGCACGATCAATAGTTACGTTTGCCCCAAGTTCAACATCATCTTCTATTACTACATTTCCAATCTGAGGAATTTTATGATAAACACCTTTTTCATCGGTATTAAATCCAAATCCATCGGAACCTATTACTGTACCGGGATGAATTACAGCTCTTTTTCCGATTTTACAATTTTCTCGCACACTAACATTTTGAAAAATTAACGATCCATCTCCAATTTCAACGTTGTCTGATAAAACAGTGTTATGAAAAATTTTAACACTTTTTCCTATTCTGCAACCTGCAGAAACAACAACATTTTTCCCAAATGCTGATCCTTTACCTATTTCTGCAGTAGGATGTACAAAGGCTGTTTTGTCTATTCCTTCAAGTGGAAATTTGGGTGTAAAATAACTTCGGATTAATGTAAAAAAAGCTTTTTCCGGAAATTCTACTTCTATGTAATTAATGTCGCTTCTTGATTTATCAAAACCGGTTTTAACAAGAATGGCAGAAGCTCTCGTTGACTGAAAATATTTTTCATATGCAGGATGATAGAGAAAAGTAAGCTCATCGTTTTTAGCTTCATCAATTTTTGCAAGACCGCTTATAATTGAATTCCCATTACCGGTAATTTTACCGTTAACCAAATCTGCGATTTCTTGCAGTTTAATTTTCATTTAATCTTTTAATGATTAATTCAATTTTAATTTATCAATTACAAGGGGTGTAATATCATATTGTTCTTTTGCATAAAGCAGAGTTACATCACTGGTTCTGTCAAAAACAAAATCAAGGTCTTGTTCCTGAGCAACTTCCTTTATAACACTAAAAACTTTGTTCTGTATCGGTTTCATTAATTCATCCTGTTTCTGGAACAGTTCTCCACGAGTTCCAAATTTTTGATCACGATAATTATTAATATCATTTTGCATCTTCGTAATTTCTGCTTCCATATCTTTCTTGGTTTCTTCAGTCATAATTAATTTTCTTCTTTCGTAATCATCTTTCTTAATAGCCAGATCAGATTCCATTTTTGCAAGCTCACTTTTCCAGGTGCGAATAAAGGTGTCAAGTTTCTGCCTAGCATCCTGAGCATCAGGGAGTCTATCAAAGATTGTATTTGAATCAACGTAACCGATTTTTAATTGTGCCGCTGAAAAGCCAGAAAAGATGTAAAGAAAAAATGCAATGAGTAAATATATTTTTTTCATCAGAACTCCCGTACTGTTAAAAAGACACAATTCAAACTATTAAATCTTTACCTAAACAGCGAGTCACTTTAAAATAATAAATTATTGATTCCTTTTTGAAGCATTACGCTTATAGGAATCAATAATTTTAATCAAAGTTTGTTAAAGCAAGAAAAACTATTTTGTAGTTCCGCGTTTCAGCTGGTCTAAAACTTTATAAGTAATATCAAAAGCAGGGTCAGCATAAAGTACAATTGCATCTCCTGCCTTATCCAGTACAAACTTCATGCCTTCTTCCTTTGCGACTTCTTCTATTGCCTTATAAACTTTCGCTTTTACAGGCCCGAAAATCTCTTCATTTTTCTTATAGATCTCTCCGTTGGGCTGTCCAAACTTTTCTTTTTTATAGTTATCTATTTCCTGCTGTTGTTTAAGAAGCTGTTGCTGTGCCGCAAGTTGCTTGTCTTCAGGCATAGTTTTGGCCTGTTTCTGATAATTAGCATAATCTTTTTGCAGCTTTGATGTCAGCGTGTCAATATGTGCACCCCATTTGTTTGTTAGGGCATCAAGATCACCCTGAGCTTTAATGGCTTCCGGAAACTGAGCTAGAATAGTCTGCGAATCAACGTAGCCTATTTTAAGCTGACCAGTTTGTGCAAAAATAAAATTACAGCCTAAAAACATTGCTGTGATTAATAACAGGTACTTTTTCACTTGTTTTACCTCACTAAATTATTTAAATAATTAATTAAAACCCTTTTCCAAATTGGAAATGGAAAGTCCATTTAGGTTGTGTTCCATCAACAATAGGTCTGTCAAATCCATACCCAAGATCAAAACCAATTAGACCTATAGGATTAATTAAAATTCTAGCACCAAAACCCGCTGATCTTCTCAAATCAAACGGATCGGTCTTTTCAAGATTAGCAAATACATTTCCAGCTTCAGCAAATGCAAGTACGTAAAAAGGAATAGGCTCCAACGTAACTGCAACCCTAAGTTCAGTTGTGTATCTCATCATCACACGCCCACCAAGAACCTGCCCACTTGAATTTTTAGGTCCGATTGATCGATCTTCATATCCTCTAAGAGGAGTTGTTGCGATCACAAGGCCATTACCTCCCATAAAAAAGAAATCGAAAGGATTAATATTTGTGTTAGCTTCAAGTTCTTTTATGTAACCGAGTTCGGCTATTGTATAAAGAGTAAACCTATGGGAGCCAAATAATCTTCTGTACCACTCCGAACTAAAATGAAGTTTATAATAGTCAACATTGCCAGGCAAAAACGGACCGCCTGAAATTTGACCGTTTAAACTTACATTCGATCCCTGTGAAGGAAAGATTGGATTATCAATATTTTTTCTGACTATCGTCGCACCCAGAGTATATTCGTTTGTCAATCCTGTAACGTAATAGCTTCCACCATTAATTACATCGTTCCTCTGGTACCTTAAAAATCCCTGCACTCTGAAAAAATCATCGGGCCATTTCAATCTTCTACCTAATTTTAAAGTTAAGCCGGTTTGCCTCAGGTCATAAATATATTGCTGTCGGGTATCAAATACTTCAAACCCTACAAGAGTTGGTGTGTTAAATAACCACGGTTCTGTAAATCCAAGAGAAAATGTTCTGTAAACACTTCCCACCCCAAATTGCCAGTTAAAGCTTAGTACTTGTCCTGCCCCCAATTTAAAAGGATTGGAAAGTGAAAAATTAGATAGTGTAACTCCTATAGCCCCACTGAATCCGAAAGCGCCGCTATACCCGACAGAAGCATTGAGAAAATCACTTGACTTTTCTTCTACGTGAAAAACAACATTGACTGTGCTGTCATTAACTAAATTTGTAGAAATACCCTCCGGTCCGTATAATTTTTCAACGTTAAAATATTTCAGGTTAGCAAGCTGTTGGACACTTCTCAGTAAAAGACCACGATTAAAATAATCCCCCGGGAAAGTGTAAAGTTCTCTTCTAATAACCTTATCCATGGTTTTAGTATTTCCCTCAATACCAACTGTGCCTATTTTAAACTGATTTTTTTCATCTACTCTAATGTTTATATCTACAGAATCTCCTGAGATTCTCGTTTCCGTAGGAGTTACATTAAACGTTAAATAACCATTATCAAGATAAAGCGAAGAAATATCCGACTGCTGTTCATTGCCGTGAAGATTTTTTTCTAGTTTATCATAATCATATATATCGCCCTTTTTAAGATCCAACCTTTGATTTAAAACATTATCAGGAAAAACAGTGTTACCTTCCCACGTAATATTTCTTACAAAATATTGCGGACCTTCGTAAACATTAATAATTACTTTTACATCTTCTTTGCTATTTGAATAAACCAATGAATCTCCAAGAACTTCAGCATCACGATATCCTTGTGATTTATAAAAATCGGTAATCTTTTTTTCATCTTTTTTTAATTTTTCAGGATTAAATTTTGAGCCCTGCCAGAACTTCCACCATTTGGCCTCGTGGATATCATCCATTTCCCCTTTTAAATCACCGTTATCAAAATGTTTGTTGCCGGTAAACTCTATATCTCTGACTGTTATTTGATTGTTTTCTGTTATGTTTATTTTTAAAAGAATTCTATCTTTAATCCTATCAATTAAATTCGAATATACCTGCTCGGCTTTGTTGTAGTGAAGTTTGTATTCATCTGCTAGATCTTTTTCATTTTGCCAAGTTGTCACTATTTCATCTTCAGATGTGTCAGCCCTGAAATATTTAAAATATTCAATATCGACTATTGCATTTAAATAACCGTCATCTTCATACAACTTAAGAATGTTTTGCTTTAACCTTGCAACATCTTGTGGTTTTAAGATTTGGCCTCTGATAAAAGTAATTTTATCTTCTATTTTACTGTCGCTTAATTCATCATTTCCTGATATAACGGCTTTCTCGAACCTTGAATATTCTTTTACCTTAATCAAAAGAAAAACACCGTCGCTGACTTGTTTGTCTATTAATATTTGTACATCGGAAAAAATACCTAGAGCATAGATTTGTCTGATTGCATTTACTGTCTTATCACCCAACTGAATTTCACCATCGACTTTAAGACCACTATTAGCAATAATAGTACTTGCGTCAGCGGATATATTCCCTTCAACTGTAATTCCTAATATTTTATAACTGGTTCTGGATACTTGTGTATAAGAAATTGTAGAGAAAAACAACAAAGAAAAAACAGTCACATATTTAGACAATCTCTTTGGGGAGGTTTGAAACATTCTTTAAGCCTTTTACATTCTTTTTTAGTTGATCACTTAGTTTTCCGAATCTTCTTTCTCTTTTCTGAAAATTTTTAATTGCTTCATACAAATCCTTTTTCCCAAAGTCAGGCCACAGCACGTCCGAAATATAAAATTCAGTATATGCTATTTGCCATAATAAAAAATTACTGACTCTGAATTCTCCACTAGTTCTAATTAGAAGATCCGGATCAGGAATATTTTTTGTAGTTAAGTGGTCAGCAACACACTTTTCATTTATTTCATTAGCAGAAATTTCGCCCGATGATACAAGATTTGTTATCTTTTTAATTGCCTCAAGAAGCTCCCACCTGCCGCTATAGCTTAATGCAAGATTAAGTGTCATCTTCTTGTTGTTTTTAGTCTTCTCAATAGCTTCAAATAATTCATGCTGTACTTCACCAGGCAAAGAGTTAACATTTCCAATAGTCGTTAGCTTTATGTTATTTTCATTTAACTCACCGACTCTTTCCTTTAAGCTTTTCAGGAGAAGTCTCATCAAAGTAGAAACTTCCTCTTTAGGCCTATTCCAATTTTCTGTCGAAAAAGTGTAAAGAGTCAGGTATTTGACTCCCAGTTCAGCACAGGTTTCAGTGATTTCTTTTACTGTATCAACACCACGTTTGTGCCCTGCGACACGAGGAAGTCCTCTTTTTTTTGCCCACCTTCCGTTCCCATCCATTATTATTGCTATATGAACAGGGATTTCACCAGATTTTTTTAGTGCTTCCTGAAGTTTTTCATCGGATTGCGACTCAGTTTTACCCACATTCTTACCCAAAATTTGATAAAGCGTGTAAAATTAACCCTATAACGCTTTAATGTCAAGATAACTAAATGTTTGGTTTACTTATAATTACTAAAGTTCACCCATTATTTTTTTCAAAAATATGATGCGTTTTTAGTGAAGAAAAGGTAAAAACCGAGAGTAAAAAAGTAGTTTTCGAATTATAAACTTTTGTAGAGTTAAAGAGGCAGGTAAAGTACCTGCCTCAAAAAGTTTGAAGAATTACTTTCCACCTTTTTTACTGAAATCTGGATAAGGCGGTGGTGGTGGAATTTCAGGGGTGTGTTTCTTTAACTCTTGTTTTACAACTTCAATGGCTTTATCCAGCTGATCATCAATTCCCTGATAGACTCTTGCCGGATCATTATAAACTTCTATATCAGGGTCAACACCGTAACCTTCCATTATCCATTTTTGCCCCTTCAGATCGTAACGCGAGAATTCAGGTTTCCTCAAATATCCACCATCCATTAATGGAAGTGAACCGCGGATACCGACAACTCCACCCCATGTTCTCATTCCGATTACCGGTCCTAACTTATCATGTTTAAATCTGTAAGTAAAGATATCACCATCGGATGCTGAAAATTGGTCTGCTAAAAGAACTTTAGGTCCCACCTGCATACCACCTGGATCGTAACTTGGTGCTGTGTTTCTTGCAATGTCAATCATCACAGCTTCTCTTCGTAATCTTTCAATTATCATCGGAGAAACATTACCGCCGCCGTTTCCACGAACATCTATTATTAATGCTTTCTTTAAAAGTTGCGGATAAAAATGTTTTACAAACTCATTCAATCCTTCAACTCCCATATCAGGTATATGAATATAACCGACTTCCCCATTGGTTGCTTTGTTTACTTTTTCGATGTTACCTTCAACCCAGTTGTAGTAGTCAAGCTTGTGCTCGTCTGCAATCGGAACTACAACTGTCTCATGACTTCCTTCCATTGAAGGTTTTGAGCTAACGGTCAATCTAACCTGTTTATCTGCTTTGTCAACTAACGAAGTGTATATATCGTTCATCTCGTTGGTTGGTTGCCCATCAACTGCAAGGATGTAATCACCTTCTTTTACATTAACGCCTACTTCTGTTAAAGGTGAGCGGACATTTTTATCCCAGTTTTCTCCTTTTAGTATTTTTTCAATTCTGTAATAACCTGATTTATCTTTTTCGATCCTTGCACCAAGCAAGCCCAGATTTATTCTTTCCGGTTTTGGATAATCTCCTCCACCTACATAAAGATGTCCAGAATTTATTTCCCCGATCATTTCACCTATTATATACGTAAGGTCCTGTCTACAATTAACGTAGGGAACCAGCTGAGCGTATTTTTCTTTGATTGATTTCCAGTCAACGCCATGCATGTTGGGAGCAAAATAAAAATCACGCATTTGACGCCAGCACTCATTGAATATCTCTGTCCATTCAGCATGACGATCCAGTTTAACTTTCATATCTGAAAGGTCTAGCTTATCCTTCATCTCAATTTTTTGAAGTGGAAGATCCAGAATTGCATAATCATTGTGGTAGCCAACAAGTATTTTTTTATGATCAGCAGAAATCTCGAAACCATTTACCGAACCAAGCTCCTTTTCTTTTTTCTCTTTCAGATCAAAAACTTTCAAGGTTGTGTTCCTATCTGAACTGCTTCTTTCTTCATAATAAAGTTTATCGCCTACGGAAACCAGGTGAGCGTAATTCGAGGCTTTAACAGGAATTTCAATTATTCTTCCAGCAATTCCATCCAAATCAACTTTTACAGAAACTTTGTCTGAAGATTCTTTTTTATCTCCCTCTAGGGGTTCTTTTTTATCCTCAGAAATTTTCACTTCATCACTCTTCGGTTCAAAAGGTGAAGGAGTATCTTTTGCAAGAGTTACAAAATAGATTTTTGACATATCTCTGTAAATTGTATTGAATTCAGTTCTACCGTATGAAGGATTAAAGGTTCTGTCAGAAACAAAAAAGAGATATTTACCATCACTGCTGAATTCAGGTTCGTATGAAGAAAACCAACCTGTAGTTACTTTGTACGACTTATCCTGATCCAGTGAATACAGGTAGACAGTTGTCTGTACATCAACTTCATATTGAGCGTAAGCAATCCATTTGCTGTCCGGTGACCAGACATAATCATTATACTCCCAGGCTTTTGCTTGTGCTACTTCCGTAACCTTTTTTGTATCTATATCTACATATCGCAGACGAAGTTTTTTGTCTGCCCACATAATTTTTTTGCTGTCAGGTGACCAGTAAAGTGCATATTTGTAAGTATCTGCATTCGTGGTTAACTGTTTTGCTTCTCCGGATCCCTCCTGTGCAATTATATAAATTTCATCTTCTCCCGATTTGTCCGAAATATAAGCAATCCACTTTCCATCGGGTGACCATTTGGGATTACGATCGTGCACGCCGGGTGTAATTGTTAAATTTCGAGTCGGACCGTTTTTAACAGGAACGGTAAAAATATCCCCGCGTGCATTGAAGAGCGCACGACTACCATCGGGAGAAATTTCATAGGAATCTATATTCTTGCTCACAGAAATTAATCCACCCCGGCCACTGTCAAAATCTTCATTTATATTGATTGGAACTTTTTCTGCTTTTTCTGTAGCGAGATCAAATTTGTAAATGTAACCCCCATTTTCATATACTATTGCATTATCTCCCATGGAAGGAAATTTAATATCGTAGTTATTGTAGCTGGTTAATTGTTTAGATGTTTTCGATGTAAGATCATAAACATAAAGGTTCATTGTACCGGTTCGATCTGAAACGAAATAAATTTTACTTTCATGCCACATTGGAATGATATCCTGTGCAGGATTGTTCGTAATGTTTTCTGTTTTCTTCGTTGCAAAATCGTAAACCCAAATATCGTCAGCCATTCCACCCCTATATCTCTTCCATGTTCTAAATTCTCTGAAGACCTGATTGTAGGCAAGTTTACTTCCATCAGGAGAATATGAACAAAAACCTCCACGGGAAAATGGAAGTTGATGAATCAATCCGCCATTTTTATTAACGAGATAAAGTTGCCCGTTAAAAGAATTCCATTCTCTTTCGCGTGAACGGAATACAATTTCATCGTTGTTTTTCCATCCGAAAACAATATTATTAGGTCCCATTCTGTCGGAAATATCATCTCGCCCCAACGTAGCAGTATAAGTTACCCTTTGAGGAACACCACCCTCTGCAGGCATTAAATAAACTTCTGTATTTCCATCATATTGTCCGGTGAAAGCAATATTTTTCCCGTCGGGTGAAAACCTTGCAAATATTTCAAACCCTACATCGTTTGTCAATTTTCTTGCAACACCACCATTTGCAGAAACAGTATATAGATCACCTGCATAAGTGAAAACAATCTGGTTACCATGTATAGCAGGAAATCTTAAAAGTCTTGCTTCATCACCTGCAAAGTTGTAAACGGTGAAAAATAAAAGGAATAAAGAAAAGAAAAGCTTCTTCATAAGTACTCCCTAATAATTATATATATTGTTATGAGAATTTGATCAATATAGTGAATTAAAAGTCTAACATTTCAATATTGAATTTAAAATTCAATATTTATGTGATGGATGGATTCGAAAAAATTAGCTCCCCAGACATTGCAAAAAAGGTAATATTTTTCTTAAATAATGGAATAGAGGGCAAAGTCTGAATTTGTATGATGAGGATTGCTATTCTTGTAAATTTTTAACTTTTCATCAAACCACTCACTAATTAAATTGTTTGCTTCTGCTATCTCTTTTAGCCATTTAATTTCCTTATCGGGGGCAATACCGTCAGAGAATGCCAATTTTAAGCCATCACAAATAAAGGATTCAGCTATTTTTTTGTGTGAAAACTTAAAAGGATCTTCCGGGATATACTTATTAGCTAACAAGCTTTTTAAAACATCCTCATAAAAATCGGAAGCAAATCCTAGTTTGATCGCGATGTCTCTGATTATTTTTTTTTCCGGTTCGGTGAGTTTATTATCTTTTTTTGCAATTACTAACAAACCTTTTAAATAATTACTTTTGTCAAGAACTGATAATTCCATCTATTTCCTTTTTTTGCTGCTCCAAAGTTATAAAAATTATCCGTTCATTAAAAACTATTTAAATTACCACAACAAATTTATAGTAAAATCTAACCATAATTTTTCACCTCAACTTGTTTAATATATTGTGAGCAATTTTTCATAACGGCGCTGTATATTGAGCTTGCGGTATGTTCATAATTCAATTTGCTGGTATTTACAATCAGGTGATACAATTCCAGATCATCAATATTTTTATGGAAATACGCCCTAATATATTCCCTCCTGTTCTCATCTTCTTTTTTAATATAATCAATAGCTTCTTTACGGCTAAAGTTATAAACTTCCATAACATGTGAAATTTTATCCTCATCTGAAGCAATTAATCTTACGTGAAAACAGTTGTCCATTTTAGCAGTAACAATATTTCCACCTCGCTCTACAATTACGCAGTAACCCATATGTGCAAGCTGTAGAATGGTTTCTGTGGTTTTATGGAAAAGAGTCCAGGTCCCTGGGTGTCCTCCGATCATTTCATTCAAAATTGAACTAACAACCGAATACTTCCTCTCTTCCATTATTTCACCAAGACGCATAGGAAGATGATGATCCTGAAGAACTTTTTCTATAAGGTTTTGATCAAACACAGCCCAGGGATGCTCACCGTCAGGATTAAATTTTGAGAACATATCAACTAAAATCTGACTCACAACTTCAGCCCCCGCACCTGCTTCACGCGATATCGTAATGCAAGGACCACTTATATTTTTAAAATCTCCTTTCTCAGCTTTAGCTGAATGCGATTTTATATAATGTTTTGCTTTTTCAAGTGCGCCTTTAGTTAGCATCTATAACTCTCCATAAATCTTATTTTTATAACCGATGCCTATAATTTAAAGTTCCGGCATAAAAAGAAAGTACAAATTTTTGAGATAAAGTATTGGATTTGTTTAAATAATTAATAAAAAAAATTTCTGGGAATTATTGTAAATTACATTAGTAATTCTGTCGAAATTTATAGATTATGAACAAAATTCTAGCTAAAAAGGGAGAAATATTATGAATAATTATAGAGTAGAAACAGATAGCATGGGCGAAATAAAAGTCCCGGCTGATAAATATTATGGGGCACAAACAGCCAGATCACTAATGAATTTTAAAATCGGTGGAGAGAGATTTCCAAGAGAAATAATACGAGCTCTTGGAATACTTAAAAAAGCTGCAGCCCTAACTAATAAAGAATTAGGAATATTACCGGATGAAAAAGCAGATTTGATAGTAAAAGCTGCTGATGAAGTTATCGAAGGAAAACTTGATGAGCATTTTCCACTTGTTGTCTGGCAAACAGGTAGCGGAACACAGACAAACATGAATGCAAATGAAGTAATCTCAAACCGCGCCATTGAACTTGCAGGTGGAGAAAAAGGAAGCAAAAAACCGGTTCATCCAAACGATGATGTTAACAAAGCACAATCATCTAATGATACTTTTCCAACAGCAATGCATATAGCTACGGTTGAGGAAATTAACCGAAGACTCATACCAATGGTCACAAAGTTGCGTGATGCACTTGACGTAAAAGCAAAAGAATTTAAAGACATAATAAAAATCGGAAGAACACATTTAATGGATGCAACGCCTCTGACACTCGGACAAGAATTTTCCGGTTATGTTCAGCAATTAACAAATGGACTTGAAAGAATTAATGCTGCTCTTCAAAGAATGTATGAATTAGCTCTTGGTGGTACAGCAGTAGGAACAGGATTAAATACCCATCCCGATTTTGCAGTTAAAGCTGCTGCTCAAATTTCAAAACTTACAGGGAAACCATTTGTTTCTGCCCGCAACAAATTTGAAGCTCTTGCTGCACACGATGCACTTGTAGAATTCAGTGGCGTTCTGAAAACACTCGCTGCTTCGCTGATGAAAATAGCAAATGATATCCGATGGCTCGGTTCAGGTCCACGCTGTGGTATTGGAGAAATTTCACTTCCTGCAAACGAACCGGGAAGTTCAATAATGCCAGGCAAGGTTAATCCAACTCAATCTGAAGCAATGACTATGGTTTGTGCACAAGTGTTTGGAAATGATGTGACAGTAACTTTTGGAGGTGCAAGTGGTAATTTTGAACTAAATGTTTTCAAACCAGTAATAATCTTCAATGTGTTGCAATCTATCAGATTAATTTCTGACGCGTGTGAAAGTTTCACAAACAATTGTATTGTTGGAATTGAAGCGAACAAAAAGAACATCCAAAAAAATCTTGAGAATTCGCTGATGCTTGTAACGGCACTTAATCCTCATATCGGTTATGACAATGCGGCAAAGGTTGCAAAAAAAGCCCATAAGGAACACACAACTTTAAAGGAAGCCGCTGTGACTCTCGGATTATTAACTGCAGAGAAATTTGATGAAGTTGTTCGCCCCGAAAATATGATAAGTCCGAAAAAATAATTCTTTTAGCGTCTTTGTGTCAATACGGTCAGCTTTATTAAGTGGCACAAAGATGCAATATAATCTAAATCTTCTCATCAAATGAATGAAATCATCCTGAATATTTACTTAATAATTAATAATGGATTTGTTATCGGTTTTCGTGCAATGGCCTACGAACGTGAAGGGGGTGACGATAACAAAATCGAATTCCTTAAAAGCAGGGTTAAAAAAGATTTTAATTCTGCATACAAATTTGATGCACCACAGAACGCGAAAAGTGAATTTATGAAATACAGTAAATTTTCAAAGCTCGAAAAACGTGGAATGCATTTCCAGCTCTTTGAAGAAATTTTTTCGCATTTTGATGTTCCTGAACATCCTCTTATTTGTGTTACTCCCGTTGTTGACGGGAAAATTTTGACCTCTGAATAGAAGTTTCATAGATTAACAGTTTGGATTTAGAAAACCTGGAAAAATTCATCAACATTGTTCCAATTCCTAATGCATAAAAAAGATCTCGATAAATTCTATTCTCATAAAAGACTCGGCTCGTTTATTGAAGATGGCAAAACCATATTCCGATTATTTGCGCCACAAGCTGAAAGAGTTGTATTAATTATTTACTCAAGAGTCGACAACTCGTCAGGTAAAAAATTTAAAATGATTAGTGACAACGATGGTGTTTGGGAAACTATCATTGACGGAGAACTTTATGGTTCATTCTACGGCTACCAAATTAAAAATAGTAAAGAAGAGGTCGTTTGCATAGACCCTTATTCAAAAGCAGTTGCTACTTTTAATAATTATTTAAATCCTCGTAAATCAATAGTTATTAAAGAGAATGATTATGAATGGGGAAACGATGAATGGATTCAGAGAGACTGGCGTGATCTGATAATCTACGAAATACATCTTCGCGATATGACCGCTCACCTTTCGTCGGGTGCTAAACATCCCGGAACATATAAGGGACTGATTGAAAAAGGAATTACCGGGGGGATAGAATACATAAAAAAACTCGGTGTTAATACAGTAGAATTACTTCCCATTCAGGAATTTGCAAATATTGAAATCCCTTTCAACAAAAATTTTTTAAAAAGAAAAAATAAATGGAATCCCTATGAAACAAATCATTGGGGATATATGACTGCGGCATTTTTTGCTCCGAATTCATATTACTCTGATGGAGGCAAAAAAATTAATTGGAAAACCTGGAGTGGTTACGAAGTAAAACAAATTAATGAATTTAAAGATGTTGTAAAAGAATTCCACAAAAACAAAATTGCCGTGGTTATGGATGTAGTTTATAATCACTTATCCGAATACGAAATTGGCAATTTAAAAGAGATCGATAAAGAATATTATTTTAGAAAAGACGCTCATGGGAAACTCACTTCACAAAGCTATACAGGCAATGACCTCAAAACTGAAAGACCGATGGTGCGAAGAATGATAATTGACAGCATTCTTTACTGGATGAATGAATATCATATAGATGGATTTCGTTTTGATATGGCAAAACTCATCGACTGGCAAACCATTGAAGAAATCGCAGAAGAAGCACAAAAAATAAATCCAAATGTGATTTTAATAGCGGAACCATGGGGTGGTGGTCAGGATCCTGCAGGATTTTCTCTTCGCGGTTTTGCAAGCTGGAATGATCAGATCAGGAACGGAGTAAAGGGGGAAAATCCCTTTAATGGTAAAGGTTGGCTTTTTGAAAACTGGTTTGGCAACAATGATTATGACAGAATTAAAAGTTTTATTACTGGTACTTTGGTAAAAGATCGATACGGATTATTCCAGAGGAAAGAACATTCAGTAAATTATCTCGAATCACACGACGGTTATACGCTCGGAGATTTTATTCGTCTGGCTATTGGTGAGGTAAAGAAAGATCAGGTAATTGATGATCTTTATAAAAATATAAAACTTACTCCTCTGCAATTTAAAATAAACAAACTTGCTGCTTTGTTTTTATTTGTAAGCCAGGGAATCGTTATGATACACTCAGGACAGGAATTTGCAAGAAGTAAAGTAATTTCAAAAAATACAAACGCGAAAGATCCAGATATTGGAAAACTTGATCATAACAGTTATGAAAAAGATAATGAAACAAATTATATCAATTATGAGCACGCAAAAATAAATGAAGAGCTTTTATTTTACTATAAAGGATTAATTCAGTTACGGAATACGTATGAAGCCTTCAGACGAGCCGAGCATGATGAAATCAAATTTTATAAAAAGAGCGATCAACCGTTTTTTTTAAGTTTCGAATTAACTCTTAAAAAAGAAACCTATTTTATGGTTTTAAACGCCTACCATAAAAGGGAGCTCTCCGTTAATTTACCGGAAGGCAAATGGGAAATATTAGTTAATGAAAAAACCGCAGGGATAAAAAGTCTGGGGTTTATAGAACACGAATTAAAAATAAATCCACTTGCCGGATATGTATTAAGAAAAGTCTAAACTTACTTTAACTCAACACCCTGTCTTAAGGCTTTTTCAACAGCTTTCTTAAAATCGCTCAATGTTACAGGTTTCTGGAAGACGTATTCAATACCCAGTTCATTATAATCATGGATTATACTTCTGTCCAGATTAGCGGCCAGAATCATTATCGGTGGTTTACCTTTTAGGTCTGAGTCTTGAACACCTTTAACCAATTCGTAGCCATTCATAACAGGCATTGAATGATCCGTAATTAAGAGTGCTGGAGGCGCACTTAATATTTTATCTAGCGCTTCTTTACCATCAGATGCAATTTCTATATTATAATCGGGCGCAATATGTTTTAATATCTTTGAGTACAGCAATTTATCAGTTTTGCTGTCATCCACCAATAAAATATTAGCTGATGCAATCGGTAAAGTAAATTTAAACTCACTCCCTTTACCATATTCACTCTCGACTTTGATTGTACCGCCATGTTTTTCAATAATTTCCTTTACAAGTGATAAGCCAAGACCACTTCCCTTTTCACCGGCAGTACCTTCAGAAGTAAACTTAGCATCAACATTAAATAATTTATCTAGGTTTTCTTTCAGAATTCCTGTGCCGTTATCCTTTACTGAGAACTCTAAAAATCTTAAAGCTTCAGAAGGTGATACAGAAATTGTAATATTGCCTCCCTTCCCGGTAAACTTGATCGCGTTTGAAATAAGATTATTGAATACCTGTAGTATTAAATCATTATCAACAAAAGCAAAAACATCTTCAGGAACATTTGATTTAAGTTCTATGCCTTTCTGAAAAGCTGTTCCTTTTAAAGCATTCAGAGATTTATTTATAATTTTATAAACTTCAATTCTTTCTGGTTCAAACTTAATTCTTCCTGTTTGTAATCTAGTCCAGTCAAGAAGTGAGTTTACAAGCGAAAGCATTGAATTTGAAGATTCACGGATAAAATTTACATATTGTTTTCTTTCTGTTTCACTTAAACCTTCATCATTTAATAATAAATCCGTAAAGCCAAGAATCGAGCTGAACGGTGTTCTTAGGTCGTGAGAAATAATTGAAATGAACCGATCTTTTGTTTCATTAAGTTTTATAAGATTATCAGTAGACTTTTTAAGATCATCTTCCGCTTTTTTCCGTAAAGAAATATCGCTAACCAAACCATAAAGTTTTTGAATTAGCCCTTCGCTATCTCTTATAACATTTAATTTGGTCCTAACCCACACAATATTACCATGCTTGTTGATTATTCTGAATTCAAACTCCGTTGAAAGCTGAATTTTACTTCTCATCAGACTCATTATTTTACTTTTCAGTACCTCAAGATCATCGGGATGAACAATCTTCATAAATAATTTTGAGTCTCCGAGCATATCAGTCTGTGAATAGCCGGTAGTTTTTTCGACTGATGAAGTATAAAAGATAGGACGAAGATACTTACCAACACGTTCAAACGTAAACAGAAAATCATCTATGTTTTCAGTTATGTTTCTATATTTTTCTTCTGAATTTTTTATCACCTGTTGTGCACGTTTCTTTTCTGTAACATCACGTGCAATCATTACGACATAAGGATTCTTGTTGAAGATAAAAGATGCTGCCGTTACTTCTGCATAGAAGCTGTTTCCATCCAGTTTTTTACCAATAAACTCCACCCGTTGGGGAGTTTGTCTGCCGTTTTCAATTTGCCTGAAATACTCTGTTACTTTATCAACATCATCTTCAGCTACTAACTCAGACGACTCTTTTTTATAAAGATCATTTCCACCAGGATAACCGAAAATGGTTGCAAATTCATCATTAACAAGGATTAGTTTTTTATCTCTCACAAGCGCAATACCGTCATTCGAGGCTTCGAACAATGCTTTAAACAGAAGGAGGTTATTTTCTTCTGCTTTGCTTTCCGATATATCAAAAAAGTAACAGTTGAATTGTTTTATTTTGCCAGCTTCATTTAGTACAGGAACAAATCGGGATGATAAAAGAATTGAATTACCGTATTTAGACTTGAACAATAACTCATATCTCTTATTTACAAGCTTATCAATTGACTGAAAATTTAATCCAGCTGCATCGTTTTTATCAGACTCAATCAAATCGACAATATTCTTTTTTAATAGCTCATTTTCCGCATACTTAAGAACTTTTATAAAAGCCTGATTTACAAAAGAAATACTTCCATCAATCTCAAGCGAACACAACAATTCTTCTGTTTGTGAAATAAAATTTTTATATCTCTCTTCTGATAATTTTAAGTCTTGTTCATTAAGAGCCCTTTTTGTAATGTTTGAACAAAGAATAATAATCTCATTTTTATCTGAACTTGTATATGCAAATTTTGCTTCAACAACTTCTTTCTCTCTGTTTTTCTTAAATACAGTTATTTCCTTTACCCACAGACCGGAATTATCAAGCTCTTTTTTTATTTCATTGAAAAAGCTTATATCAAACAATCCAAGAATACGGCCAAAAAATTTTCCGTAAACTTCACTTCTGGAATAACCGAACAAACCTTCTGCCGCTTTATTCCAGAACAAAACTTTTCCTTCAAGATCAACAACGAACAAAGCATCAGTTAATGCTTCACTTATTGATTGGAGCTTCAACAATTCATCACGTTCTTTCTTAAGCCTTATACTCTCGCTAATCCTGTCAGAAACGTCTTCGACAATATAGGATAAAAACTCTACCTGTTTTTTTCTGTCTAGGCTTGGTTCAATGCGACAATCAAAATATAGTGTTTTATTATCAACTGTAATTTCAAGATTAAACTCAGTAGGAGACTTTGTTTCCTTCACACGTTCAATCGCAGAGTCAATCACCTTCTGTTTTGAAGCAGGAAAAAAATCGCTAATTGAGGAATCTGGTGATAAGGAATTTGGCTGTCTGAGGCCGACCGATTCTTTCCCAAAAGCAAATTTAATTTTCCCTTGTGTATCTGTTACTAACACGTAGGAATTTGTTTGAGAAAAAACTTTCTCAATTAAATTACCGCGCTCATCTTGTTCTTTCTTAGCTTCAGAAGTTATCCCCATATCTTCAAGGATTAAAATACCGCCGGCAAAATTATCTCCTTCAAAAAAAGGAGAGCCTTTTAAGATAAGCGAGATTGACCCTTTTGTAATTGTTTGAAAGCTTTTAATTTCTTTTTCGAAAGGAAGTCCATCTTTCAATAAATTGAACTCTTTAATAAGATCAGTACCAGCAATGATTTGGTCTTTAAATACATTGCTTCCTTTAAGACCGGAGAAATCTATTTTATAAAGATTCCCAATCTTACTGAGACTCTCATTTGTATATTTTACAATGCCCTCACCAGTGAATGTGATAATTCCAACAGGTGCCTTATTAAAAAGCTCTAATAAGGGCTCTTCCTCTTTCACCACACGATTTTCTCCATAAAACTACTGAAAATAACATGTTACATAGAGAGAAGTATCAAGAATAATGCTAAAGATTTACCTAATTAAAAACCATACAGAAAATATTTTTAAGCAATTTCCAAGATAAATTGATACGAGGTGGTTTTGTAACCCACTACCAAATAATAAATTACGAGAATAACGAACACTGGGTCATCGCGCTAATCAATCAAGTGATTATTTTAGTAAAAAATGCAAAAATTAGAAAGGGTGAATTTTTGTCTCATTTTGAAAATTCAGCCAATTTTAATCCATTTTAATTAGTAGCAGAAAGCCCTAATTCTTGTAATTAATTAGCCTCTCCTTCAGACTTGATAACTGCTCGCTTAATTTATGAGGAAGGCTACTACCGAATTTTTTATAATAGTTCTCAATCTCTTCAGCTTCAGTGAGCCAATCTTCTTTACTAACTGAGAGTATAGACTTCAAACCTTCCTTGTCAACAAACAACCCGTTAGTATCAATAGCTCCATCTTTGGGTAAGTAACCAATAGGTGTTTTGTCAGCATTGCCACTTCCTGATACTCTTTCTAAAATCCATTTTAGTACGCGAATGTTTTCACCATATCCAGGCCAGATAAATTTTCCATCTTTATTTTTTCTAAACCAGTTCACATAAAAAATCTTTGGAAGTTTATTCTCATCTGCACTTTCGCCAATCTTTAACCAATGCGCAAAGTAATCCCCCATATTGTATCCACAGAAAGGAAGCATCGCAAAAGGATCGTGTCTGACTTCACCGATCTTTCCAGCTGCTGCTGCTGTCTTTTCTGAAGAAACAATCGAACCCATAAATGTTCCATGGCTCCAGTTTAAAGCCTGGTAAACTAAAGGAATCGTAGTAGCTCTTCTGCCGCCAAAAAGAATTGCAGAGATCGGCACACCTTTAGGATCTTCCCAATTAGGATCAATGACAGGACATTGATTTGCCGGAACTGTGTATCGAGCATTTGGATGTGCTGCAACCTCTCCACTATCTGGAGTCCATTCGTGTCCAAGCCAATTTGTTAATCTCTTAGGTTTATCTTCTGTCATTCCTTCCCACCAAACATCTCTTTCAGGGGTTAATGCAACATTTGTAAAAATAGAATTAGCTCTCATACTCAGCATAGCATTAAGATTTGTTTCCATCGATGTTCCCGGTGCAACACCAAAGAATCCTGCTTCAGGATTTATCGCGTAAAGTCTTCCATCTTTTCCGAATTTCATCCATGCGATATCATCTCCAACAGTTTCAACTTTCCATCCCGGTAGAGTAGAAGATAACATTGCTAAATTTGTTTTACCGCATGCACTCGGGAAAGCTGCTGCAATATATTTCTTATCTCCTTCCGGAGAAGTAATGCCAAGTATTAACATATGTTCTGCAAGCCAGCCTTGTTCTTTCGCCATATAAGATGCAATTCTTAAAGCAAAACATTTTTTACCCAATAATGCATTACCTCCATAACCACTTCCATATGACCAAATAATTTTTTCTTCAGGAAAATGGACTATATATTTTGTTTTATTACATGGCCACCTTAAATCTTCCCTACCATTTTCAAGCGGGTACCCAACCGAATGCAAACATTTCACAAAGTTATTGTCACCCAAAGTATCCAGCACCTTTTTCCCAGTCCTTGTCATTATCCTCATGCTGCAAACTACGTATTCTGAATCTGTAAGTTGCACACCTATGTGAGAAATATTCGAGCCGATAGGACCCATGCTGTAAGGGATAACATACATTGTTCTTCCCTTCATTGATCCGTCAAACAAAGTGGTAAGTGTTGCTTTCATTTTAACTGGATCTTCCCAGTTATTTGTCGGACCTGCATCTTTCTCCTCTTTAGAACATATAAATGTTCGATCTTCAACTCTCGCAACATCGGAAGGATCTGATTCTGCC
The DNA here is from genome assembly GCA_964595355.1 of uncultured Ignavibacteriaceae bacterium. Lineage (GTDB taxonomy): Bacteria > Bacteroidota > Ignavibacteria > Ignavibacteriales > Ignavibacteriaceae > JAKAGZ01. Next base: position 17,704 of record CAZQQD010000004.1, on the reverse strand, counting down.
AGATAGCTGTTCGGTCTTAATTCTTCATTTAATTTTTTAAATGTGCCTTTTTCAACCAAGATATTTGCAAATTTATTATATTCTTCCTGCGAGCCGTCACACCAATGAATATTATCCGGTTTGCAAAGTTTGCTCATTTCCTCAACCCAGGATAAAAGATTTTTATTTGAAGTCATTATCGATGCCTACATTTATTAAATAATAAAAATTAATAGGATTATCTGCCAAATAGCATACTATAATAAGAAATCCTACATATTCTTTTATAAAATGAAGGATTGTAAGATATGAATTTAGGGTTAAGCATACAATTTTTAACAACTTTAGAATTACAAAATTTGGTACAAACCATAAGATTTTAGAGTGTAATGTATACTTTTGGATAAAAATCATAGTTTTTTTTGTAAATTAAAACTGAATATTTAAGGACTAAATTTTGTTAATCACTTTTCTTCAAAAGTTAGGTCATAAAACACTGAACTTCCTGGAAGAGGTCGGACAGGTTTTCAATCTGCTTTTTGGAATTCTAAAGAGCTTTCCGACAATATTTAAAAGCAGAAAAATTGTGTTTTATCAGATGGAACACATAGGAACTAACTCACTTCCTTTAGTTTTGATAATCGCAGTTTTTACAGGAGCAGTTGCAGCATGGCAGGCTGCATATCAACTAAAAGGAATAGCTCCATTATCATTTTTAGGTGCCGCAACCAGCAGGGCGATCATAACCGAACTCGGCCCCGTTCTTACCGGAATCGTTATTGCCGGTAGAGTTGGCGCATCTATTGCAGCAGAGTTGGGAACGATGAAAGTTACAGAACAGATTGATGCTTTGGAAATAATGGCAATTAGTCCTGTCCGATACCTTGCAATGCCCCGGTTTTTTTCTGCAATAATTATGTTGCCAATACTAGTCATATTTGCTGATCTTATCGCTATTTTAGGGGCTTATATTGTTTCAAATTATTTTTTGGGTGTCTCGTTCGATGTCTTTTTCGAATCTGTAAAAAGATTTTTTATTTTTTCTGACTTAATTGCTGGTCTCGTAAAAGCAGTATTTTTTGGGGCTGTAACGTCACTTTTGGGCTGCCATATTGGGTTCAGGACAGAAGGCGGTGCGGAAGGGGTTGGCCTTTCAACAATCCGTTCGTTTGTTATGTCATCAGCGCTAATTCTGATTCTAGATTATGTGTTATGGATGCTGTTTTTCTAATCTCATTCCACATATATGAAAATAAATGCAGAATTAGCAGTTTTAAAAAATACTCGTTGACTATAATTTTGATTAATGTTAAGTTCAACTCCTTGAGATTCATTAAGTTTATCCCCCCTTAATGGATCTTTGTTGTGCCCGGTAACCCTCCACCGGGCAATTTTATTTTTAAATGTGATTTAAATTGTGTAAATATGGTTTGAGTTTATTATATTTTATTTAAAATAGGCTTAATATGGAAAAAATTAAATATTTAATAAAAGAAAGGCCCACAAAGGTTCAAATCCCTGAAAATCTGGGTTTTGGGCTCACTTACACAGACCATATTTTTGAAATGGATTATGAGCCGGGAAAAGACTGGCATAATCCTACAATCAAACCTATTGAGAATCTGTTAATTCACCCTGCAACAATGTTCATTCATTATGCGCAAGCTATTTTTGAAGGGCTGAAAGCATTCAAAACAACCTCTGGTGAAGCTGTAATGTTTAGAGCAGACCGGCACATTGCCAGACTTAACAGATCAGCAAAACGAATTTGCATTCCCGAAGTTGACCCGCAATTTGTGATGCATGCTATGAGCGAATTAGTTTCAATAGAAAAAGATTGGATACCAACAAGAGAACAGGAAGCGCTTTATATAAGGCCGTTTATTTATGGCAGCGATGAATTCCTGGGTGTTCGCCCATCATCAAAATATAAATTTATAATTCTGCTCTCGCCTGTTGGTGCTTATTACCCTGAAGGGTTTAAGCCAGTAAAAATTCTTGCACAAGATGAATTTGTACGTGCTGTAAGGAAAGGAATGGGTGAATGTAAAACTCCGGCTAACTATGCTGCGAGTCTACTGGCCGGAAAAAAGGCAAAAGAACAAGGCTTTACACAGGTTTTATGGCTTGATGCAATAGAGCAAAAATACATAGAAGAAGTAGGAACGATGAATATATTTGTGCAATTTAAAAATGAAATTGCAACCCCAAAACTATTGGGAACAGTTCTGCCTGGTATTACCCGCGAATCTGTTATTCAGATTTTACGCGACAGAGGACTAACTGTTAATGAAAGATTGATTAGCATTAATGAAGTCATGGACGAATACAAGAAAGGAAATGTTCTTCGTGTATTTGGGACTGGCACTGCTGCTGTTATCTCTCCTGTCGGGCTTCTCTCCTATAAAGGCTTCGAAATGAAATTTGATTACAGCGATCCAAACGATCTGGCTGTGGATCTTTTCAAAGAAATTACCGCTATGCAAAGAGCAGAGGTTGAAGACAGGTATAACTGGCTGACATACGTTGACAAAAAAGGCGTAGAAGTTTAATATTCCTACAGATAATTTTTCACAAAAGCACTGATTTTTCAGTGCTTTTTTTTGTTTTTTGCTATTATTTCCAATTTTCTTCCACTTTAGCACATTTATTTCTTAAAATAATTTCACGAATCTCTTGACAAGTGCTCAATTGTTCACTATATTCCTAGTGAACAATTGAGCACTTAAATGAAAAAACAATTAACAGAAAGACAACAAGAAATTCTGCTTTATATTGAGCAATTCAGAGAATCAGTTGGGTATCCCCCGACGCTAAGAGAAATCGGCAAAAAATTCTCGATTTCTTCAACCTTTGGTGTTAAAAGACACCTTGATGCACTGGTAAAAAAGGGATATCTAAATATTGAAAGTAATACCAGCCGGGGAATATCATCTATAAGGAACGATGTACACAAACCTGAGTATAATTATAAAAATGAGGTCTTCGCGAAAGTGCCTATAATAGGACGAGTTGCAGCAGGTTCTCCAATAACTGCTATTGAAAATATTGAGGGCAGCGTGGTTGTTGATCCTGCATTTATAAAAAAGGCTGAAGACAGTTTTGCTCTGCGGGTAAAAGGCGATAGTATGATAAACTCGGGAATTTTTGAGGGCGATCTGGTAATAGTAACACCTAACAAAAATCCGGTAAACGGGGAAATCGTTGTTGCTATGCTCGACGATGAAGCAACAGTAAAAATTTTTGAAAATAAAAACAATAAAATACGTCTGATTCCGTCTAATGATAATTACCAGCCAATTGAAATTACAACCGACAAGGAATTTTCAATTGTAGGTAAGGTAGTTGGTGTAGTCAGATGGTTAAACTAAAAGCGGAGCAATTATGAAATCGGAAATTTTTTCTTCTGCAATCAATAACAGGAACGAAGTCAGATTCCTTTATTTAATGGATGAAATAGTTCTGCATCCATATTATATAAGCCGGGGAAAAGACGGGAAAAAAGTTATATACGGGAGGATGTCAAATTCTTCTGCGATTAAAAGATTTGAGCTGGGAAGAATTGCGAACCTGAAGGTTTTTGATAAAGTTAAATTTTCACCGATTATACCATTGATGTTGAAGGTAAGTTAAGATAATGATGGAGGTAGTTATGACTGATATAAATAAACAAAGAAGCGTTGATTTACTGGTAGAAAAATTCTGGAAACAAGGCTACCTAACTGTTAGCCGTAAATATGGAACTTATTTGCCCGAACCTTCAAAGGTCGGGAATTTTGATGTTGATATAATTGCCCGTTACAAGAAAAGTTATGCGATAGGTATAACTTTAACTGAAGCAGATTTAAAAGATCCGAAAATACTCGAAAAGCTGAGTTACCTTGCAACAAGGCAGACAAAATTTACTAACAAAAGAGTACTTTTGTTTGTCGGAGTCCCGAATGACCTTTTCAAAGTAGCTAAAGAATTAATTGATTTCTTGGATAGCACTGCAAGAAAAAATATCCGGCTCTTTCCTATAGTTGAAAAATTCCTGCCTTCCAGCCGGAAGAATCGAAAGGAAGAAACTACACTTTTTTCATAAAAAATAAGTTAAACTAAAGGGTGAGATAGAGGGTGTCTCACCTTTTTATTACTGATAATTTCATGTGTTCAATACTAAAAAATCAAATATCCGCCGAATTCTTAAAAGACCTTGCGTACAGATATGAAATTGATGCTGAAAGTGAGGAACTTCAAAACAGCAACACACCAAAGGACAAAGTTCCAGCTATAACACTGGAAAATGGAAAATATATTTTAAGTTATCTGAATTGGGGGATACAATTTTCGCCAGACTTACCACTAATTTATAACTCACGCCTGGAAACAATAAAAAGCAAAAATTTCTGGTGGGATTTGTTGCATCAGAATAGAGCTATAATGCCCATGTCTGGTTTTTATGAATGGAATAAAGTTGGAAATCGTAAAAACTTATACAAGGTATTTCTTCCCGAAAAAGAAATTTTCTATGTTGCTGCAATATATTATGTTAAAGACGGAATAAAATATTCTTCCCTGATTACTACTGTCCCGAACAAATTTATTAAAAAAATCCACCCACGTATGCTTATAATTTTTGATAATTTTGATGAAGCACAGAAATTTTTAGCTGTTAGTGCACAAGCCGCCGCCGCAATGTGTGTGCCTTACAATGACAATAAAAAAATGGCTCTGGAAAGAGTGTTTTTTTAATTACTCGCAATAGGAAATTGTTTTTAACCTTTCTACTAAATTACTCTAAACTATTCTGCACTTATGCGATGTGCCGCGTTTCTATAGACATATTTGCCCTTTCAAACCCTTATCTCTAACTTTAAATACTTAATTTTGATTCATTCATAAAAACTGATAAATTGGACTAAAAATGAACTTAATCCCTTTTCCCCAAAGGAATTAAAAATGAATAAAATAATGAAAGCACTTGTAAAAAAATCAGCAGAGCCAGGCATCTGGCTTGAAGATGTACCAGTACCTGAAATCGGCATAAACGATGTTCTTATTAAAATTCATAAAACTTCAATTTGCGGAACCGACATTCACATTTACAATTGGGATGACTGGGCAAAGAAGACAATTCCAGTGCCCATGGTTACAGGTCACGAATATGTAGGGACAGTAGAAAAAATCGGAAGCAATGTTCACGATGTAAAAATTGGCGAGTTGGTAAGCGGTGAGGGTCATATTGTTTGTGGTCACTGTAGAAATTGTATTTCGGGAAGATATCATCTCTGTCCGAACACAAAAGGAGTTGGGGTTAATCGGGCAGGATGTTTTGCAGAATATCTTACCATTCCCGTTTCAAATTTATGGCATTGTGACCCAGATATCTCCAAAGAAGTTTTTTCGATTTTCGATCCTTTTGGAAATGCAACTCATACAGCTCTTTCATTCGACGTGTTAGGTGAAGATGTTTTAATTACAGGTGCCGGGCCAATAGGAATTATGGCTGCAATGATAGCAAAACATGCCGGAGCGAGAAATGTTGCAATAACCGATATAAATCCAGACAGATTAAAGCTTGCCAGACAAATGGGCATTCAGAAACCGGTTGACGTTACAAAGGAAAAGTTAACTGATGTAATGAATGAATTGGGAATGAAGGAAGGCTTTGATGTCGGCCTGGAAATGTCCGGTAGCCCTAAAGCTCTAAATGACATGATTGATGTTATGTTTCATGGAGGAAACATTGCACTGCTTGGTATTCTTCCACCGAGTGCTGCAGTAAACTGGGAAAAAGTTGTGTTTAACGGTTTAACAATTCGCGGAATCTACGGCAGAAAAATGTTCGAAACCTGGTATAAGATGACAGCCATAATACAATCAGGTCTTGATATTTCAAAAATCATAACGCACAGATTTTCTTATAAAGATTATAAAGAAGCATTTGAATTAATGAAGTCTGGAAAATCCGGAAAAGTAATTCTCAACTGGATTGAAGATTAACAATTCGTGATAATCTGTATCCTATTTCTAATATAAGTACAGATGACAAATCTAAAATTATGAGGTTTTAAAATGACTGACACAACAAGAAAACATTACAACGATGTTCTTGAGGGTATTGAGAAAGAGGGATTATTTAAAAAAGAAAGAGTTATAGTAAGCCCGCAGAGAGCAAATATTGAAGTTAAAGGTGGACAAAAAGTTTTAAATATGTGCGCTAATAATTATCTGGGACTGGCAAACAATCCCGAAATAATAAAAGCAGCAAAAGAAAGTTTTGATAAATGGGGATATGGATTATCCTCTGTCAGATTTATCTGTGGAACGCAGGATATCCACAAGCAGCTTGAGCAAAAGATTTCAGAATTTCTTGAAACAGAAGATACAATACTTTACACATCCTGCTTTGATGCAAACGGAGGACTTTTCGAAACGATTCTTTCGGAAGAAGACGCAGTAATAAGCGATGAGTTAAACCATGCAAGCATCATAGATGGTGTACGACTTTGTAAAGCAAAAAGATTCCGTTATAAAAACAATAACATGGAAGACCTTGAACTTCAATTAAAGGAAGCAAAAGCAAGCTCAAGAAACATGCTTATTGCCACTGACGGTGTATTTTCAATGGATGGCTTCATAGCGAATCTCAAAGGAATTTGTGATCTAGCTGATAAATACGGCGCAATGGTAATGGTTGATGATTCACACGCCGTTGGTTTTATGGGAAAACACGGGAAAGGGACTCCGGAATATTGTGATGTACTCGGAAGAGTGGATATTATAACCGGAACATTGGGCAAGGCCCTCGGCGGAGCAAGCGGCGGTTATACAAGCGGACGAAAAGAAATAATCGGAATGCTAAGACAGCGTTCCCGTCCCTATTTGTTTTCCAACACAGTAGCTCCTTCAATAGTAGCGGCCTCATTAAAAGTGCTTGAAATGTTAAGTTCAACAACTCATTTGCGTGATAAGTTAGAAGAAAACACAAAATATTTCCGCGAAGGAATTAAAAAAGCAGGGTTAGAAATAAAAGATGGTGTTCACCCAATCGTACCTATTATGCTGGGTGATGCAGTGATAGCTCAAAAAATGGCGGCGCGACTGCTCGAAAAAGGAATTTATGTGATTGGGTTCTTTTACCCCGTTGTTCCTAAAAGTACAGCTAGAATAAGAGTTCAGATTTCGGCCGCGCATTCAAAAGAAGATCTGGACTTCGCAATAGAAAAATTCAAAGAGGTTTACAAAGAATTCAGAAAGTAACTTCGAACCAGATTATGTTTTGTAGCTCAGCCTTACACCGTTGGGCTACAAAGTTTAAAGATCGGAATATTTCAACGGAATCACTTTTCTGCAATTCTTACAATAAAATCTCCCTTTAATATCTACCTGTTCAATTCCCGGAGATGAATGCATTACACAATCCCAATCATTACAATGTTTTAATCCAAAATTATGTCCGAGCTCGTGCAATACTTCTTTATTGGTCCTTTCAATTAAAAGAGCTTCGTTTGTCTGGCCGGAATAAAATTCTTCATGCAACCTGCAGGCTGAAACTATTGAATACTTTCCCCTAAGCTGAGCTTCACCAAAAATATAAGTTAATGCGGGGACAAAAAGATCCAGACTTGTAAGAATTAATACTTTGCCATCAAGATGGGAGGTTAGTTCAGCACTGTTTGCAATTATTTGAGTTGAATAATATTGTGATCGGCTGGCCGAAAGAGCATTTTCAATGGGTATATTCAGAATCTCAACAAAAATATTTGATGAAAAACTTTGTGACAATTCATTAACAGCGTGATCAAGTAATGACTTATTCTTTAGTTCTAACGGAATAATATAAATGTTCATACTTCAATGCTGTCACGTAATCCGTATTTATTAATTTTGTTGTAAAGCGTCACTCTATCAATCTGAAGCTGAAGTGCACTTCTGGATATATTCCAGTTGTTCTCATTCAATATTTGCAAAATGTATTTCTTTTCTACTGCCGCCAGACTTTTATCACCAGATTCAATATTTATATGATTAGTAGCAATATGAAATGGAAGGTCTTCAACCCTTATTGTATCACACTTTCCTATGACCACAGCTCTTTCTATTGCATTTTCAAGTTCACGTACATTGCCCGGCCATTCATATTCAGTAAGAAAACTCATTGCTTCATCATTAATTTTTTTAATTGGCTTATTCATGGCTGTTGTTAGTTTGTGCAGGAAGAAATGAGATAACAAGGGTATATCCCCTCTTCTTTCTCTCAGAGGAGGAATATGGATTGTAAAAACATTTAGTCTGTAGTAAAGATCTTCTCTGAATTTTCCTTCCTTAACAAGATCTTCAAGTGATTGATTTGTGGCAGTAATTAGTCTGAAGTCACTGTGAATAGTTTGATTACCCCCTACACGATTAAATTGTTTCGATTCTATCACCCGTAGAATTTCTATCTGCATTTTTGTTGAAATCGTTGCAACCTCATCAAGGAACAACGTTCCTCCATCTGCCATTTCGAATTTACCTTTTCTTTTAAATTGAGCTCCGGTAAAAGCTCCTTTTTCATGCCCAAACAACTCACTTTCAAGTAATGATTCTGCTAAAGCACCACAGTTAACGGGAATAATCGGGAAATATTTTCTCCTGCTATTAATATGTATAGCCTTTGCAACAAGCTCCTTACCGGTGCCGCTTTCTCCTCTTATCATAACCGTTGTATCCGTCTGAGCTACAGTATTGATTAATTCATAAATCTTTTTCATTTGCAGGCTTTCACCAATAAGGTTATCAGGTTTTATAATTTCTTCAATATTTTCTTTAAGAATTTTATTTTCCTGCTTCAGCGATCTTTGCTCAAGAGCCTTTTTAACAAGATGCGCAAGTTCATCAGGATCAACAGGCTTTGTTACATAGTCGTAAGCCCCTTGCTTCAGAGCCGTTATAGCAGTAGGTACAGAAGCAAATGCGGTTATTAATATTACCAAGGCATCTTTATCAATCGATTTAATTTTTGTCAAAAGATCGATTCCACTCATTCCCGGCATTTTCATATCAACAAGCAGCAGATCATATTTCTCTTTTTCATATTTCTTTAGCGCCAACTCACCATCTTCCGCTGTTTCCACATTGTAGCCCTCTTCTTCAAACCAATGAAATAATGACTCCCTCACTATTTTTTCGTCATCGACAATTAAAATATTGTACTGATCTTTCATTTTATCCTCTCTTGTTTACAAAATCTTTGGCAAAACGACTTTAAATGTTGTGCCTACAGGAGATGTTTTTTCTACTACTATTTCTCCATTATGATTTTTTATAATTCCATAGACTACAGCCAGTCCGAGTCCGGTTCCTTTGGTCGCTTCTTTTGTAGAATAAAACGGCTCGAAGATGTGGGGTAAGTCTTTATTATCTATTCCCGTTCCTTCATCTGATATTTTTAGAATAACTGAATCCGGCTCCGGCACTAAATCTAACTTTATTGTTCCACCATTTGGCATTGCCTCTATTGCATTAATCAACATAGCAATTAAGGCTTCCTGAATTTTTTCAGGGCTGCACTTAATTTTAATTTCATTATCAATAAAATTTTTATCAAGTTTAATTTCGTTCATTTCAAGATGGTGATGAATCAGGGTTACACACCTGTTCACAATCTCAACCAGGTTTGCTTCCACAAATTCGCCCCTGCTTTCATGTGAAAAAAGCAAAAGATCCTTAACTATTTTTCCGCAACGAGAAGATTCGCCCGTTATCAAGTCAAGGTATTCAATAAGTTTTTTATATTCGCCGCCCTTTTGTTGCCCGGATAATTTCTTTGAAATGAGTTTGCTATAAGTAAGTATGCCTGCTAAAGGATTGTTAAGTTCGTGAGCTACGGTAGCCGAAAGCTTTCCAAGTGACGCCAGTTTTTCTATTTGAATTACCTGGTTATAAATGTTTTTAAGCTCTTCTGATTTCTGCTGAACTTTCTGATTTAAATTGTCACTCCAATCCTTAATCTCTTTATAAGCAGCATCCAGCTTTTCTGACATATCATTAAATCTGCGCGCTACATTGCCTAATTCATCTTTGGAATTAATTTCTATTTTATAATTAAGATTCCCTTTCCCTACCTCCTGAATACCCTTGTTAATATTTGATAACGGTTTGCTAACAATAACCTTGATAAATAAACCGCAGAAAGCCGAAATGATAATGGTTATGAGTATGGAATATGTAATTGTGGTTGTGGTATTTTTTTCAATTGCCTCGTCGAGCTCTTTCATTGAGACCATTACATCGAGAACACCAAGAACTTTTACCGAAGGTTCATGTGCATGACAATCAGCAGTGCTGCAATCTTTTTCATTTTTTATGGGATTTATTAAGCCTAATGCTCTGGTGTTATCTTTGGCATTTTTAAAATATCTTACCCTGCTTTGTGAAGTAAGTTCTTCAATATGCCCTGAACTTTTATGACATGCTGCACAGGCTTCATCGGCCATTGATACCTTATGTGAAATTTCTGTTGAATCCGTTGAGTAGGCAATTATCCCTGATTTATTGTAAACCCTTATTCCAATAATTCCCTGTTCAGTACCGATTGTATTAATAATCTGGTGAACATCATCACGCCTGTTTAAAAGCATACTGTAGCGTGTCGACTTCTTAATAATATCGCTTGAATTGTATGCACTAAGGAGCCTGGCCCGGGTAAGGTCATCTCTCAGATTTGTAATTGAGATATAGGTATATATTGCAAGAACCAGCGAAAGGATAACTGAAATGGAAATAATAAGCCTTGTACTAAGCTTATTGAAGAACTTCGCCTTCATTAAAAAAAACCCCCTCTGACCCCGTAAGAAACTTACCTAAAAGTGTTTAAATTTTCAATAAATTCGAAAAGTGAGAAATATTATAAGAAAGAGGCCGTTTCAAAATAGTATAGAAACAGCCTGTTTTAATATATAAATCAGGGTAAAAGGGAAAGTATTTCCAGGAAAGTTTCACGTCCTATTGCCTCATAGAGAAATTCACATTTATTCCCCCCATCCATCATCGTATAACCTATCTCAGGCTCAGTCCTTAAAAATCCTCTCAGCTTTTTTAACAATCTGAAGTTTTCTCTTTTTATTTTTTCTACAGAAATCCGGGCAAGCCTAATTTCAGGCTCACTAACAGAAGCAACACCAAACACGTTATCATCAGGAAATTCATCGGGATCAATATCCAGCTTTTGCAGAAGTGTAAAATTCATCGGCGAAAGAACCTCTTTGTTACCCCACTTACCTTTAATGGAAAGCAATTTATCGCCTTTTTTTACTAAGCCGTAATCTTTAAGCAATTCCAAGTCATCTATGTTCTCCATTAAATTTGAGAGAAGCTGATTTATACCAATTGTATAGACGCTTCCAAACATATGTTTGAGCACAAGTTGGTTTTTTAGATAAATAAGCTTTCCATCATATATTATTCCGGAAATTCTTCCGATTATCTTATCAATCAGATTATTATTTGCGAAATTCATAATTACTTTATCAGGATCTATTTTTTCCTTCCATGTATTTCTCATTACAAAATCGAAAGAACATCTTTCACAATCATAATTCTGATCGCATAATTTATATGCAACAACATCTGCTTCCATCCATATACACTTTTTGTCTCGATAAAAATCCGGAAGTTCATTTGTGTTTTCCATTTTACTTTCCAAATATTAATTCTCTTTGTTTAAGATCAGCCGTTTCAACGGCTTCACTATTTTGTCCAAAGCTTGTTTCAAAAACTTTGAAGTTTTTGGTAATCAATCTGAATGCCCACATTCCAAGAACCACCAGCAAAAGTGTAATGCTTATCTCATAGAAAGAAGGAGTATAATTTTGTCCGGAAGTTCTCACAAGAGAAGTTATACTGACATTCATTCTATTCAATACAAACCCGGAAATTGTAAATATAGAAGAGAAGTAAAGCCACTTTCTATCATTGATATATCCAGGAATTGAAAGTATAGCTATAGGAATAATTGAACCAATTATTATCTCCAGCCAAAAGAAATATGTTTCCTGGATGGGTAGAAACAAGTAACTGAACTTTCCACTTAAAAGTAAATCTGAAAATTTGAAAATCAGTTCGATAGAAAGTACTGTAAGAATAACCTTCCCTAAGCCTGATAAGACCCAAACTTTCAATCCTTGTCTGAATGCTCTCGCACAAAGATATGCCTCGAAAATTATCATTGATAGACCCGCGGCTATACAGGAAATAAAGAAATGAACAGGAAGATAAGATGAATACCATAGGGGGTAAACCTTGGTCGGGGCTATCAGGTAAAGCGAACCAAATGACGATTGATGTAGTGTTGAAAATAACACACCACAGATTATGACAGTAATTGAAATTTTTCTAAGCAGTTCTATCGGGGCTTTTAAGTTAAATTTTTCAAGTATGATCGGCGCAAATTCTAATGTCAGTATAGTTGAATAGCAGATAACGCACCAGGTAATTTCAAACATAACCGAATGGGGATTCCACATAACCAGGGGATGCCAAAAATTCCGTGGTTTACCAAGATCTATGATGAGTAATAAGATTACAATTATATAACCGATATAAGCCGTTAAAATTGCAGGTCTTACAATGGAATGATATTTATGAGCATTGAAAATATGCGCTGTTGCTGCAATAGTAAATCCGGCAGCAGCTAATCCTACGCCTATAAAATCAAACCCAATCCACAAACCCCACGGGACCAAATCTGATAAATTAGTTGTCCATCCTAATCCAAGTGCAAACCTTGAAATTATTGAATATAATCCAACTATAATTACTATTGCAGAAACGCTTTTCCAGAAGGATAGTCTGAACAAATTATTCGTTTTCATTTTTTTCTCCCCTCATATTTATTCTTTCTTCCCTGGCAATTTCATTTTTACGTTTGGTGAGCCAGTACATTCCTGTCAAGAATATTCCCCCGACAGAAACTACACTTGGTATTTTTTCCATCGCCTGCATTGTAAAACCGGGCATTGGTTGTTTCGGCACGTTTGTGTTATATCCAAGCTGATCAAAAGGAACAGGGGAAATAACGAGAACGTTTCCTCCTCCTGCTTCTTTCAAACCATAAATTTCAGGATAGTACTTATCAGGTTTTTCCTTCAACCTCCTTTTAGCTTCGTCAATTAATTTATTCATTTCACCGGCCTGTGTTGCACCGGTAGGACATGCCTCTGCACAGGCATTAATCTTCCCTTCCTTTAATCTTTCATAACAAAGGTTACATTTTCTTACACTGGGAGATGTGCTGCTCCATTCATAACGCGGAATGCTATAAGGGCAGGCCTGCATACAATACCGGCATCCAATACATTTATCTGCATCATAAAGAACGGGACCCAATTCAGTTTTTTCAAATGCACCAACAGGACAAACCGAAACACAGGTTGGTTCGCCGCAATGCATGCACATTTTTCTGGCAAAGTTGTCTTTATATTGTTCAACTACCGTGTAAGTATCGTTTGACAAATGATCCTTCAGAAAATCTTTATTTGTTTCAGGAAGTCTGTTTTGTTTTTTACAGGCTTCGTAACAGCTTCCGCATCCGACACATAATGTCACATCAAACAATAATCCCATTTGCTGTCTCATTGTTGTTTCTCCAGTTAAATTGACAGGAATTCTTTTTCATATATCTCGATTGACTCGTTGTCAAGATGAGAAACAACACCTTCTACAATATGACCACCGTCAAACATAGTTACACCGGCAAGCTTTGGATTAGTGAGTCTTACTTCAAGATAACTCTTGAATCTTATCAACTCAGATTTCATCCATTCAATTACTTCTTCATTTATTTTCAACTTTTTTGAGGATTTCTGAAATTCTTGGGCTCTAATAATAACCCCCCAATCTTCAGTGAATGGATCGGTAATTCTTTTACCAGACAAATTGTGATTTTGTAAAATGACCTGTCCTCTAACTGGTGAACGGAAAATTATTTTTTTGTTTCCCGAACGGGCTTCAATTACCGGATCACCCTCATTTAACAGTATTCCGTTTGGAGCAGTATTTGTGATTACAAACTCACCCATTGATTTCATAACAAATTCATCTACACCTACCTTTACCAAACCATTTTTATCCGGTTTAGCCCAGGTATGACCTTTTGAAACAAATGTATCTGCGGGAATGGTTACGCTCAAATTATTAAATGCTACGCTATTGATGACTTTATAATTTTTTACTAATGCCGGGTGAAGTTTTTTTTCAGCTCTTAAAACAAAGTAGTCAATGATTAAGAGCAAAAAGAAACCAAGTAGAACTGATAATGCGACCATCGTTGAACTCCAATATTTTGTTTTACATTCGAATCGCTAAAGTCAATTGATATGCCGCTTTAAAATTTTACAAGGGTTTATGGTCATAACTTCTTTAGTTATTTATAATTATAATGAAAGAAACTGGAAGAAAATGAAACGAAATATCTTTGTGCAATTGTAGATTTTCTTTACAAGATTTTTTTTAAAACGCTATATGTTAGTATTAAGACAAAAATATGAAGTATTTGCTGTTTAAATTTTTAACAGTCGTTTGTTGAATTTATAAACAACCTAAGAATTACACCTGATTAAATTTTACTCATTGTCAGCTTGATACTGCTCAATTTTTCATCATTTCTTTCTCTTTTTCAAATCCAGCTGGAGCACACAAAAAAACCACAAAAGAAGTATATTCCCTTTCTTAAGTTTCTCTTTAGTTGGAAGAATTAGTGATGAATTTTTCAATTCGGGAAAATAGAAATACAAGAAAGTCTTAATTTCATAAATAAACCAAACATTTAGAAACTCGGCAAATGGCTTACTTTTTGTGCCCATCGGCGTACATATTATAAGATTAAGTAATATGGGGTCGTTGCTTAATTCTGGATAGACTTTTTAACAGTATATCGGGGAGAAGATGGAAAAGCACAGCCGCAGAACTTTCTTAAAAACAGCAGCAGTTGCTACTGCAACACTTACTTCATTACCGGTCAAAAAGGTCAAAGCATCTCAACAATATGTTTTATCGGAAGACAGAATGGGTGTTCTGGTTGACACAACTGTATGCGTTGGATGCCGAAATTGTGAATGGGCCTGCAAAAATGCCCACGATCTACCGGCCGGTAATCTCGAAGATTATGAAGACAAATCTGTAATGAAAAAAATGAGAAGACCGGATGAAACTGCATTAACCGTAGTTAACCAGTACAATAATGAGGAGAATCCTAGTTTACCTATTGATGTAAAAGTTCAATGTATGCATTGCGATCACCCGGCCTGCGTGTCGGCCTGTATCGTTGGAGCTTTTACCAAAAACGAAAACGGAGCCGTTACATGGAATACCAACAAATGTATCGGGTGCCGTTATTGTATGGTTGCCTGTCCTTTCCAGGTTCCTGCATTTCAATTTGATAAGGCTTTAAATCCTTTAATAATGAAATGTGATTTTTGCTTTAGCAGGACTAATGAAGGAAAACTACCTGCCTGCGTTGAAATTTGCCCTGTTGAAGCAATTACCTATGGAAAGAGAAATGAGCTAATAGAAGTTGCACGTGAAAGAATCAAAAATTACCCTGACAAATACATAAACCATATATACGGAGAACATGAGGTTGGCGGAACTTCGTGGATGTACCTTGCAGGGACTGATTTCAAAAAACTTGACTTTCCAAAACTATCTGAAAATCCGGCACCCGGCGTTTCCGAATCTATACAACATGGAATATTTGCATACTTTGTCCCGCCTATTTCTTTATATGCTCTTCTCGGTGGAATTATGTGGATAACAAAAAGAAAACGATCTATTGAATCAGAGGAGGGAAAAAATCATGAATGAATACATAAAACCTGAACCTCTGAAAAGAAAATTTTTCACACCGGGAGTGATCATTCTAATTGTGCTAGCATTTAACGGATTAATCTTCCTGCTTGGTAGATTCTTTTTTGGAATTGGTGCAGTAACTAACCTGAGTAATCAATACCCATGGGGCTTGTGGATTGGAGTTGACGTTGCAGCGGGCGTTGCGTTGGCTGCCGGTGGATTTACAAGTGCTGCACTAGGCCATGTTATGCATAGGGAACATATACATGTAATTTTGCGGCCTGCTCTTTTAACAGCAATGTTAGGTTATACCTTTGTAGCAATCGGAGTTTTTGTAGATATAGGACGTTGGTACTATATATGGCATCCCCTGGTTTACTGGAATGGAAATTCAGCTCTTTTTGAAGTCGGCATATGTGTAATGATTTACATGACCGTTCTGTATATAGAATTTCTACCAATAGTTACGGAAAGATTTATTGGCAGAGTAAACTTTAAAGGAATCTTATCATTCCTTAACAAACCTATTGATAAATTCCTTCGCCTGCTTGATAAAGGCCTTGGTATTACGATGTTTGTTTTCGTTATTGCTGGTGTTGTGTTATCAACTCTACATCAATCTTCTCTTGGCACTTTAATGATAATTGCCGGACCAAAAATGCATCCTCTTTGGCAAACCCCGATATTACCTTTACTCTTTCTTTTATCTGCTATCTCGGTTGGTTTCCCTATGATAATTTTTGAATCTATAATAGCATCAAAATCATTCGGACTAAAACCTGAAATGGAAGCGCTTTCTTCTCTCGGCTCAACAATTGCTCCTTTGCTGGGAATTTATCTTGCATTTAAAATTGGGGATATGGTTATAAGAGGAACATTTGTTTACCTACTTGAGCCAACAACACAAAGCATTATGTTTACAATTGAGGTTGTTGTTGGAATAATCATTCCATTGAGAATGTTTTTATCAAAAGCTGTTTTAAAATCACCCCCTTTATTATTTACAGCGTCAGCCCTCGTTATTTTTGGTGTCCTTTTGAATAGAATAAATAATTTTATTGTAGCATATAATCCTCCTTATAAATTCAGCACCTACTTTCCTTCGATTGGGGAAATTTCTGTCACTGTGGGACTTGCAGCACTGCTCATACTTATTTACAGAATAATTGTATTAAACTTCCCTGTAATAAGTCTAGCAAACAAATTTAACGTGCCTCAAACAAAATACAAAGTCAGGGGGTAATAATATGAAAAGATTAATTTATATAGTTTTGATCTTGGGTTTACCGCTTGCAATAAAAGCCCAAAATAAAATTCCCCAAAATCATTCCATAAAAGGACTGACTTGTAAAACCTGTCATAATTGTGATCTCCCAACAAAAAAGGATCCTTGTCTTGTTCCCTGTCCACGGGCTGATATGATCACAATTCATCAAACCGCAGAGGACGCACCGGCAATTATTACACTAAACCGATTAGAAGACAAATATTTTCCGGTTGTTTTTCAGCATAAAGTTCACGCACAAATGTCCCAAATGTCTGGCGGTTGCAAGAGCTGTCATCATTTTAATAATATCGGCCCGATTCAAAATTGTGAGAGCTGCCACGACGCAAACAGAAAACGCGAAGATATAAGCAAACCGGATTTAAAAGGCGCCTATCACAGACAATGCATGGATTGTCATCGTGAATGGAGCCACAACACAGACTGTAATTCCTGCCATCAGCTTAAAAGTGAACTGGTAAAAAAAGGTCAAAAAAATCCACCACTTATAATTCGTGTTAAAGATCATCCGGATGTTGAAAAACCGACAAGGATTGTTTTTGAAACCAACTACAATAAAGGTAAGCTGGTTACTTTTTACCATGATGATCATGTTGATAAATTTAATTTGGATTGTACCTCATGCCA
>CAZQQD010000003.1:42188-61774 GCA_964595355.1 uncultured Ignavibacteriaceae bacterium | reverse complement strand
TACGAAAACAAATGATTCAATCATTTCAAATTTGTGTTAAAGAATGTCGTGATCTTATCGTAAAGATGATATACATCAATTCCTCTTACTCCGTGAACGTGTCCTGTATAAGGGAAATAATCCATTGGAATTCCAAGGTCCGCAGCTTTTTTTGTGTACATTAAAGTATTCTGCCAGACCACGGTAACATCCGAAGTTCCCTGGACCATTAAAAATTTTCCTTTGAGATCTTTTACATAGTTTAATAGGTTTGCCTGTTCGTAACCTTCAGGATTTTCCTGTGGAGTGTCCATATATCTCTCGGTGTACATTACTTCATAATATTTCCAGTCAATTACTGGTGCACCGGCAACCCCTGCTTTGAACAAATCGGGGGTACGCGTCATTAATGAGGTTGTCATAAATCCTCCGTAGCTCCATCCAAAAACACCCATATTTTTTGCGTCAACATACGGAAGCGATTTCAGGTAATTAACTCCGACTTTCTGGTCTTCAATTTCTTTTGTCCCGAGATGTCTGAATGTTTCCTGTTCAAAAGCAAGTCCCCGGTTTGCAGAACCGCGATTATCGAGGGTAAAAATAATATATCCATGCTCGTTTAGATAATCGAACCAGAAATCACGACTCATCATAATAAAACTATTTGTTAGTAATTGAACGCCGGGTCCGCCATATACATAGACTATAACGGGATAGGTTTTTGTGGAATCAAAGCCGACAGGTAATTTCATTCTGCAATATAAATCATACCCATCGTTGCTTTTCAACTTAAAAATCCTGGTTTCACCAATATTATAATCTTTCAACGGGTTCTCTGCTGAAAAAATATTTCTGATAACATTGCCTTTGTTATCAATGAGCAGCGTTTTATTTGGAGTCGATATGTTAGTATAAGAATCGAGAAAATACTTTCCTTCGTCGTTAGCTATAACGTTGTGAACTCCTGCATTTTTTGTTAGCTGCGTCATATTTCCTGATTTAAGATTTACGGAAAAAAAGTCCCTATCGAGCGGGCTTCTTTTTGTCCCCCGGAAGAAAACATTCTCACCTTTTTTATCAAATCCATCCACATCAGTTACAACCCAATTACCTTTTGTTAGTTGTTTTAACAATTTGCCGTCGGTATTATATAGATAAAGATGATCCCAGCCGTCACGTTCAGAAAACCAGATGAATTCATCATTTCTTCCCGGCACAAAAATCGGTCCGTGCATTGGATGAACATATTTGTCACTTGTTTCTTCAAATAGCGTTTTTACAGGCTGACCAGTTTCTGCATCAAATTTAATTTCTCTAAGGTGGTTCTGATCCCGGTTGAGTATTCCGATAAAAATATATTTTTCATCCGGACTCCATGTTACGCCGGTCAAGTAGTGATCTTTCGGTTCACCTGTCTTCAACCAGACAATATCATTTTGTTTAGTGCTGTAAACTCCAACTGTTACCTGGTGGCTTGTCATTCCTGCCATCGGATATTTTATTTCGTTTACTTTTGCAGGGCGTACAGTAAAATCGATCACCGGATAATCAGTAACCATCGTTTCATCCATTCTGTAAAATGCAAGATAGTTTCCGGCAGGTGACCAGAAAGTTCCTTTGTAAATTCCGAATTCATTCCTGTGTACAGCTTGTCCGTTGACGATCCATTTATTATTGTCTGTTGTGATTTGAAAACTTTCACCTTTGGCTGCATAGTATAGATTATTATCTATTGTATATGCTACGTAATGATTGGAAGCTTCGTCTTTGTTATCAGCATTGTCAGGAATTGAATTTAAAACTATGGATTCTTTGGTAGTAGTATTATAAGAAACTAATTTATTGCCGCTCCAGAATTTTATTGTATTGGCATCGATCCAATCAATTTTCGGAAAACGTGATAAAGTGTCTACATTTATTGTGGAAAGACTTTTATTAATATCGCTTAGTGTAGCAATATTTTCATTATTGTCATTATCAACATTACCTTTAACTAAAACATCTTTATCTATATACGAAAAGTTATTGGTTCCGGGTATCCAATTTGCCTGTGATAAATGTTTAGGATAAAGGCCGAAACTCTGTACTGTAGCTTCTCTGAGTGTGAGATCTTTCTTTTGTGGCAAAACAGAAACTGAAAAGAGGGCAATCATTAATAAGCAAAATCGAAGGGTTTTCATATCAAACTCCATAAGTAATTTATTTTAAACTTATTGCTATTCATTGAGATTAGCAAAGAAATTAAGATAGATGAGTTTATCAACGAGGGAAAGTAAATAATTCTCTTTTTTATTTAATTAATAAATTGTGTTTTGAGACGCCTCATCGAGGCGCCCCAAAATAATTTTATTATAGTGTGACAGAGTTATTATTACTGTCAGAATCAGGAATATCAGGACTGCCCAATTTCACTTCTTTCACTTTCTTATCAGTTGTAAAGCTAATTGTTACAGACTTTTTCCCGTTTTCCCATTCACGGACAGATTTATTGATAGTATCGGTCGTTCCGTCGTCATAAATTAAAGTCAATGCGATTGCCGTAGGAATATTTCCAACCTTTTCAACAGTAATGTTTACATCTTTTCCATTTTGTTTGGCTTCTTTTAATGCAAGGTCGGGCATTCCGAATTCATAAAACCAAGGCTTAATAAACCAGCTCAGGTCCTCGCCTGATACATTGCTGAAGGTGTTGAAGAAATCAATAGGTATCGGATGTTTGTCATGCCATCTTGTCATGTATGCGTCCAGGCATTTCCTGAACATATCTCTTCCAAGCAGATCTTCAAGTTGATAATAAAATGTGGCAGGCTTTTGATAAAATGCATCTATGCTAAATCTTCCTTTGTACGAGTATGAAGGAATTATCATTGGCAGTTCAGCCTCATAACCGGCTTGTTGCTCGTACCTTTTAACTTCATTCTTTTCATAATGATAAGCCGGGTCGAAGCTATCCACAATTTCTGTAGGGAAGAATGTTGCCCAGCCTTCATCCATCCACGCGTATTTCCTTTCGTTTATTCCCATATAGAAAGGCATAAGCGTATGGCAAATTTCATGAGATATAACTTCTATTGCTCTGCCTCTCTGTTTTGGCGCGCCGTCATTTGCCATCATAGGCGTTTCCATCCCGCCGCCTCTCTCCTTATTACAGAAAGTAGTCGTGTGAGAATATGGATAAGGGATGCCGGGTAATTGATGTGACAGATAATCTATGGTTGCTCTGGCGAATTTAGCAGCTTCATCAAAGTTAGGAGTACTATCAGGATAAACTGCTTCAGTTAAAACTCTTCTTCCTGAATCATCAACCTGAACACTTGCTGCATCCCATACGTAATGATCGGTTACACAGAATGAAACATCGGCTACGTGGTCGGCTTTAAACTTCCAGGTATTCATTCCATTCTTTTTTGTTACGGTTCCGTTTTTGTAGTCTTCAGGTTTTACTATGTTCATAACTGAATCTGATTCTTTAGCTTTGTTTATCTTATCTATTACATCCTGCTGAAAAACATCAGATGGATTCTGAAGATCACCTGTTGCCCGGACGATATACTTATCGGGAAGTGTAATATTAAAATTGTAATTTGAAAAATCGTCATAGAATTCAACCTGCCCGGTATAACCCACCATATCCCAACCGTCAATGTCATCGTAAACTGCCATTTGCGGATACCAGTAAGCAATGAAGAAATCTCCACCGTAGTTTCCCATTCTTATCGTAGAAATTTCAGGGATATGAAAACTCCACGATGCTGATATGTCAATTTTGCTTTTAGGCGGCAGAGGATTTTTTAGTCTAACCAACATATTAGTTGGTGACAAATATCTGCTGTAACGATTCAGCGCTTCATTTACATTAATTGTATCACCACCTACAATCAGAGATTTTAAGTTTTCTCCTTCAGTTAAATCTGTTGTGTCTACAGGAAACTCACGAACACCGCCTTTCTTCATTATATTCTGGTAGAGCCTGATAACTAAAGCTTTTAATGTATCAGGGCTTTCATTGTAGTAAGTTATATTTTCATTTCCTTCAAGAGTGCTTTTGTCCGGCATAAGGGTAGCATTTATGTCATAATCCGAATGGTTTATCCAGTAGTTTGGTCCGGGCTTGCCATCCATAGATCTTACGCCATCATCAATTGATTTTTTAATATTTAATGGAATATAAAGGCCTTTATTTTGTGCTCTTGAAAAATTAAAACCTGAAAAAATTAAAAAGGTGGTTAACAAAAAAGAAACAGTTCTTGGTTTATACATTTTTAACTCCGAATGTAGTTAGGTTGTTAGGTGAAGAATATTGTTAATTTTAGGATTAATCACTTTATCATAACAAATTAAAGAGAAAACACGTTCCCATCAAGAGATTTTTGATGAGATTAGTCTGGCGGCATTAAGATTAAAATTGCCATATTGCTAGTCGAAAGGGAAAAATCTATAGGAATTATTTAATCGGTGATGATTTTTGTTATTAGCGATTTTTCTATTTCTTCAAAATAATAGTTGTGCACACTAATATTTTCAGGGCTTTTATTTAAGACTTCACCGGGATTTTCCGCTATAGGAGTGTAAGTTTTCTTATTTGTGAATTTATCCTTTGTTGCGAGTACAATAAACGGTTTTTTAAAATACCTGCAGATTATAGCTGCATTTCTGCTGCCGGTTTTATTAATAACATTTCCGTTTTTCAGAATTTTATCCGCACCGATAATTACCGCATCTATTTTTTCAACAAAATCACAGACAGAGGCGTCTGTTATTACCTCAACTTTAATTCCTGCTTTTGCCAGCGCTTTAGCGAATATCAGTCCTTCATATTTAGGTCGGGATTCGCAGACTGTAATTTTAATATTCTTATTTTCCTTGTACCATAATTTAAAAACTTCAAGCAATGTTTTGCTGTTGGAAAGCGTTAAAATATTATTGAGTTTGCTTAAATGTTCTTTTGCATTTGCATAAATCTTGCGGTGAGAATTCTCTTTTAGTTTGTCGAATTCTTTGAGAAAGCTTTTTAATCTCTTTGTGTCTTTACTATCGAGCAATTTCCCAATTTTTATGATATAATTGTTAATTGCAGAAAAGTGGGGAAGTTTTTCCTTTAATATTTCAATATCCTTCCTGATCTTTTCCGGTTGTGCTACATGTTGCAGAAAGTAGCTGTTCAGGTTTCCCAGCAACTCAGATGAGCCGGAAACCTTGTCGTCCAAAATATGTTTTAAGTGAATCCTGTTACCCATAAATTATCGTTTATAAAATTGCTATTTTAATATATCGAAAATTCAGAAAATTATTGAGGCCATTTATGAAGTTGTTCCTGTCGATTCTTGCAATTGTAGTTTTGTCAACCGGATGTATTTTTTCACAAAGTAAAAAAGAGTCTGATAAAACAGTTGTTACAATAAAACAGTTTGATCCCTCACGCGATGCTGCAAAAGATATTAAGGATGCAATAAAAGAAGCAACAAAGTTGCATAAAAGAATAATACTGGATGTCGGAGGTGAGTGGTGTATCTGGTGCCACAGGCTGGATACTTTATTTATCAAAAATCCCGATCTCTTTAACTATATGAATAAACATTTCGTTTATGTTAAGGTAAATTACGGGCCAAAAAATAAAAATGAAAAGGTGCTGTCAAATTATCCTGAAATTCCCGGTTACCCGCACTGGTTTGTACTCGATTCAGATGGGAAGCTCTTAAAATCTGAAAGTTCCGGTGAATTTGAAGAGGGGAAAGGACACAGTCCGAAAAAGGTGATGGCTTTTCTGAAGGAATGGACATTAAGGGAAATGCCACAGTAATTTTAATAACACTTAACCACAGAGTTAACAAAGAAGGCACAGAGTACACAGAGACTTTTTGTGATCAATGATTAATTTACCTGACCCTTAAAAAGTTTAGGCATAAAAAACAAAAATTGATTTTTATAAACAGCTCAATTTAATATGTATATTATAGGTTTTTACGATACTAAACTTCCATCGGCAGAAAATCTTTTACATCGTACGTTGTTTCTTCAGTTATACTGTTAAAATTATTGTTTGAAAGATGGGTATATAATTCAGACTTAGAGCTATATTCTTTCAGATAGTAGGTCCTCACTTTATTCCTGTTCTTAATCAGCCAGTTAAGTGTTATCTTCATTTTTTCAAGATCTTCTTCTTCCGGCAGGATATTTATATTCAATGTGCCTTCGTAAAAATCATCCAGGGTCTCTTCAAAGTAATCTCTTTTTTTAAGAGAATATTTTTTTATAAATATTTTGCCTGTGATCATTAATATATAATCTGTTCCAAATCCTTCATTTATTTCAAAAAGCACATTTGCAGAATTTACGGGTTCTGCAAGGAGGGAAGATTTGTGAACCTGTGAAAGAATCATATCAACAAGAACTTTTACTTCACCGGCTTTTTCATATTTCAATTTTTCCGAATAGTCCTTCATTTTATTAAGCAGCCTGTTGAGTGCATTCTGGCTTTTCCCGTAAAGGAATTCATAAACTTTTTCGAGCTCTTTTTTATATTCTTTTATGTCTTTTGTTTCACAGGGAGCGATACATCTATCTATTTGTGCCAGAAAACAGGCTTTCCCTTTTGCGAGTTCCTTATCATCGCATTCACGTATTGCAAAAGTTTTGGTAAGCACTTCAAATACTTCCTGAGCTTTTCTTCTTGAAATAAATAATCCGAAATAGTCGTTGCCATCGAAGTCAAAGTAATTGCAGATTTCAAGCGCAGGGAATTTCTGTGAGGCAGTAATTCTTAAAAAGTATTTACTTCCATATTTTTTGAGTTGTGAATTATGCCTTGGGTTTATTAATTTTATTGATTCGGCTTCTGTCAAAAGAGCCGTTAGTTCAGAGTTTGTTATCTCTATTTTTAGTCGTGAGGCTTGTTTTACAATGCGCTTTGCTTTTCTCGGAGCAGTCGGGGAAAAATAAGATTTAACCCTGTCTCTTAGTGATTTTGCTTTGCCTATATATATAATCTGATTTTTTGAGTTAAGGAAATAATAAATACCTGGTGCATTAGGGAGCCCATAGACATCTTCCTGAAGTTTCTTTTTTGTGGTCAGTGGTTTGTAAGGCTGTTTGTATTCAGCCTGTAGTGCGATTAGTTCGTCAAGTGTCTTCAGCTTATATGCTTTCTTTGCTTCCCTGATCATTTTAATAAGAGCTTTAGCCGTAACTTCGGCATCGGAAAGAGCCCGGTGCACTCCGTTGTTCTTCAATCGTAAATGAGCAGTTACCGATGATAAAGATTTGCTCTTAAGAGATGGATATAATTTTCTTGCGAGTTTTACCGTGCATAATTCTGAATTGGTTTCAAAATCTTTTCCAGCCCGGCGGAATTCATATCTCAAAAAACTTTTATCGAAGTGAAGATTGTGTGCAATTAAAACTCTTTCCCCTATAAACTCTGATATGTCGTCTACGATATCTTCAAAGAATGGAGCGTTGTAAACATCATCGTCTGAAATGCCTGTGAGGTTGGTAATAAAATAAGGAATCGATTTGCCCGGATTTATTAATGAGTGATATGTTTCAACTATTTTTAGTTTTGAAACTCTCACCATTCCAATCTCGATAATATAATTGCTGCGGGCAGAAAGTCCTGTCGTTTCAGTATCGACTATACAAAATTCTGCCTCTTCGAGAGGAATATCCGTCATTTTTTCATTTGGCATGATTAAATTTATTATTTAATCGTAATAGTGTCAAAGATATAAATACTGCTTGTCTTAATTTCTTTATACAAATATGGCTTAAGTGGAGGGAAAGAATTTCTGGAAATGCATCGTTATACAGGGTTGATAGTATTATAAAATCAATGTATGTTTATATAAAATTTATTAGGTGAAAAATTATGACTCTAAGGAAGACAAAAACTCATATCAAGATCAAACGAGACGATTGGGAAAAGATGAAGAAAAACCCAGCCCTTGCCGAGGCCCTGGAGTTGCTGGAGGATATTTCAGATCTAGAAGAAGCAAAGAAAATACGAGGCAAATCAATATCCATAGAAAAATACCTGAAAAGTCGTGGGTTATAAGATATTAATAAAACCTTCGGCGCGAAAAGATCTTGATCGACTACCTAACAAGATTATTATTAAAATAATTGACAGAATATCCCAATTAAGGAATAACCCGCGACCAATAGGAATTCAAAAGCTTACAAATAAAGAAGGTTATAGAATTAGATCAGGTAACTATAGGATACTTTTCTAAATAAATGACAATTTAAAAATCGTTCACATCTATAGAATAAAAAGCAGGAAAGATGCTTATAAAAAATAATATTTTGAATTAATATTTTATTTGCTCTTCAATTTGTCAGCATTCACACCTCCTATTCTTTTAATTTATAGCTCTTTTGGATATATTTAATTTTCACAATGGAATAATTATGGCCTTCTTAAATTTACTTTTTATCGGAGACATTATAGGCAAACCGGGAATGAATGTTGTTCAAACCTGGCTGCCGGGACTAATTCAGAAATATAAAGCAGATTTTGTTATTGCAAACGGTGAGAATGCAACGGATGGAAAAGGGTGTACTGAGAAAGAAGGAAAGGCTCTTTTTGAATTAGGTGTACACACCATTACTGGAGGCAATCATACGTGGGACAGACGTCAATCACAGGAATATTTAAAAGTAGAGCCACGCTACCTTCGTCCTATGAATTATCCGAAAGGTACATATGGTAATGGTTATTATATAGGCGAATCCAAAAAAGGAAAGGTTGGTGTACTTAGTTTGCAGGGGAGAACTTTTATGGCTGATATCGATTGTCCTTTCAGAACTGCCGACTGGATTATTCCAAAAATTAAAAATGAAACGAATGTTATCTTTATTGATTTTCATGCCGAGGCTACAGCAGAAAAGATTGCTCTGGTAAATTATCTGGATGGAAAAGTTAGTGTGATTGTGGGAACGCATACCCACGTGCAAACATCGGATGAAAGAATTTTTCCTAACGGAACCGGTTACATTACTGATGTCGGAATGACGGGGCCTTATGAATCAGTAATCGGGATGAAAACACAGGCGGCAATAAACAGGTTTGTATATGCAACCCCACAAAAATATGAAACAGCAGAGAATGATGTTCATCTATGCGGTATGTTTTTTAAAATTGATACTGAAACGGGCAAAACAGTAGAGATTGAAAGAATCCTTTTCCCTGATTTTATAACAAAGGCGGAAGAACCAAAATGATAAATTATCCGCTTCCAAGAATCGATCTTGATGAGGAATTGCACGATTTGTTGTTGCCTTTTTGCAGATTTAAAAGAGGGAAAATATGGAACGACCCGCAAGGCAAACATAGAATCGGTTGCCTCGATGCCACGGATTCTAACGATATAAAAAATTTGATGGATGCTGAAGAAGCGGTTTTGGCAATTCACGATCCTCCTTATAATTTTATCGCTTTTGATGAGAAAAGTTCAAAAGATTTTGTAGAGTGGTGTAAACCCTGGATAAAAAACTCATTTGATTTTCTGAAAGAAAATGCTGCTCTCTATATCTGGCTTGGTGCAGATCAGAATAATAACTTTCAGCCCCTTGCTGATTTTATTATAATGATGGGCGGGTCAGGCTTCAGATCAAGAAGTTTGATTACAATGAAAAACCAGAGAGGCTATGGAACACAGAAAAACTGGATGTCGATCAGGCAGGAGCTTCTTTATTATATAAAAGGAAACCCTGAATTTAATGTACTGGCAGAGTACACCGATATTCCTAAAGTTTTGAAAGGCTATTATAAAAAGGTAAACGGAAAAGAAACTGAAAATCTTGAAAGAAGCAAATCTCCGTTCATTCGGGCTGGCAATGTCTGGATAGATATTCAGCAGGTTTTTTACAGGATGGAAGAAAATGTTAACGGCTGTTATGCACAAAAACCTTTAAAAGCAATTAATCGAATAATTAATGCCAGTAGCAAGGAAGATGAAATAGTGATCGATTATTTCTCTCATTCAGGCACTACATTACTTTCTTCAGAAGTCAATAACAGAAGATGTTTTACATCGGATAATGATCCGGTTTTCTGCGAAATATCATTGAGACGATTGGAAAATTACAGAGAAAATGGCAAAACAGGCTGGCAAAATTCTAATCCTTTTGCCGGAGAAATCAGGAAAAGTAAAAAGATCAGGAATTATTTAAAGAAAAGATACCAGATAGAATATAAAAAAAATAAAACCCACACCTTTGTCTCCTCCAGGGAGGGGGACTGAACTCAGGGTTCCTTAATTAATAACGAGTAATACTAAAGATATGGAACTAATAGACGGTAAAAAAATATCTGCGCAGGTAAGAGAAGAACTCAAAAGCGAAATTGATAAATTGAAATCTGCAGGAAAGAAGGTCCCTGGTCTCGTTACGATTCTGGTGGGCAATAATCCTGCTTCGCAAATATATGTTTCGAGCAAGGGAAAGGCTTGCGTTGAGATCGGAATGCTGACAAAAACAGAAAAACTTGATGAGAATATTTCTGAATCTGATTTACTTTCGGTTGTAGAAAGTTACAATAAAAATCCTGATTATCATGGAATCCTTGTACAGCTTCCACTTCCAAAGCATATAAATGAAGATAAAGTTATTGAAGCCATTTCTCCTAAAAAAGATGTTGACGGTTTTCATCCTATTAGTGTCGGTAATCTTGTAATAGGGAAAGATACATTCGCATCCTGTACGCCTGCGGGTATTCAGGAATTATTGGTAAGATATAAGATTGAAACAAAAGGCAGGCACGTAGTTGTACTTGGAAGAAGCAATATAGTCGGGAAACCTATTGCAAATATTTTGCTGCAAAAAAAAGAGAATGCAAATTCAATAGTTACAATTTGTCATTCGGCCACTAAAGATATTTCCTACTTTACAAAGCAGGCGGATATATTGATTGCAGCGATGGGGAAAGCAGGGTTTGTTAAAGCCGATATGGTAAAGGATGGAGTTGTTATTATCGATGTTGGAATAAACAGGGTCGAGGATAGTACAAGGAAAAAAGGTTACAGGGTAGTTGGTGACGTTGATTTTGAAGATGTAGCACCGAAGTCGTCTTTCATTACACCCGTACCGGGTGGAGTTGGGCCAATGACTATTGCAATGCTTTTAAAAAATACTTATAAAGCTTATTTAAAATATGGTGAATAATATGAATTATCCATCACACAGCAATCTTGATCCTCAGGAATTGCTTGAAAAAACTTTACGGGAATTTTATTGTAAAGATGAATCCTGTAAAGGCTGGGAGACAAATGTTGTTACACAACCACAAACTGTACAACGAATTGTTCAGAATGGTGCTGAAAGGATAGCTGCCGGACCCGGTATAGGAGATATTCTTGCGGATAAAAATCTTGCAAGGAAAATCGATCATACCTTGTTGAAACCTGATGCAACTCCGAATGATATTAAAGCGTTGTGTGAAGAGGCAAAAAAATATGACTTTGCGTCCGTCTGTGTTAATCCCGGGTATGTTACGTTATGCAGTGAAATTCTTAAAGGTACTAATGTAAAAGTTTGTACTGTCATAGGTTTCCCTCTCGGCTCAACTACAACTGAGGCGAAAAGATTTGAAGCTGAACAGGCAATTGCAAGCGGCGCTGAAGAGATTGACATGGTCATAAATGTAGGACGGCTGAAACAGGGAGATTATGATTATGTTTTTCACGATGTTAACCAGGTAGTTCTTGCTGCAAAGAAACACGAAACAGTATGCAAAGTCATTCTAGAAACTGCACTCTTGACTGACGAAGAAAAAATCAAAGCCTGCATGATATGCAAACAAGCAGGGGCGGACTTTGTTAAAACTTCTACCGGCTTCAGCAAAGGAG
Source organism: uncultured Ignavibacteriaceae bacterium (assembly GCA_964595355.1). Classification (GTDB taxonomy): domain Bacteria; phylum Bacteroidota; class Ignavibacteria; order Ignavibacteriales; family Ignavibacteriaceae; genus JAKAGZ01. Next base: position 49,952 of record CAZQQD010000003.1, on the reverse strand, counting down.
GAGCAACTGCAGGAGACGTGGCTTTAATGAAATATGTAGTTGGAAGTTCCGTTGGTGTAAAAGCGTCCGGTGGTATTCGTTCACGTGAAGATGCGGAAAGGATGGTTGCAAGCGGAGCTGACAGGATAGGTGCGAGTGCCAGTGTGAAGATAGTGCTTGGAGAGAAAAGTGAAGCAAGTTATTGAAATTTTGAATTTTGGATTTTTAATTTTGAATTTAATGAAATGGTGCTGGATATAGTAGTAGTAAAATCAGATGATGGATGCACGGCAGAAGTCCCTAGCCTGAAGGGATGTGAATGCTGGGCTCACGATGAAGATTCGGCTATCGATAAAGTGATGGATCTCGCATCATATTATTTAAAAACAGACAGGAAGAAATTCAAAATAGATAAAGCACGCGGCAACAGGGAAAAAATAATCTATAAATTAGTTTTTGATAAAAATTATTTGTGAAAAAAGCAAGAACTGAAAAGAGAAAAAATAAGATCACTTCTGTTGTAAAAGCCCGCCAGAACTCACTTTCAATAGTGTTGGAAAATATTCACGATCCTCATAATGTAAGTGCAATTTTTCGCACTTGCGATGCAGTTGGTGTACCGAAGGTCGAATTAGTCTATAATATTGATAAATTTCCCAGGATAGGTAAGAAGTCCTCAGCTTCGGCATTTAAGTGGGTAGAGAAAGAGAAACATAAATCAATTAGAGAATGTTATAACGATCTTCATAAGAAAGGATTTAAGGTTTTTGCTTCTGCGCTTACTGAAAATGCAAAAAATCTTTATGAACTTGATTTAACGAAAAAGATTGCTATAGTGTTAGGCAACGAACACCGCGGTGTTTCAGACGAAGCAGCAGAACTGGCTGACGAAAAGTTTTTAATCCCTATGCATGGCATGGTACAAAGTCTCAATGTCTCTGTCGCAGCTGCTGTAATTTTATATGAGGCTATGAGACAGAGAAGAGAAAAAGGAATGTATAAAAAAAGTCAACTGAGTGAGGAAGAATTAGAAGAAATTATTGAAAAATGGAGTAGAAAGTAATTATGGTTCAGGAATTTGAAAAGATAAACAGAGTAGAGGGTGAACTGGAGTTGCCGGGAGATAAATCAATCTCACATCGCGCCTTAATATTTTCAGCTATGGCAAAAGGAGAATCAAGAATATTTAATTTATCAAGTTCAGAAGATGTAAGGTCAACAAAAGAATGTTTTGAAGATTTAGGCGTTGAATTTAATGGGGATAGTAAAGAATTAATTATAAACGGGAAAGGATTAGAAAACTTTTCAACTCCGGTTAAACCTCTTTATGCAGGAAATTCAGGTACTACCGCCAGATTGTTGAGTGGTTTACTGGTTGCTCAAAATTTTAAGTCCATTATTACCGGGGACTCTTCGTTATCACGGAGACCTATGAAGAGGATCATTACTCCTCTTACAACTATGGGTGGAGAAATTACCTCTTCGGATAACGACACTCTGCCGATAACAATAAATCCCGGGGGAAAACTAAAAGCAATAGAATATGAACTGCCGGTTTCAAGCGCACAAATTAAAAGTGCAGTTTTAATAGCCGGTTTGCATATAGATGATACTACCAGCGTAATTGAGAAACTACAATCGAGAGATCACACTGAAAAAATGCTGGGACTTAAAGTAGAAAAGAATGTAGAAGGAATTATCAGCTATTCCTCTAAAAAAAATTACCCTGAGCCTAAGGAATATTTTATACCTTCAGATATTTCTACAGCAGCCTTTTTTATAATCTTAACCTTACTTTCAAAGAACTCCTCACTGACATTAAAAAATGTTTCGTTAAATGAGACCAGAACAGGATATATCAATATTCTAAAAAAAATGGGTGGGTACATTAAAATTGATAACAAACAGGAAAAGGCAGGTGAAGAGTTCGGTGATATTTTTGTTAAAAGCAGCAAACTGAACAATGTAAAAATACCAGAAGAATTAATTCCAAATATAATTGATGAAATACCAGTTCTAGCAATTGCAGGAATTTTTGCTGATGGAAAATTCGAAATAGGTAATGCTTCAGAATTACGGAAAAAAGAAACCGATAGAATTAAAGCAATTTGTGAGAATTTAAAACTGCTGGATTTAATTGTTGATGAATCTGAAGGGGGTTTTTCCATTTCAGGGAAGCCAAAAAATGTTAAGGCAGAATTTCAAAGTTATGACGATCACAGGATAGCGATGGCTTTTGGAATTTTGTCAATGTTATTAGATAGCGGTGGAAAGGTTAATGGATTCCAGTCAGTGAAAATATCAAACCCTCAATTTCTGCAGCAACTTAAGAAGGTGGCTAATTAAGAAAGTATTCGTGTTAATAAGCAACGTTAAACGTTACTCCTCCCAGCGGATTAACACGAATATCTTTCAAATGCTGATTATCTGATGTTCAAACTTGTTAATTTCTATTTCGTCGAATACTTTATCTAAAATTTCAGTTCCGTATTTATTTGCAAAATAAATAAAGTTTAATTGACGTTCCTGCAAGTTAGCATTTGGAAATAATGTAGAAGAAAGTTTATCAATTTGTCTTAATGTAGTTTCGTGTTTCTTTTTTTGCGAATCGACGGCCTTCCCTTTGAGCTCTTCAATGTAATTTAATATTTTTTGCCGGTATTTTGTACTGGCATCGCTGATAGTTTTATCAAATTCAAAAAGTTTTTCTTTTAATTGATCAAGAGCTGTATCGATCTTTTCAGTACTTTCTGTGAATATATCATCAACTGTGATATTTGTCAAAGAAGCCAGCACGTGTTTTTTCAAATCTTCAGGATCCCAAAAGACCTGGCTTATAGCAAGATTATACTTTTCGATAATAGAGCCAATATTCTTTTCAAGTATAGTAGCAGATGAGCGTGGATACACAATGGGGGATTGAACATTGAAAAAATCATAGAGCGGCAACACCTGTGCAAAATAAGCTATTTCGCTAGGGCCTCCGATATAAAATGCTGTCGGCAGGATATAGTCCTGGCAAATCGGTCTGAGCAAAACATTAGGGCTGAATTTTTCAGGTTCAGTTTCAATAAGGTTCATAAGTTCGTCGTAAGAAAATCTCTTTCTTCTTTTATGCAATCTGAATTCATTGTCGACAGGATCTAATAAAAATCTTCCGCCGTCGGTGTTGTAAAATAAATTCACAGGACGGACTTTCACCTGTGCATGATATATATCCTCAAGCTCAGCACTCACGCTTACCATTGTCTCAGTATGTTTTCTAAAGTTATCCAGTTCATTTTTAAATATCGGTTTCAACATCTCTTTTATACTTTTATCCTGCGGATCAAAAATTATTAAGCCTTCTTTATCAAATAGCCAGAATATTAATTCTTTAAATGCTTCTTTAAGGGATCTCCCTGTTGCGTAATATGATTTTAACCTTGTAAGTATTCCGGACGTAAATTCAGTATTCCTGATGTTGCTTTTTATTTCATCGAAAAACTGCTTAATGGATTCGTCAATTTTCATAAAGCCTACGCTGTTCCTGTCTTCGTCTTCAGAAACTTCATTTCCGTAATTAAAAATCTGCAAATCATTTTTGTCATTGATCAGGTTTACGTGTCTTATCTCATTGAAATCGTGGTCATCACCTTCGATCCAGAAAACAGGTACAAAGTTAAAGTTATCATATCTTTCAGAAAGATATTTGCTTAGCTTTACGACAGTTACGATTTTATAAAAAGTATAAAGAGGCCCGCCAAGGATACCTATCTGTTGTCCAGTTACAACAGCAAGTGTTTTGTTTGATTTCAGGAGGTCTAAATTATGGCTCGTTTTCTCTGAAGGTGAAAAATTACTGTACTGGGATTTTATAATCTTTACGAGGTCAGCTCTGTTTGTTTTGTTTGATTCGGATACTGATTTAAACGTGTTCAGAAATTCATCTTTGCTTCTGAAATTGGTTTTGAAAAATCTGCTTACGTTTTCAAATTCGTACAAATAATCGAGAAAAATATTTTCGTGTCCTGGTATATCCCTGAAATTTACAAACATTGAATCTCCGAAAAAGGTGTTAATTATGAGGATAAAGGTAAGAAAAACTAGTTTTCATAACAATTGTTATAGTATTTATATGCCAACCTGAGTCAGGTTGGAAAAAGTACCTTAACTTTCACAAATGCAAATTATTAAGTATTTTCTCAATCAAATATATAGAATTGTTTTGATATAGATGGAAATAAACCTTTTTAAATATTTTACTGTTAAGAGATTTGTAAACATCTTAAAAATAATAACATCATTTAGTCTATCGAGGATCTACAGGAAACCAATTGTGTGGGGTATGCCGATCTCTTTTTCAATTGAACCAACGAACCATTGCAATCTGAAATGCCCTGAATGTCCGTCGGGTCTGGGTACTTTAACCCGCCCACTTGGCTTGCTCAAATTAGATGACTTTAAAAACTGGATCGATCAAATAAAGGGTACGGGATTTTATGTGCAGTTATTTTTCCAGGGAGAACCATATATAAACAAGAGCCTTCCTGAAATGATAAAATATGCACAGTCTCAAAATGTATATGTAAGTATTAGCACAAACGGTCATTTTGTGACTGAAAAGAATGTGGACGTTGTTGTAAATAATGCACCGGATAAATTAATATTTTCAGTAGACGGTCTTGATGAAGAAAGTTACCAGCAGTACAGAGTCGGGGGTACATTTGAACAGGCTGATAAAGGACTAAGAGCGTTGATAAAAAGAAAAAAAGAGCTTGGTATGAAAAAACCCTTTGTTGAGTTTCAGTTCATAGTAATGAAACATAATGAAGATCAACTTGATGATGTTTTACGATATGGAAAAGATGTAGGTGTGGATAAAGTTGTATTTAAAACAATGCAGATTTCATCTTATGAAAATGCTTTAAAGTTTCTTCCCGGGAACAAAAAATACAGAAGATATATTGTTGAGGATGGTACTTATAGAATAAAGGACGGCTTAAAAAATCATTGCTTTGCTTTATGGAGGACTTCAGTAATTACGTGGGATGGCAATGTTGTACCTTGCTGTTTTGACAAAGATGCTGAATTCAAGCTTGGAATTTTGAATGGAAAATCGTTTGAAGATATCTGGAGATCAGATGAATATTATCGGTTTAGAAAGGGTGTGCTTGATAATCGCAGTGGCTTGAGTATGTGTACAAACTGCACAGAAGGATTGAAAGTAAATATTTTGGAAATAGAACAATAAAATATGAACAACGGGTGGATCAGAGAAAATATTATATATAGTCCGTTTGTAACTAGATACAAATCAACAATAATTATATTAGTAAAAATAATTATTGCCGCTGGATTGTTAACTTATTTAATAAACCATGTCGATCCTGATGAAATTATTACTGCAGTTAGAGAAGCTAACTTATGGTTTGTCTTTGCGGCATTTCTTCTTTTATTTCTAAATATTTATCTGCAGTACTGGAAATGGGAAGTTGTTTGCAGAAAAGTACTCGGAATTTCAGATAAAAAGAAGATAATTACATCCCTGTTTTATGGATTTTCTGCCGGATCATTTACTCCGGGCAGGATCGGCGAATATTTTGGTAGAGCGATATTATTCAGGGATAAATCAATTTCAGATGTCACTGTTGCAACATTGATTGACAAAGCAATCCCATTATTAATTATAGCTTTTACAGGTGCACTATCTTCAATTTTATTTATTCATTTTTATTATCACGTAACTGTTTTTATAACGGCATCATTATTCATATTTGTCTTTGCCCTTTCTTATATTTTCCTGTACCTTATACTTAATCCTTCGATATGGAAAAACACCATAGTCAGCAAAATTAAAAAATCTAAAAAGTTAGTATTTTTAGTAGAAAAGCTATCGATCATAAAAAAGATTGATAAAAGCGTTTCCTACCGGGTTGCATACATTTCAGCTTTATTCTTTATCTGTATTCTTTTGCAGTATGTATTGCTCGCTTCAGCTTTTTCACATCATTTCAATTTTATGAATTATTTATGGGTAGGGGTTTTAATATTTTTTGCCAAATCAATAATTCCTCCTGTTTCAATCGGTGATTTAGGAATTCGTGAAGGCGCTTCGGTTTTCTTTATTTCTTTTGTCGGGGAAAACGGATCGATAGGTTTTAATGCGGCTATCTTTCTTTTTCTGATTAATATTCTTATTCCTGCAATTATAGGTATGTTATTATTATTTCAGAAGAATGATGATTGAAGCTATTCTTCTCCCAATATTTTCCTTCCTTTTAATATTTTATATCTACTTTCTTTCGGGTGTTTATAGAGGTCTGGATAAACTCGAAAAATCAAGTGAAGATATAATAATACCCGAATTTGTGTCGATTATTATTCCATTTCGAAATGAAAGAGAACACCTTGCTAGAAACCTTGAGTCACTCGAATCTCAAAATTATCCCAAGGATAAATATGAAATAATTTATGTGGATGATTCCTCTACTGATGATTCAGTTGAAATATTAACCAGGGAAAAAACTAATGAAAACGTCAGAATAATTTCAGTGCCCGAAGATTTTTCTCCAAATGCCCATAAAAAGAGAACGATAAGATTCGGTATTGAAAATTCCCAAGGTGAAATAATAATAACCACCGATGCTGATTGCATTCATAATAAAGACTGGCTACGAACCCTTTTAAAATATATGGATGATAAAACTGCTTTTATATCCGGGCCGGTTGAATTCGAAGAAAATAATAGAGCTTTTGATAAACTTCAGAGGATAGAGTTTGCCGGACTGGTAATTACCGGGGCAGGGTTGATCGGAATAAACAAACCGGCAATATGTAATGCTGCAAATATTGCCTACAGGAAAAGAATCTTTCAGGAAGTGAATGGATTTTATGACCAATTAAATTTGTCTTCCGGTGATGATGAATTGCTTATGCAGAAAATATGGAAGGAGACTGATTACAAAATAAAATTCTGTCCGGAGAAAAAAGCAGTAGTTAAAACTGCACCGAATAAATCATTGAACCAGTTTTATCAACAACGAAAAAGGTGGGCAAGTAAAGGTTTATTCTATGGAAATAAATTGTTGGTACTAAAACTAATATTGATTTTCCTTTTTTATTTAGGATTGCCCCTTCAATTAATTTTGGGAATATTTATTTCAATTACTTATTTGGTTACCCTGTTATTAAGTCTCTTTCTAAAAGCGCTTACCGAGTATTTAGTTATGAAGCGGGGGACAAATCTTCTATTTGAAGAAAAAATATTAAAACCATTCTTGATTGCACAAATACTGCATATACCGTATATAATCATTGCCGGAATATCCGGAATATTCGGAAATTTCACCTGGAAAGACAGGAAGCTTAGTAGATGAGCAATTTGAGTGTATAAAATAAAAATACTGCGTTCATTAAAGTATACACTAAAAGTTTTATTTATTTACAATTCAGAGTGTTTTCCAATAAAAACCCCTGGCATAATCATTGATTTTATAATAAAAAACGAGTGAGGTACAATATGAAACGCATAATAATATTTCTCGTTATGGTAAGTGCAATTTTATTTGCTAACAATGAAATAAATGCAAAAACTAATACAAATATAGACGGAGGTGTTTATTTTTATTCATCTCTAGCACCCTACGGCAACTGGATTCAAATAAGCGGCGGGGTCACTGTTTGGCGTCCTTTAAATATCAGTAATACCTGGCAACCATATACAGATGGTTACTGGATATGGACAAACGACGGATGGTACTGGGAATCCTATGAGCCATTTGGATATATAACGTATCACTATGG
>CAZQQD010000003.1:0-42178 GCA_964595355.1 uncultured Ignavibacteriaceae bacterium | reverse complement strand
ATGGAAGATGGTATTATGATGATTATTATGGTTGGATCTGGGTTCCGGACAATCAATGGGCTCCGGCATGGGTTGAATGGAGATACGATAACGATTATATAGGCTGGGCTCCGCTACCCCCTTATGCAGGTTTCTCGATCAACTTCGGAATAAATTTTACAATGAATTATTTTACTCCTTATAGTCATTGGCATTTTGTAAGATACAGACATTTTTGCGATCCTTATGTACATAAATATTATATCCCATCGAGGGATGTATACAGGTTCTACGGAAGAACAAGATACAGAACTAATTATGGCTACTCTGATGGACGTGTAATAAATCGTGGAGTTGATATAGATCTTGTAAGGAAAAGAAGCGGACAGTACATACACGAACGTCTAATTGATAGGGTAAATGATCCGAGTCAGTTGAGAAATCAAAACGGTAGAAATACTGATCGTGTAAGGACGTATTACGTTGAAAGAGACAGACTTAACCGGGAGAATATTGATGAAAGAAAAATTGAAAGGTCTGATAGAAGAACATCACTGGATGTATCGAGAATAGGAGTTGACAATCGTAATACAGTTACTGTTGAAAGAAATAGCGGAATAAGAAATGAGACGAGAAACAGTAATCGTCAAAATGAATTCAATAAAAGATCAACTGACGAACGTAATACCAGGTCTTATTCACGGGAGAGAGAAATAAATAAGAACAGAAATTCTTCTCCAAATATCAGCCGTGAACGTTCTTATAATAGAAGCAGAACAGATAATCCTGTTATCAGGCAGGAAAGGAAGGTTCAAAAGCCTGAAATCAAAAGAGATTCCAGACAAACAGAAAGGAGAAGTATAAATCGTCAAAATAATAATAAGCAAAGAGAAAGAGATAGTGGAAAAGACAGGAGAGGACGAGGACGATAAAATTACCCTGAATCATAATGAGTGCTCATACTGCGTGCGGTATCAATAATATTGGTACCGCTTTTTTATTTCCTATTATCAATAACGGCTTTCCAATGTAAAGAACCGGAAGGAAAATACTTCAGGTTTGCCTTTAATAAAAGTCTATTTATTGTCAAATATAAGAACATTTCTCAAAACTATGATTTAAAAAATCTTTATTTTAGTGGTACACTTATAGCATGTTTTTGTGAGAAAAAGTGCTAAAAATAAATAAAATAGAAAAAATCAACTGCTTTCTTAAGAGGAGAAAAAATGAAAGTTAATAAACAGGAGGCGCTCGATTATCACAGCTCGCCTCGGAAGGGGAAGATTGAAGTTATTCCTACCAAGCCGTGTCTGACTTCAAGAGATTTATCCCTGGCTTACACGCCAGGTGTGGCAATACCCTGCCTTGAAATAGCAAAAAATGAAGATTTAGCTTACAACTATACGGCTAAAAGTAATTTAGTTGCAGTAGTTTCAAACGGTACTGCAGTATTGGGCCTTGGCGATATTGGTCCAAGTGCTGGCAAACCAGTTATGGAAGGCAAAGGAGTTCTGTTCAAAAGATTTGCTGATATTGATGTTTTCGATATAGAATTAAAGACAAAAGATCCAAAAGAAGTAATCAAGACAGTTCAGTTGCTTGAACCAACATTTGGTGGAATTAATCTTGAAGATATTAAAGCTCCAGAATGTTTTGAGATAGAAGAAACTTTGAAAACAACTATGAACATTCCGGTGTTTCATGATGATCAGCATGGAACTGCGATAATTTCCTGTGCAGCATTAATAAATGCTGCAGAAATTGCCGGCAAAAAAATGAGCAAACTCAAAATACTTGTTAACGGAGCCGGAGCTGCGGCAATCTCTTGCTGCAATTTATATATAAGTGCAGGTGCAAAAAGAGAAAATATAGTAATGTTCGATTCCAAAGGTTGCATACATAAGGGCAGGAAGGATCTAAACAAATACAAAATGATGTTTGCACATGAAAAAGATCATGGCTCATTGAATGATGCATTCAAAGGTGCAGACGTCTTTATTGGTTTGTCTGTAGGAGGAGTTGTCAGTAAAGAAATGGTCAAGGAGATGGCTCCTAATCCAATTGTTTTTGCCATGGCTAATCCTGATCCTGAGATTACTTATGAAGATGCCATTTCTGTAAGAGATGATATAATCATGGCTACCGGCAGGAGTGATTATCCAAACCAGGTTAATAATGTACTGGGCTTTCCTTTTATATTCAGAGGTGCTTTAGATGTACGGGCAACTGCAATAAATGAAGAAATGAAAATGGCTGCAGTCGAAGCACTTGCAGGACTGGCAAAAGAAAAAGTTCCTGAAATGGTATTAAAAGCATATGGTGGCGAAGAATTTGAATTCGGTAAAGACTATATAATTCCAAAGCCCTTTGATCCTCGTGTACTATGGTATGTTGCACCGGCAGTTGCAAAAGCTGCAATGGATTCCGGTGTTGCTAAAATAACTATCACTGATTGGGATAATTATAAAGATGAACTCAAAGAAAGGCTTGGCTTATCGAAAGAAGTCGTTAGGGTTATGGTCCAGAAAGCCAAAAAGAATCCTAAAAGAGTTGTCTATCCTGAGGGTGAGGAAGAAACAATAATTCGTGCAGCACAATCTGTAATTAATGAGGGGATTGGTCAACCAATTCTACTGGGTGATAAAGAAGTTATTACAGGAACCATTAAAGAGTTAGGATATGACCTTAATGAGTTTCAGATAATTGAACCTGAAAGGAGCCAGTTAATTGGAAAGTATACAAATGATTTTTATCAGGCACGTCAGAGAAAGGGAATGACTAAACGTGAAGCTAAACAACTTATGAAAGAAAAAGTTTACTTCGGATCTATGATGGTTAAGTTGGGCGATGCTGATGCAATGATAAGCGGATTGACAACCCATTATCCGAATACGATAAAACCCGCTTTGCAATGTGTCGGAGTCAAAGATGGCTTTAATGTTGTTTCCGGTCTTTATATCGTTGTGGCTAAAAAAGATGTTTATTTCTTTGCAGATTGTACGGTAAATATTGATCCTACTTCAGAACAACTGGCAGAAATAGCTATTTCTGCTGCCGATACTGTTAAGGAATTTGACATTGAGCCAAAAGTTGCTATGCTTTCATTCAGCAATTTTGGAAGCTCAGTTTTTCCGCAGACTCTAAAGGTGCAAAAAGCCGTTGAAATTGCTAAAGCGCATAGGCCTGAAATTATGCTTGATGGAGAAATGCAGGCAGACACAGCGATTGTTCACCAGATTATAGAGCAGGATTTTCCTTTCAGCGCACTAAAATCAAAAGCAAATGTTCTGATATTTCCTGATCTTGATTCAGGCAATATTGCTTACAAACTTATGGCAAGAATAGGGGAAGCAACTGTTATTGGTCCTATTCTAATGGGAATGAAAAAACCTATCCACGTATTACAAAGAGGAGCATCCGTTGAAGATATTATAAATGTTACTGCTATTGCAGTTGTTGATGCTCGTAATAAAAAATAAAATTAGTTTGCTTTAAAATAAAATCACCCCGATATATTGGGGTGATTTTTTATACTAACATAATCTGTTAAGATTTATGATTTTTTATTCCCTTTAATGATCTTCGCTTCTTCTAACATTACAGGATACTTATAACCTGCTCCAAAATCTTTATTGATAGCGACCTTACCTTCAACTGTAACTACATCTCCGGGCTTTGCATTCTCGTTACTAGTAACGAGCAGATCATATTGTCCATTACTGCTCGTTCCATCCTGAATGTGTATCCAGTTCCTGCCCATAATTCCTGAATTTATTTTTACAACTTCAGCACGTATTCTGACAATTTTTCCATTAAGTTCTTTCGAATTAGCAAAAATATCTTTTACTGTCTTACCATCCTGAATAGGTTCTATTTTTTGTTTTATTTCAGGTGATTTATTCATTTCAGGATGTACAAAACCACTCTGACTGTTAGGTGATTTTGATATTCCATCAACAAAAAGTACTTTATCGAAGGTTCTGTTTAGTTCGGTGCTATGGAAATCTTTCATTTCCATACTTTTTGCGAAATAAAGAGTCTCACCTTTATTTACATCCATTTTATTGACAGCTATCCAATAATCATTGTCATTTTCGCTTACCTGAATGTAAGTATAATTTGTAGTGTTAATGAAGTCTTTTACTTTTACCGTGTGCATCGTTGGAGTAGTTGAATTATTTACCTGTTCCTGTTTTTCAGGCTCTGCATTTTTATCTTTTTGATTGCTTATGGTGTAAGCAAGAAAAGCGACGACTATGATTGCTAGCGCTGCATAAATTATCTTTTTCTTTCCCATTCGATCCTCTGTTTATTAGATTGTTAATAAAATTATTTTCTTAAGATTGACAAAAAATATACCATTTTAATTTTTAGCTGAAAAATAAAGAATATTCTTGAAATTTCAGATTTTGCCTTTATAATTCCAAGTCATAAGAAATTAAATATTTAAGACTCTCATTATTGACAAATAACTTATAAAAAGTTTCAAAATTTAGCCATAAATTAAAATAATAATTTGGTATTTAAGTTGCTGAGAATATGAACAAAAAAGCCGGGGGTCGAAATGTCATTTATTATTGGAATTAAAAGGTTTACAGACTGGGTAAAATCTTACGATGTCCTATTGTTTATTTTATTCATCAGTTTTGGGTGGCTAATTTGCTGGCTGCTCTTTGTAACATTTGCCCTGTTGTTCGTTCACTGAAACAAGCTTCAAATACTTAGTATCATTTCTTAAAATAGCAAGTAGCTTATTTTTGGGAAGGACAGATAGCTCCGCCAACTAATTTATCCTGCCGGATATATAAATTATCTAATTGTTTTATTAACTTTGTAATATCATAAAAATTAAAGAGTTATGAAACGAAACAGCTTGCTTCTCTTTATAATTGTTATCCTCTGTAGCAATGCGTTAATAGCACAAGAGACTTCAACAGATGAGATACACATAAAAAATGTAGGTACTAAAAAAGGCAAGGTTATAAGCATTGATGAAAATACTGTTGAATTCAGATCAGACAGCAATTATATGTATTACACTTATCCTAAAGCGGATATAGATTTTATAGTTCTTTCCTCAGGTGAATGGATAACATTTAAGAATGGCAAAAAAACTATCAGTACCAGCTCTCAATATAGCTGGGGCTACTTTTGTTTATCCGGCGGCGGCATTATGAATCAAAAACCCCTTAGCGAAGCAACAATAAGAAAAAGAGGACTTTCTTTTTCAGCCGATCTTAATTACCAGATAGGCCGGGCGTTTTCCACAGGATTTCAGATCGGTTACAATGAAATAAGTGTTAATAATAATGAATACCTCACTCAAAATGGCTACTCGGGTACAAACTCAACTATAACTGGTGGGACGTCTTATCTATTTAGTGTCGGATTGGTAAACAGAATATTTTTATTGCCGAATGCTTCTGTGAAGCCTATTATTTCATTTTTTGTTGGGTATGGAAATTTGCTTATTTCACGTACTGAAATAATTTCTCCTTCAGGCGGACTGATAGTTTCAGATTTAACAAAGTATGGATTTCTATCAGCAGCAGGAATTGCTTTATTTATTGAAACGGGCACAAGAAGCGGTTTTTTATTTGAGAGTAAATATAATTGGCTTTTTTATAAAAAAGAAAAAATAGAATTCTTAAATTTTAATGTAGGGTACGCAATTCCTATTAACTAGAATTTAGCTAGATAAATTTTCTTCAGAAAAAATTATTTTAATTGCCATTCCCAGGTTTTATTAATCGGACCAAGCGGATTAATACTGATATTTTTTATTCTGTTGTTATAAGCTGCTAACTTGTCCAACCAATAAAGAAAAGTAACCGGCTCATCTTCGTGGATTAAAACTTGAATTTCCTTATATACCTGTACTTTTTGATTTCTTGTAATATTTGTTTCAAGTTTTTGTAGAAGCTTATCTACCTTGGCATTATCATAAGCTGAAATATTAAACATTGCCTGATCAAGATCAGAGTACCAAAACATCATCAAGTCAATAGGAATAGGAACAGTCCAGCCTGCAATCCAGGCGTCGAATTGTTTGTCTATTAGCTTTTGAAGAAAACTACTCGTTTCCATCTTTTCTATTTGAACGTCAACACCAACGGCTTTTAAATTATTTTTGAAAACTGCCATTGCAAGCTCACGTTGAGGATTTCCCGTACCCATATAAAGCTTAAAGCTGAATTTCTTACCGTTTTTTTCTAAGATACCATCACCAGGGGAAGGATGCCATCCTTCCTTTGCAAAAAGCTCTTTAGCTTTTTCAGGATTATATTCATAAGGAACTATCGTGGGATCGTAGATACTTTTAAAAATAGGGGATACAGGACCAACAGCTTTTTCTCCGTGTTGATATAAATAATTTTCTATTACTTCATCCCTGTTAATGGCATAGGTTAATGCCCTTCTGATATTGGCACTTCCAAATAATGGATTTGGCACTTTCTTTTTATCTTTTAAGTATTCAACAGGATCAATATTGTTCCAACCGATATAATCATAGTCTCTTCCTTTAATTGGCACTATGTTAATATTCTTGTTTCCTTTCATTGCCTCTGCATCGTCAGGCTTAAGATCTGTAATAACATCAAGTTCGCCATTCTTTAATTGTAGCAGTCTTGTGTTGTAATTTGGTATTATCTTAAATATGAATTCATTGATGGTGCTTTTACTGTGAAGGAAGGACTTATCATTTGCAGCCAAAATTACTGATTGGTTTCTTTTCCAGCTTGTTAATTTGTACGCTCCATCGGTCACAGGATGGAAATTTACATCTGAATGTTCAATATCTTTTCTTGCTATCTTTTCATAAATATGTTTCGGGAGGATTGGAAGATCAATTGATAATAGACTGGGTACGGAATGCTGCAGGAAATGTATCTTTAATTCGAACGGGGAAATTACATTAAAAGTTCTATTAATGTCTATATGATTTTCTTTGTCTGTGTAAAAATTTTTGAATGTCCCGTAGAACCTGCTATTAACAACCGGGTCAGAATATAGGTCGAACGAATAGACAACGTCTTCTGCCGTGACGTTTACACTATCGGACCACCAGACATCATTTCTTAGCTGGAGTGTAATTGTTGTCGAATCGTTATTCCATTCCCATTTTTTTGCAAGCATTGGTTCGCTCTCTATTTCGCCAAGAGTGGAGTTCCAGCTATGCTGAACGAGAGATAAATATAACATATCAGTGATATAGCCCTCATTAAGATTAAAAGCATACAATGGATTAAGAGTTTCTATATCTGAAGATATGCCAATAATTACTCTATTGGTTTTTGTTGTGTTATCTTTGCTGCAGTTAAAGGAAAGTAAAGATAGGGATAAAAAAAGAAGAAGCACCACTGGTTTGAAATATTTCATGTTGTCCTTCAAATAGTTTGTAGTATGATATGAGAATTACTATATAAATAATCTACCTCCCCTATCTGAAAGCACTCTGAACTATAGCACTGTTTGAAAATTAAATCTTATATTCAACTTTAGCAAGGAAAACATACTCCACTTGTCATTTTTATTTTAGATTTTCTCTAAAGGAATTTTGATTTAAGATTATAAAAAATGTGTGTCGTTAATAGTAATAGAAAGTACTACAATTCAATTAGAACGAATGTGTGATAGCCCTAGATCTTGATTACTATGCAGTTGACTTTAGAAATTCTTTTATAGTTCAATAAAAATATATATATTCTGGTTTGAGAAATTTTGCAATTTCTCTGTGTCTGGAGAGGTGGGTGAGTGGCTGCCATCGCCTTGGGCGAGGTTCCGCCAAAGGCGGAAAAACCAGCGGTTAAATGTATTTTGTGTATATATTGCAAAGCATAAGTAAAAAGTTAATAGGGAAAGTTTAATTTTTTAAATCAGAAAACCCATCATTGTAAATGGAGAGGTGGGTGAGTGGCTGAAACCAGCGGTTTGCTAAACCGCCGTACGGGTAACACTGTACCCCGGGTTCGAATCCCGGCCTCTCCGCTGTCTAAAAAACATAGTTTATAGTTCTTGAAAGAGCCTCCTTTAAAAACATTTCTTAGTTCTAACAACAATTATATTTATGTCACAACCCAATAGCATTTTCAGTAATTTTTGAGTTATAAACTTACTGCGTCAGTTAGATACAAAATACTATTTTTGCAATAACATTCCTTAGAAAACATTTCTGAAACTTAACAATAAGGCTTAAAAAGGGGCTATTGTCGAACATGAGCACCGTTTGTCGAATGATTGTTGTTATGAGGGAGTGTATTATATAACTTTTGCCAAGTTCTGGAAATATAACTACTTGAGTGGGCATATAGAAAGGTTGTATTCTGGCAAAGAAATTAGGTCTGATAAAGTAATAATTAAAAGTCAGGAATATAAAACGGTTTGGTGCTTTGGACAAATAGTTTGAAGATTTTATCCGGCTTAGGTGTAGGATTACAAAAATTCAGGCAAAAGAATTTCGTTACATAGTTAAGCGAGGGCTCCTTTTAAGATGAGGGTTAGGGGAAGGGAGATAAGATTAATGAAGTAATATAAAGCCATCCACTTATTTAGGCAGCTAAAATAATGCAATACCATAGCTGGGCTCTTGTAATATAGTAAGATATCAATCATCTGAAATAGTTCTGGAATGGGACTTACGAGGCGAAGCAGTGATAAATTAGGAAGAATAAAACAGAAATTTGGTAGTTGGACTAAACAAAATTGTAAACATTAAAAACAATATTTCAAATAATTAATTTTAACATTTTATGAAAACAAAAAACATTTTATTTACGGTTCTTTTTTTTCTATTAGTTTTTGGTGCTAATTCCTTTGCACAGGATAATATTCAAATCGGGAAGAGCAATGACAAAAATAATACATATTATAACGGAGCATTATATGATTACTCCGACCCTAATGCTTTTAATATTAAGGTGATGATATGGGGGTACGTAAAATTTCCCGGTCAGTATATTATACCTGCAACAAACGGTGTAAATCAGTTCCTTTCACTTGCAGGGGGACCAACCCCGGATGCAAATCTTGATGAAATTAAGATATTCAGGATTAATGCAGATGGATCACAGACAGTTATTCCCTTTAATTATAGTGACCTGATGTCGGACAATTCGAATTTATCGGAGCCAATTAATATTCCTAAGTTGCAAGCAGGTGATATAATGCTTATACCGGGAGCGCCCAAGTGGTATCTAAAAGATTACCTGGGTGTAATAATTTCTATAATCTCAGCGCTTGCCTCCGTTGCTGCTCTGATTGTTTATACACGTAAATAATAAACAGGAAAAATATGAAATACCCTGATTTTGATATCAAAAATTATATGTTTGGCAGTAATAAATCTATTAAGGATTATATTCAACTTGTCCGCGTAAATCTTAAATCATTTACAATAATTTTTGCAGTAGTTTTTATTGCTGCACTTATATATGCTCTATACACACCAAGTATTTACAGGTCAACTGTTACCTTAAAGTTGTCGAAGCATCAAGGAAATATTCTTCAATCTTCGGATAGCTATGCATCAGTAAGTGACCTGGATAGATTTGTTGCAAATGAAATGGAAGTAATTAATAATTCCGATACCCGCGAGAGAGTTGCAAATGCGCTAATAGATACGGTTGAAAATTCAAGAGACAAATCGATTTTTAAATTATTGAATTTAGAAGAAAACGAAATTGGAATTAATGGTCATAAAAATGTAAATGATATTATTGAAATATTGAAAAAAAATGTTAAGACAGACCAAAAACCGGGTGAGGACATAATAGATATTTCAGCCGAGTCTCCATCTCCAAAGGAAGCTGCCATTATTGCCAATGCCTATGCAGATAAATACAGGGAACTAAATCTTGAAGAAAACAGAAATCAATTGACCACGATCAGGAAGTTTCTTGAAAAGCAAAGTCACGAAAAACTTGTTGAATTGAATAATGCAGAAAATGCTTTAGCAAATTTCAAAGAGAAGGGTGGAATAGTAGCTCTTGATGCACAATCATCTGCATTGATATCACAGCTTTCACAACTGGATGCACAGAGAGATGCAACAAAAATAGATCTGATGTCTTCCGACGAAATGCTGGATCAATATAAAAAACAAATAAGCGAGCAGGATCCCCATCTCGCAAATTATCTCGAGAGCCAAACAGCACAGGCATATATTGATGCTATTCAAAAACAAATAGCGGATCTCCAGATGAACAGGGATATGGCATTGGCAAACAAAAATCCCAACCTGGATGTTTCTGGTAAGGTACAGGAGTATGATAAGAAAATAAGTGATCTGAAAAAGAAGCTAAGTACTAAGATAAACGAGATAAAAAGCGGGGCGTTTTCTACCAGCCCCGAGCAGATTAAAGAACTAACACAAAAGATGATTGAAGAGGAAGTTAGAAATCATTCACTTAAAATAAAATTAAATGAACTGCAAAGTATAATTAATAACTATAATGGGAATCTGAATTCACTTCCCCAAAAATCAATGGAATATGCCGGTTATGAAAGGAACCTGGAGTCATTGCAAAAACTATATACACTTGTCGAACAAAGGTATCAGCAAGCAGTAATTAACGAATTTTCACAACCGGGTAATGTATTTATTCTGAGCAAAGGAAGAGTGCCTGTTAAACCCGCAAACCTTATGAAAGTTCTGATTATTTTGATTGGATTGGTTGCGGGGTTTTTCTTTGCGTTCGGCTATGTGTTGGTTAAAGATTATTTTGATGATACAGTTAAATCGCCTGATGATATCCGGAAAAAGGATTTCAATTTACTAGTATGGATACCTCATTTTGAAAGAGCAAAAAGCAACGGTTCTCCATATAGTGAAATAGCTGTTATTCATGATCAACAATCTGCCATTAGCGAAGCCTTCAAAGCATTAAGAGCCAGGGTACAAATGGCGAACATAAATGGTAAGCGTGTTAAATCTATTCTGATTACTTCACCCGGTGAGGGAGAAGGTAAAACAATGGTCGCTACCAATTTAGCATTCAGCCTGGCTCAGTTAAAGAAAAGAACTTTGTTAATAGACTGTGATTTAAGAAGGCCAAGAGTGCATAAGATTATGGGGACAACAAAAGAACCCGGGCTTGTAGATCATCTTATGGGTCCGGCATCACTTGATGAAGTAGCCAGAAAACCTAATTTGGAAAATTTACTCTATATAACGTCCGGTACCCTGGCTTTAGATCCAACTGAAATTTTTAATTCTAGTTCGTTGGAACAATTCTTTAGTTCAATGAGAGCACAATCTGATTTTGTAATTATTGATTCAGCACCAATTGTTGCCGTAATTGATTCTGAAATGCTTGCAAAATTTGTTGACGGAGTTATTCTTGTGGTTTCTGCAGATTCAACAGAAAGTAAATTAATGAATGAAGCTGTAAAATTAATAGAGAATACTCAAACCCCGATACTTGGTACAGTGCTAAATAACTTTAAATATCGGAATGGTTACAAGTATTATTATAAATATCACTATAACTATTTATCAAATTAAAACGGATAACAAATATTATAAATCTATAGTCTATTAAAACCCAGGGCACAGGTTCATTATAGTTAATGATACAGATCAAAAATAAAAGTTAGGAGTATATGAAAAATTTTGCTATTACCGGAGTTGCCGGATATATTGCCCCGAGACATTTAAAAGCTATAAAAGAAACCGGTAATGAAGTTGTTGTGGCTCTGGATCCACATGATTCTGTAGGAATATTGGATAGCTATTTTCCCAATTCGAGTTTTTTTACGGAGTTTGAAAGGTTTGAACGCTATCTTGAACTTCTGAAGAGAGAGAAAGAAAATAAAAATATCCATTATATAAGTATTTGTTCTCCAAATCATCTTCACGATGCACATATAAGATTAGCTTTGCGTATTGGCGCCGAGGCTATTTGTGAAAAACCGCTTGTAATAAATCCCTGGAATCTTGATGCTTTACAGCAAATAGAAGAAGAAACAGGAAAGAAAGTAAACACAGTATTACAGCTTAGGGTTCTTCCATCTATTTTGGCATTGAAAGAAAAGCTTTTATTACATAACGGTAAGAAGCATAATGTAGTTTTAACATATATAACTTCAAGAGGGATGTGGTACAATTATTCCTGGAAAGGTGATGTAGCAAAGTCCGGTGGGATAGCTACGAATATAGGAATTCATTTCTTTGATTTATTAATGTGGCTTTTTGGAAGTATTGAAACCAGTATTGTGCACCTTAACCAACCGAATAAAATGGGCGGTTTTTTAGCTTTACAAAATGCTAATGTAAGATGGTTCCTTTCATTAGATAAAAATGATTTACCATATGAGGCCATAATTAAAAACCAGCGGACTTACCGTTCGATCCAGGTAGACAATGAAGAGCTTGAATTTACGAATGGTTTTACTGACCTACATACAAAGGTATATGAAGAAATATTAAATGGAAAAGGTTTTGGTATAAATGATGCAAGAGCCGCAATTGAGGCAGTTCATAAAATTAAGAATTCCAGAGTTGCTGAAGACCATACAAATTTGCATCCTTTTTTGGAAGTACGGCAATATGCTTAAAATAAATAAAGCGTAAATTAATTTTCTTTAACCAGATTGTTGGCCATATCATTAATATCCCCGGTCTTTTAAATACAGATAATAAAATATCTTTAAAGAAGATACTTTCTTTTAGGAAGTCTTCTTATTTAAGGAATATTTTTGTTGTAATAAGCGGAACATCATTAGGCCAGATAATAAGTATTATTATTGCGCCAATAATAACAAGAATTTACTCTCCTGGGTTGTTCGGCGAATATGCCGTCTTTCTGGCAATTGTAAATATAATTGTTATAACATCAACTCTTAAATATGAGCAGGCGGTATTTTTACCAGATGAAGAGGAGAAAGCATTTAATGTCCTGGCATTGGCTTTATTATTTGTTGTTGCTATATCGACATTAGTTTTTATTATAAGTTTATCCATCGACCTGATTTCTTCCGATAATTCTTTTTTGAAACAATATTCCTGGATTCCTTTAATACCAATATTAGTGTTAATTCAGGGAGTTTATTTTTGCCTTAGAAACTGGATAAGCAGGCAGGGAAATTACAGGCTAATTTCCGTTGGCATGGTTGTTCGTGCTGTCGTAGCTAATTTAGGTTTCATAATCCTTGGATATTATCACTACCTAGCAATTGGTCTTATTGTCGGGACTATTTTAGGACAGCTTAGTGAAACGTGCTTAATCCTAGTAATCATATTTAATAGGGACCGAAACTTAATACATTCGGTTAAATATAAGGAAATGAAGAACCTCTTTCACAGATACAAAAACTTTCCTAAATATTCTCTATCATCAGAACTTATTAATACACTAAGCGTTCAAAGCCCAATTTTCATACTAACAACATTTTTCAATCCCGTTATCGCGGGGAATTATTCATTAGTTCAAAGAGTAATGGGGCTGCCAACTAAATTGATTTCCCGTTCAACACAGGAAGTATTTAAGAAAAAGACAGCTAATGAAAGGATCAAATATGGGAAATTTAACGCAACATATATAAAAACCTTTTTAATGCTTTTAGGAATTGGGATAATTCCTGCAGTATTTTTCTGGTTCTTCCTGCCGCGTCTTTTTCCGATCATATTTGGTAAGGAGTGGGTCGAAGCCGGAATTTATGCACGATACTTATCGATAATGTTTTTATTTCAATTCAGTATTAGTCCTTTAGGATTTTCACTTTACATTGCAGAAAAACAAAATTATGAATTTTACTGGCAGATACTACTTTTAATTATAACATCTGTAGCATTATTTACAGGCATATACCTGAATAAGCCTGACTTATCAATTCTGTTCTTTTCGATAAGTTATTCAATAATGTATATCCTGTACTTTTATTGGGGATGGAAATTTTCAAAAGGAAATGAATATTCATAAAAAACATTACATCCATTTTTCCTGGGAATCATGCAAGTGAAAACTATCGCTATGGATAAATTGCAGGAGGTCAGCAACTATGAATGTTTGCTGAAAAGAATCAAACGTGAAAATTATTTACTTGTCCTTATGATTTTATTTATAAGCGCAGGAGCAAATTATTTAGAAATTTATTTTGTAACATACATTATCGTATTCTTATATGCAGGAGCATTATTTATAAAGAGAAGGATGGAACTTCAACTTACTATTGTATTATTTATTGGAGTGTATATCACCTCTTTGCTGGTCTATTTTATTAACTTTGGGTGGATAGATGTTCTTCTTTCAATCAGAATGATTTTAATATTTGTGTTGGGTTATGCAGCCATTCGATTATTGCAGGATGATCTTTTTTTAATATATGAAAAAATTATATATATTCTAGCAACAGCAAGCCTAATATTTTATCCAATTCAACTTCTATTTTATAAAGAATTGATGGCGATTGTCAGTTTCCCACAGCATGTTTTTCCTATACTTCAATTTACCAATGGTAATGGTGGAAATATATTCATTTTTACTTTAATGGAAGAAGCCAAGATAAGAAACGCAGGATTTGCCTGGGAACCGAAAGCATTCGGGAATTTTTTAGTTATTGCTATTGTTTCTAACCTTATCCGAAATCGTTTTAAAATTAATAAAAAATTAATCGTATTTATAATTACTGCTCTAACAACCATTTCGACAACGGCATACTTGAGCTTATTTTTCTTAATCCCTTTATTTTATATTAAAAATATGCGTAAGTCATATTTCGTCTTTTCTATACCTTTGATAATAATTATAATGGCTTCTGTAATGCAACTGGATTTTATGAAAAAGAAAATGGAGAGTGAATGGAAAAAGAGATATGATTACAAAACTTTATTAGCCGATAACCGTCATTTTGATGCAAGATCTTTAGGGAGATTTCCATCTATGATGGTTGATTTTATGGACTTCGAAAAGAAGCCGATATTCGGGTACGGAATGCAGCGAAGCGAGCGTACGCAAAGTGTTTTTTCAAAGCTTGAACGTGTTAATGGTTTGTCAAACTGGCTAGCCGCTTTTGGGGCAGTAGGTTTTTTGTTTCTGATTCTTGCTCATTATTTCGGTTTCAAGAAGTATCTTCTTCAAAATGGGCTGGATGGTGCAATAATATTAGTTTTGATAATAATGGTTATTTATTTCGCATCGAATCTAATCAGCTATCCTTTTTGGATAACCCTTCAATTTTTGTTTGTGAAGAATTATAATGCTGAAAACATGGCCTGGCAAATGAACAATCAGGATATCAATTTTTCATTGAATTAATAAACTCTATTAGTCTTTGCCTATACTATCAAAATAAAATGCTAGTGTAAAAAAGTTATTCGAAATTATAAACTATGCAATTTTAAGTAATGATGGAGAATATAATTTTAAATAAAATTAGAATGTGCTCTAGATGCATCCTGGATAGTACCATTCCGGGTATAAGTTTTGACAAAAATGGTATGTGTAATTATTGTCTTACTTATGATAAACTAGCTAAAAAAGAAGTGTTGACTGGCGAAAGGGGCAGGATAGAATTGCAATTAGTTATTGATAAAATCAAAAAGGATGGGAGAAATAAAAAATACGATTGCATCATTGGGTTAAGCGGAGGTGTTGATAGTTCTTATGTAGCATGGTTAGTAAAAAAGAATGGTCTTAGAGCATTGGCAGTTCATTTAGACAATGGATGGAACAGTGAGATTGCTGTTAAGAATATACATAATATTGTAAATAAATTAGGATTTGAATTGTATACCCATGTTATAGATTGGGAAGAATTTAAGGATTTACAGATAGCATTTCTCAAAGCTGGTGTAGTAGATATTGAGCTATTGACTGATCATGCTATTACAGCAATAATGTACAAACTAGCTAAACGTGAAAAGATACATTATTTCTTAAGTGGATATAATATTGTGACTGAAGCCATTATGCCCGTTGACTGGGTTTATTCAAAGTGGGATAAAAAAAATATTATCTCAATTCACAAAGAGTTTGGTACTCGAAAAATACCCACTTACCCAACATATGGATTTATTACGAAAATAATGGGTGAAATAAAATATAAAACGGTTAATATATTAAACTATGTGGAGTATAGAAGGGAAGATGCCATAAGGATTTTACACAAAGAGCTGAATTGGGAATATTATGGCGGTAAACATTATGAATCAATATTTACTAAATTTTATCAAACATATATTTTAATAAAGAAATTCAATATTGATAAACGAAAAGCTCATTTATCAAATATGATATGTTCTGGCCAGATTAGCAGAGAAGATGCCATAAAAGAATTGAAAAAACCATTTTATAAGGATGCACACGAAGAGAACAAAGAAATTGAATACATTATTAAAAAACTTGGCATTGACCGTTTAACCTTTGATAAAATTATAAATCAAAAGCCGAAATCTCACACCGATTATCCTAACGGACAATATGTTAATAGAAAATTTAAGATTGCGAAAAATTATATTCAAAAACTATCACTGTGAAAAAGATATTAATTCTAACTCACCTGCCATTAGACAAAGCTCCTAGACCAATAAGACAAATTAAATGGTATAAGGATAAATACGAGGTGCATTCTGTCGGGACAGTTCCTTCCGGCTTGGAGTCTAAATTTTATTTATTTAGAAAACATAATAAATTTTATAGAATAATTAGACTAATATTTCTCTTATTTCATATGTATGAAAAATTCTTTTGGGATAAATACAAAAAAATATTAGTAGAAAGTATTAAGGATAATTATGACATTATTGTTGCACATGACGAAGACACCCTGCCAATAGCTTTCGCTATCAGAAGAAAAGCTAAAATCATTTTGGATAGCCATGAATATTTACCTGAAGAGGAAAACTATTTAATATGGAGATTATTATTCAAAGGATATTTTAAAAACCTGTGTGACAGATACCTGAATGCGGTTGATCAAATGATAACGGTATGTGAAAGCATTTCTAACGAATATGAAGTGAATTTTGGAGTTAAATCAATTGTTATAACGAATGCCCGAGAATATGAAGAACTGAAACCAAACCCTTGCAAAGATGTAATAAGAATTGTCCACCACGGTATAGCCAGTCATTCACGAAAACTTGAATTAATGATTGAGATGATGGAGCACTTAGATCAAAATTATTTTTTAGATCTGTATTTAGATGCAAAAGATTTTGATAACATGTATTTAAATAAAATTAAGGAATTGGCAAAACCAAATAAGAGAATAATTTTTAATAATCATGTACCTTATTCTGATATAGTTAAAACACTAAATAAATATGATATTGGTATTTTCCTTTTACCGCCTACAAACTTTAGCTTAAAATATGCATTGCCAAATAAGTTTTTTGAATTTATTCAGGCTAGGCTTGCTCTAGCAATTGGCCCTTCGTATGAAATGGCTAAATATGTTAAAAAATATGATTTGGGTATTATATCCGGTGATTTTGATCCCCTTAATATGGCTACCTCAATTATGTCTAATGTAAATAAAATAGATTACTATAAATCTAATTCAGATAAAGTTGCGAGAATTTTATCAGCGGAAAGCAATAAAATTTTGTTTGATAGATTCTTGGAAGGCAGATAAAATGTCACTTTTCATAAGCTGCTTCCTGATCGTATAAAAAATATGTGCTAATAAATCGTTTTCAGTTGAAAATAATTGGGAAATGGAGAGGTCAATATAAGCATCTAATTTATAGAAGAATAAATTGGTCAGAAGTGCAAATTCTAAATGAAATATATAGAATATATTATTAATCCTTAAAAATGAAATAATCAGCATGTGCGGAATTTGTGGGATATTTAATTTTAATAATAAACCTGTAGCCAGAGCTAAAATATTATTAATGATGCAAAAAATTAAGCATCGTGGACCTGACGATGAAGGAACTTTTATTGAGGATAACATTGGATTCGGATTTGTTAGATTAAGTATTATTGACCTTTCTCCTCTCGGTCATCAGCCTATGATTTCTTCGGATGGTAGGCATGTATTAATATTTAACGGTGAGGTATACAATTATATTGAACTTAGAGAAGAACTTAAATCAAAAGGTTACAGATTTAAATCCGGAACTGATAGTGAGGTTGTACTAAATGCGTATTTGGAGTGGGGCAAGGATTGCCAGGAAAAATTTAACGGTATGTGGGCTTTTGCGATTTATGATAGAACAGAAAAAAAATTATTTTGTGCTCGTGATAGATATGGAATAAAACCGTTTTATTTTTATAGAAGTGATGACCAGTTTATTTTTGCATCGGAAATCCCTTCGATATTATCTGTACTAAAAAAGAAACCACTTCCGGACAATGATTCAATTTTCAATTATTTAGTTTTTAACAGAACCGATCACACGGAACAAACCTTTTTCCAAGGTATTAATAAACTGCTTCATGGAAATTCAATAATTGTTCAGGGCTCAGACCTAAGAGTTCAGAAATGGTATGATTTGAAAGAAAGAGTTAAGTGTAATGTGGGATTTAAGAGTGGAGAAGAATTTAAGGAAAATTTTACATCTGCGGTCGGATTGAGATTGAGAAGCGATGTACCTGTGGGGGTTTGTTTAAGTGGTGGATTAGACTCATCAAGCATAACGAGCGTATTGTTAAAAAATTACGGTAAAAATGATCTGAATACATTTTCGGCTGTTTACGGTAAGGGAAATAGTGCTGATGAGTCTGAATTTATTGATGAATATAAGCTGCTTTTAAAAAATATGTATTTTACTTCACCTAGTGCGGATACATTGTTTAATGATATGGATAAGTTTATAAAGTTGCATGGCGAGCCGATACCTTCAACTTCTCCATATGCTCAGTATAAAGTAATGGAATTGGCTAAAAATAGCGTTGTTGTTACACTTGATGGGCAGGGGGCTGATGAGCTATTGGCTGGCTATCATTATTTTTATGGTTTTTATTTTAAGGATTTGTTAAAGCAATATCGTCTTAAAAAATTATTTAAAGAATCTGGTGACTACATAAGAAATCATAAATCTATGTACGGATTAAAAACATTCATTTACTTTTTAATGCCAAAGTCTGCTCGTATGAAATTAAGAGTGAATGAGAGAGGATATCTTAATAATGATTTTTCCAATTCTCATAGCATACATTCAGTAATTGCTGAAGAATTATATGGGTCAGGTTCACTAAATGAGGCTTTGCTTAATCATTTTGAATATAAACTTGAACATCTTTTAAAGTGGGAAGATAGAAATTCGATGTGGTTCTCTCTGGAATCGAGAGTCCCCTTTCTTGATTACAGGTTAGTTGAAAAAACTTTAGCTTCTGTTTCCGATATGAAAATTAAAAATGGAATGACAAAAAACATTCTCAGAGAGGCAATGCTTAATATACTTCCTGAAAAAATACGAACAAGAAAAGATAAAGTAGGATTTAAGACTCCAGAGGATGAATGGTTCAGGGAAGATAAATTTAAAAAATTTATTAAAGATTTACTGATTTCACAATCCTTTAAAAATAGAGGTATAATTCAAGTCGATAAAGCTATGTCATTGTATAATAAACACTTGAATTTAGATATTCAGATTTCAGGTGAAATATGGAAGTGGATAAATTTGGAGTTGTGGTTCAGGGAATTTATTGACTAACATATCACAATTATGATTATGACGGATAATATTATAATCGATTACGGCATGGGAAATCTCAGATCAATTTACAATAAATTTAGAAAGCTGAATTTATCTGTGAAAATCTCTTCCGATATAAATGAGATAAAAAATGCTCAAAAATTAATCCTTCCTGGTGTTGGTCATTTTAAAACAGGTATAACTCGGCTAAGAGAAATGGGATTGATTGATGTCCTGAATACTAAAGTTCTGGAAGAAAAAACTCCAATATTCGGAATTTGTCTGGGATTACAACTGTTTTCAAATTATAGCGAGGAAGGAAATCTATCCGGATTAGGCTGGATCGATGCAAGCACTACCAGGTTTAAGGTGTCTGATAAGATTTATTATAAAGTTCCGCATATGGGATGGAATTCGGTTGAAATTGTAAATAATAATGAACTTGATAAAGAGTTAGTAAGCGACGATTTATTTTACTTTGTACATAGTTATCACTTAAAGTGCGATGACAAGAGTATTGTCTGGATGAGAACCGTATATGATTATGAATTTGTCTCGGCTATAAGAAAAGACAATATATATGGCACGCAATTTCATCCGGAAAAGAGTCACGATGCAGGTATCAAAATATTAAAGAAATTTGCTGAGCTATAATCATGTTTAGACCAAGGGTTATACCGGTATTATTATTAAAGAATTTAGGACTGACTAAATCCATTAATTTTAATACTTACAGATACATTGGCGATCCTATAAACGCTGTTAAAATATTCAATGATAAAAAGGCGGATGAATTAATTTTTTTGGATATTACTGCTTCAGCCGAGAATAGATGTATTTCAACTGATTTCGTATATAAAGTAGGTGATGAGGCTAATATGCCTTTTGCTGTAGGTGGTGGTATTCGTACTATTAAGGATATAAAGAAAATATTGTCGATGGGTGCAGAAAAAGTAGTTCTAAATACAATATGTTTTGAAAATCCGGATTTTGTCAAAGAAGCAGTAGATGTCTTTGGATCATCCACAATAGTTGTATGTGTAGATGTAAAAAAGCGTAGGTTCGGTAAAGAGAGTGTTTGTATTTATGGTGGTAAAAAGCTTATCAAAAGAGATCCGTTAGAAGTTGCGCAACAGTTTGAAGAATTTGGTGCAGGTGAGATAATAATACAATCAGTTGATAGGGACGGTACTTCTGATGGATATGATCTGGAATTGGTCAGTAAAGTTTCACAATCAGTTACAATACCCGTTGTTGCATTAGGAGGTGCCGGAAATATTTCTGACTTTAAAAAGGTTATTGACGAGGGTAAGTGCTCTGCTGTAGCTGCCGGAAGTTTATTCGTTTATCATGGACCACGTAGGGCCGTTCTTATCAATTATCCTTCCAGACAAGAATTAAACAATCTATTCGTTGATTATAAAATAGATCAACTAGCTGTTTAAAATAGAGGAACAAAAGCAATGTGATTTAAATAACAACTTATTAGTATTCAAAATAACTACACAATTTAAGAGATAAATAATGGAACAATCTAATATTCAAATTTGCAGCAGATGTGTATCAGATTCTACTATAGCCGATAACTGGTTTGATAAGAAAGGAGTGTGCAAATATTGTTATATCCATGATGAAATGGAAAAAGAATATCCGAGAGGTGAGGAAAGCAAAAAAAGGCTAGCTAGAATACTTGAAAAAATTAAGAAGAACGGAAAAGGGAAAAAATATGACTGTATAGCGGGCTTGAGCGGTGGAAGGGATAGTACATATGTTCTGTATAAAGCAGTAGAACTTGGCCTCCGTCCGCTTGCAGTTCATTTTGATTACGGGTGGAATTCGGATATATCTGTAAGTAATATTAAAAATGCCTGTGAAAAGTTGAATGTTGATTTACATACGATTGTGGCAGATTGGGAAGAATTTAAAGATTTACAAGTGTCGTTTCTTAAATCCGGCACACCTGATGCCGATATACCTGCGGATTACGCTATTTATTCTATCCTTTACGATACAGCACATAAAGAAGGACTGAAATATATTTTAAACGGTCATTCTTTTCGGACAGAAGGAACTTCGCCGATCAGCTGGACTTATATGGATTCAAAATACCTCAAATACGTTCACAGAAAATTTGGAAAAATTAAGAAGATTAAGAGTTTTTCCATAATGTCATTACCTAAACTGATTAATTACATGTTCTTTAAGCGAATAAGAGAAATCAGGATACTTGAATATGTTGATTATGTAAAAAAAGATGTTGATGAACTTCTGACAACAAAGCTTAATTGGCAATATTATGGTGGACATCATCACGAGAATAACTATACAAAGTTTTTTCAATCTTATTATTTACCTCAGCGTTTTGGCTTTGATAAAAGGAAAACGGAATTATCAGCATTGATCAGGTCAAAGCAAATTACTAGAGAAGAAGCTCTGGAAGAAATTAGAAGCAGCGAATATCCCTATGATAAAAAAGTAGTCGATTATGTAATTAATAAATTAGGGTTAACTGATGAAGACTTCAATAAAATAATGAAAGCCCCTATAAAATCTTATAATGATTATCCAACATATCTTCCACTTATAAAATCACTTAAATACCCCATCAAAATTGCTGTGGGTCTCCATCTTGTGCCACACATTCTTTATTTAAAAT
Organism: uncultured Ignavibacteriaceae bacterium; assembly: GCA_964595355.1. Lineage (GTDB taxonomy): Bacteria > Bacteroidota > Ignavibacteria > Ignavibacteriales > Ignavibacteriaceae > JAKAGZ01. The sequence goes on along the minus strand of CAZQQD010000003.1, from coordinate 19,958 downwards.
ATGCAAAATAATAATAATCGAGGTTAGAATTTTTGTATGGTAGATATCGTAATTGATTCTGATTTACAAATTAAAATTATCAGAGATGTCAGATTATTAGATAAAGGGTCGTTCAACTCTTTTCTGAGAGCTCATTCAAATGGAAATTTTTTTCAGTCATTTGGAGCTTTTAAATTTTTTGAGACGGTCGAAGGATATACTCCTCTTTTAGTTGTTGCATTACAAAGTAATGAGTATGTAGGATGTTTATCAGCTATCATTATTAGAGAAAGAAATAAAGTTAAAGGATATTTATCACGTCGATGTATAATTTATGGTGGACCTATAATAAAGAACGATGATCACGAAATCACTCAAAAAATATTGCAATATTTTGATAGGGCCTTAACTAAGGTAGCAATTTATTCAGAATTTCGGGCTTTCTTTGATATGGATTCTTATAAAACACTATTTGCAAATAATGACTATTACTTTGAAGAGCACTTAAATTATATTGTTCCTATTACATCAGTTGAAGAAAATAAAAAATTACTTAATTCAAGTAAAAGAAGACAATTGAATCTAAGTTTTAAAAACGGTGCCAAAATAATTGAGCCAAAAGATTTATCAGACATCAAATCATTCTATGAAATATTAAAAAATCTTTATAAAACTAAGGTGAAAAAACCTGTCCCTGGGTTTGAATTTTTTGAAAAATTTTACAATCAAAATGAACTGGGAAAATACTTTCTTATTCAGTATGACGGAAAAATAATTGGCGGGATAATGTGTCCAATTTATAATGATAAAATTTACGAATGGTTTGTTTGTGGCCTTGACGGGGAAATAAAGAATGTTTATCCAAGTGTAATGGCTACCTGGGCACCCATTGAATATGGCGCAAATAATGGTCTTAAATATTTTGATTTTCTTGGCGCTGGTAAACCTGATGTAGATTATGGAGTCAGAGACTTTAAATCAAAGTTTGGTGGGCAATTGGTTAACTACGGCAGGTTTATTAAAGTTTATAATAAAACATTGTACAATCTTGGCAAGATAGGACTAGAGATAATTGGAAAAATCAAGCAATGAAAATATTAATTGACATCGGACATCCTGCGCACGTTCATTATTATCGTAATTTTATTAAAATAATGGAAAGTAAAGGGCATAAGTTTTTTGTTTTGGCACGTGACAAAGACGTTGCTCAAAGCTTATTAGGATATTATGGGATTGACTATGCCTCCAGAGGTAAAGGAGGTCATAGCTTAGTGGGCAAAATTTTATACATCCCCAAAGCAGATTATAAACTCTATAAGTACGCTAGGCAATTTAAGCCGGATATTTTTTTAAGCAGTTGCTCAAGTTATGCCGCACATGTATCCAAATTGTTAGGAAAACCACATATAGTTTTTGATGATACCCAAGAAGCAAATTTTGAACATTTAATGTACGTTCCATTTACTGAAGCCATTCTGACACCAAAATGCTTTACTAAAAAGCTTGGAGCAAAGCAAATATATTTTGATGGCTACATGGAACTTTGTTATTTAAGCAACGGATATTTTCAGCCAGATTTTCGTATAAAAGAAGAACTCGGCCTGGGACCTTCCGATAATTATGTTGTTCTTAGATTTGTATCGTGGCAGGCAACTCACGATATCGGTCATAAAGGAATATCGCTGGAAAACAAAATTAGGGCGGTTCAGGAGTTTGAAAAGTATGCAAAAGTTTTTATTTCCTCTGAGGTAGAACTACCTGAAGATTTGAAAAAATATCGCCTAAAGATAGATCCCCATAAAATGCATGACGCATTAGCTTTTTCTTCTCTATTGTTTAGTGAAAGTTCAACAATGGCGTCGGAATGTGCTGTGCTCGGAACCCCCTCAATATACTTAGATAATAATAGTAGATGTTATACGCAAGATGAAGAAAAAAGATATGGTTTGGTTTATAATTATTCTGAATCACTAACAGACCAAGATAAAGCAATTGAAAAAGGTGTAGAACTATTGACAATGCCTGAGCTTAAAAATAAATGGCGGAAACGCCGCTTAAAAATGCTCTCGGAAAAGATTGATGTAACTGCTTTTATGGTTTGGTTTATAGAAAATTATCCTAGTAGTTTTAATTTAATGAAACGATATCCAGAGAAGACAGAAGAACAATTTAGATTTAATAATTTCTTAAGTTTTGAAAATAATTTGAATTATAACACATAATTTAATTTTTTATGGATTTTACAATTATAACTTATAAATCATTATTGCAGTCCTTGCTTTCAAAAGGATATGAATTCATTACTTATCAAGACTATAGTAATCCCGATATAAAACTGAATGATAGTCCATACACCATTTTGCGTCACGATGTTGATCGTCTTCCATCTAATTCTTTAAGAACCGCTAAAATTGAACATTCATTAGGCATCAGAGGAACTTATTACTTCAGGATGGTTCCAGCCAGCTATGATGAAATAATAATTAAAAAAATAACTTCTCTTGGCCACGAAGTGGGCTATCATTATGAAGATGTTCATTTTGTTTTAAGGAATAAGAAAGTAAAGATCAAAAATGATGAAGGCCAGATAGATATAGAGCGATTAACGGATCTAGCATATGAGAGTTTTTGTAGCAATTTAGAAAAACTAAAGAAAATAGCTAATGTACAAACCATTTGTATGCACGGCAGCCCGCTTTCTAAGTTTGATAATAAAATAATATGGAAAAAGTATGATTACAGAGAACTGGATATCCTGGGTGAACCATATTTAGATTTGGATTGGAGTAAATTTCTTTATTTGACTGATACGGGTAGAAAATGGAATGGCGAAGACGTCAGCGTACGTGATAAGGTAAGTTCGAAGTATAATTTTAATTTTAAATCTACAAAAGACATAATAGACAATATAGAAAATCTTCCCCCTCATTTAATGATTACAATTCATCCACAGAGGTGGGATGATAATATTATAAATTGGTTAAAAGAATTATTAGCACAATCGGGGAAGAATGTTATTAAAAAGTACTTATTAAACAGAGAAACGGTTTTCGGCTTTAATTAAACACAATGTTTTAATAATATCGGTTCTCTTTCTAAAGAGATAAAAAACTATGCAAAAAGAAAAAAAGTATTACGTTAATGAGCATGCAGTCATAGATAACAACATAGAAATAGGCGAAGGTACAAAAATATGGCACTTCACACACGTGCAAAAGGGAGCGAGGATTGGGAAGAATTGTGTGTTAGGTCAAAATGTAAATGTTGGCAATAATGTTACGATCGGGAATTTTTGTAAGATACAAAACAATGTATCTATTTATGAAGGCGTAACACTGGAAGATTATGTTTTTTGTGGTCCGTCAATGGTTTTTACAAATATATTAGATCCTAAATGCAAATACCCACAGGCAGGTGAACAGTTCTACATAAAGACTTTGGTAAAAGAGGGAGCATCTATAGGTGCAAATGCTACAATAGTTTGTGGCCATACAATTGGTAAACATTGTCTTATAGGTGCCGGCGCAGTAGTGACTAAAGATGTTCCGGATTATGCTTTAGTTGTTGGTAATCCGGGTAAAGTAGTTGGCTGGGTTAGTGAAGCAGGTAAGAAAATGAATTTTGATAAAGACGGATTTGCTTTTTGTGAAAAATCCCAAAAGAGATATAAATTGAATAATAATAAAGTTACGGAAATAAAATAAAAATAAATTAAAAACGCTTCCCTCATATTACTGTAGTCTATTTATTCCTTTCGTTGTTATTAAGCTATTAAGCTTTCTGAAAGGTCGTTTGATTTTTCTTAGGTAGTTAATCTGATATCCATTTCTAAGCATTACTTATAATAAAAACACTTCATTATTTAAAAGCTACTTATGTTCAAAAAAGTCATTAGAAATTATTTTTTGTATACATTTGCCTTCTTCTTATCGCTCTATTATCACAAAGGCACAATCACTCCAAATGCGAGCTATGATTTATATTATGCAGCTTTTATGATTTCCTGGGCTATAGCGAGTTTGCTTTCAAGGAAATTCAAGGTACAAGATGGCTATAGGTTATTAAACAAATTATACACCTATACTGTATCATTTTTCTTAATGCTTGGAATTTTATCAATTATAATATATTACTTTGATCTGATCGGTGTATCACGTTTTGTTATTCTCACCTCACTTATAATGTCTTTTTCAGTAGAGATCAGCTACAAACTTTATAAAGAGGGGAACAAAATCAGTCTTAAAAATTTCAAGCTTAAATACAGCACCAAGGCGTTTGTGTTTGAAGTGCTGTTGTTCGGTATTACAAATCTGTATATCATTTATAATATAGAAAACAATTTAAGTTTTGATCAAAGGAATGTGATAATTTTTGTCAACCTGTATTTAAGTTGGTTTTTAGGTTCTTTTATTGGCCATCAATTCTATCCTCAACATCAAAAAAAAATATATTGGGTTTTTATTTGGCAATATTTAAAGTCATATGTTGTAATTTTAGCCCTTTCTCTATTTTCCGGGTTTATTATACGCATGGACTTAAATGAGATAGTTACGATAATTTACGGTATTCTCACCTACTCATTCCTGTCATTTACCGGTATATCTATTTACTTCCACATAAAGAAACATAGAATACTTTCATTAAATATTACGAGTTTTCAACAGAAGGGAGAAATTGGGGAAGTATTATTGAAAGAAATTAATCCCATAAAGCAAGATAGTAAATCCCGGTTAAAAGGAAATGATTCAATATTATTGAATTCTAAATTCAAGAGTTTCTCTCTTATGAAATATCCTGAAGTTTATGAATTTATGAATGAAAGCATTGATCTAGGTGCATTAGATTATTCTTATTCAGTAATTATAAAGTCAGATAAGATATCTAATATTGATTACATACCTGATAGGAATGTTCAGTTATTAGTTAATCTGGAAAGGTTTAACAGGGTACGGGATATTAATGAATACTTTAGCGAAGTAAATAATAAGCTTGTAAAGGATGGCATTTTTGCCGGTAATTTTGAAACAATATATCTACGACATCAAAGATTCTTTAAAAGGTATCCGTATTATTTTGCACAAATATTTTATTTTATGGACTTTTTATGGAACAGAGTATTATTAAAAATATCTATTTTAAAGCTCATTTATTTAAAATTAAAAGGCGAACCTAATAAAGCAATATCACTAGCTGAAGGATTGGGGAGACTATACTACAACGGATTTGAAGTTCTTAATCTGAAAATAATTAAAAATACAATATTCTTTATAGCAAAAAAAATAAAGGAACCAATTAAAGATGAATCTCCCTCTACAGGGTTGATCTTTAAAATGAAAAGAACAGGCATAGATGGAAAGCTCATATACATATATAAAATTAGAACTATGCATCCTTATTCTGAATACTTACAGGAATTTATTTATAAGAAATTTTATCTTGAAGAGGGGGGGAAATTTAAGAATGATTTCAGGATTACTTACTGGGGAGCTATTTTAAGAAAATTGTGGCTTGACGAATTGCCTATGTTATATAATTTGTTTAAAGGTGATCTTAAGCTGATTGGCCCGAGACCCTTGAGTCAGCATTATTTCAATTTATACAATCAGGATTTGAAAAAAAGGAGGGTAAAATATAAACCCGGTCTTATTCCGCCATTCTATGTTGATAACCCAAAAACTTTTACTGAAATTATGTCATCTGAACAGAAATACATAGATTTATATGAAAAAGATCCCATACGTACTGATATAAAATATTTCTTTCAATGTATTCACAATATATTATTTAAAGGTTCGAGAAGTTCCTAGAGAAAATTAAAACTAATCATTTTTTTATTATCAAATCATTTTTGTTCAAAAGCTCCGATGTCCCACCCGTTGCCCTGTGGCCTTGTAATTCCGTTAAAATCATCTGAGAATAAAGTTAAAGTCTTGCCAAAGTCCACTCCTTTCCCATTTTTTACTAATGCATAATCATTAGGCGACGTTCCATCGGCATTTAATAGTTTTATGGGACCCGAATAACTATGCTTGTCATATCCTAACGCTTGCCACTGTGACCAGCTATAATAAGTATCACCGCCTTTAGCATTTCTATCTCTGCCTTGATTATCAGAAGTACTATTAAGATAATACCCATTGTAATCTATTTTTATGTACCCCTCATTTGCATTACCTCCGATCGTCACACCAATTATACCCTTAGGTTTATAAAATATATTGTTAATTATTTCTAGAGAATCAGTACTAAATGCTAGGATGGAATAAGTATACGTTCCGCCATAAAGTGTATTATTAAATATCTTTACATATAATGGTTTGGATGTATCTGCCTGATTCCAGAATTCTATGTCTCTGCTGTAAGTATTATTATCTCTACAAACAATAATATTGTTGTAAACTTCCCAAGTACCTTGTACATTTTCCAGATCTAAGCAAGAATTTACTGAATCGGATATTTGCAAAAAGAAATTATGATGGATCTTATTTATTCCTTTTCCGTTTCCAAATAAATCCATTCCCTGTATAATGTCGAGGTGTGAAGTCGGATCAGAATTATTTTCAATAAAGGAATTGTAACCAATTTCAATATTACCGCTATCCGATAAGCCAATTGCATCGTTTGCTGTAGCTAAATGAATTGGACCTGTATACACTGTGTTGTACAAAAACCTACCGTTATTACTATATTCATATGCCAATCCGTGTGATGTCGGGTGATAGATAGTACAATGTAAAATATCTACTCCATCGGAATGAGAGATTCCAATAACGCTTCCGTTAATCGCGCCGTTTTCAAAAGTCATATAAGAATATTCAATATAATTATATCCTTCTGAATACAATGCATAAGTTGAGCCATCTGGATCGAAAATAACTTTCCCATTATGTCCAACATCTTTTCCTTTTGTAATTACAATTCTGTTATCTGGTGTTCCGGAACTACCCGGTTCCAGCCGTGAAGTATAAACTGTCGAATCAACTCCGCCTGAGATATAAACAGTGTCGCCACCATGAATATTGGACCAAATTAAATCGGAAGGTGATTTTGCCGCATTTAGCCAACTTGAGCCATCACCATTACCGGTTGCATTTTTATCAACATAGAAGTTAGAAGGCAAATTCATTTGTGAGTTCGAAGCACACTGCAGAGAAAGAACCACAAATATTAAAAGCGGCTTTCTACTTAAAAGTTTCCGGAAGTTTTTGTCATAATTAATTTTCAATTCATTGCCAGTGATTTAGTCTTATACTAAAATAAAAATATTTATGGTAAAAGTACTGTCTTTATTCTTACAATAATCGATTGGCTGTTGAATACAATTTAGGATAAAATTTTGAATAATGACCCCGGCCATTACCGAGGTCATTTTAGTTTTTTCAAATTACAAGTGATATGTCAATTTAAATACAACATTTCTTCTTTCTTCAAAGCTCGCGCCGCTAAAGAAAGCACCTTTAATTAGATGATTATGATCTAAAATATTAGTGATGTACAGTGAAGGTTCTAAAGTGTGATCGTCCGAAATTCTGAACGTATAACCTCCTGACAGATTAAATATCCAGGAAGGCGTAGTATGAGCTCCCTGATTGAAATCAAATAATCCGGTCTTAAACATATAAGAATCATTTCCGTTTGCAAGGCCTGAGCCATATATCCCAGTTAGATTTAAAAACCAATTTTCGGGTTGATAATTTAAGCCGATTACTGCAGAAAGTCTCTGATCGTGATCAAGGTCAAAAGGATCAGTACCTGGATCAGGTGGTAGAAAACCTCCTGATACAGGCCCGGTTCCGTACGCATGTATTAGCGAAGAGTTAAGGTAAGCGGAGAAAGGACTATTCAAATCGTTATAGGTAAGTGCAAGTTCTATTCCTGTAACTTTAACTTTATTAATATTTACATTTACTTTTATTGTACTCGAACCAAGTGTTTCATCATCAAGACCTGGACTGGATTCCTTGTAGAAGCCTGATAACTTTGAGGTGAATCCGTTTTTCCAATTTCTTATGAAATCTATTTCGTATAGATTATCTTTTTCAGGGAAGGTCGGAATTGAATTGTTCCCGAGATATGCTGCAATAGCTCCGAGGTTTTCAATATTTGTGGGCATGAATATTCTATCATAGCTGATTGAAATAGTATTGAATTTATCAACCAGAAAACTTGCTTTTAATCTTGGACTTAATTGGCTTTGATTGGATGTAGCAGGTGCATTATTTATATCGTACCTTAATCCGATTTCAAACTTTGTCCACTCGGTAGGATGTATTTCACTTTGAACAAAGAGCCCGAGGTTATAACCTGTAAAATCGGATATAACTGCGGGACCGTCACCTGAAACATTAAAAAACCTGAAATTCTCATTGCCGCTTGTATGATTGTAATCAAAACCTAGAGCATATTCAAACCTGTGAGATAATCTATTATCATATTTCGTTCTGATGCCAAGCGTAGTAAAAGTTCTTTTTTGATCGACCTGGTATGCTGTAGTTGTGTCCGTTCCAAAGAATGTTGTTGCGTCATCGTTGACATTTGGGATATATCTCAGACCGCCTTCTCTGACAAGTGCTCCAATGAAAAACGAAGATTCGTGATCAGTTTCAGACGAAATAGTATGGTAATAAGATAATGTTTGAAATGCATTATATGAGTTTTGATCGTCTGCTGCAAATCCTTCGGCCGAATCAAAGGGAACCTGGGTTTGCGTTTTACTGAAATTTAAATTTGCAGTTATGTAATCATTTTGATTTATCAGGTAATCTATTTTGCCATATGTGAAATAATCAAATCCATGATCGTGGAAAAGATTCTCGACCGGCTGATCTATTCGTCGGTCGGTTTCCTGTCTTGATGCAGAAAAGAAATAACCAAGATTACCTGAATGGTTGCTAAGCGAAATGCTCTGTCCATTTGAATTTAGTGCTTTAAACTGACCGACATTTTGACCTGCAGATCCATCATTTGAAGTTAAATAACTTCCGGCAAAAGAAGACAAATCCAGGTGGAATCTTCCAGCTGGAACACGTGTTTGAATATCCATTAAGGCGGAAATCTGTCCACCATATTCTGCAGGGAACCCGCCGGTATAAAAAGTGACACGCGAAATAGTTTTAGGATCAACAATTTCATTTAACCCGCCAAAAACACCGAGGGGAATCGGAATACCGTCAATCAAATAAGTATATTCTCCATGTTGTCCTCTTATGTGAACCTCGCCTGTTGGTGCCCTGACTGCACCGGCAAGATTTTGCTGGATTAAGGTTGTCATCCGGCTAGTAGGAGCGGCGTGATAAGTTTCTCCCTGGAAAATCTGTCTGCCTGTCACTGTTTCAATTGAGGTAGGCAATTTTGTATTGTCACTTTCCTTTACAACAACTTCGCCGAGTTCAACTGATTTTTCTGATATTTCTACTTTGTAGTGGTGGTGTTCACGGTCAACTGTAATAATTTTAGAATAGTTCTGATAACCAAGATAATGTGTAACCAAATTATATGTTCCAACTTCCACGTCGGAAATGAATGCTTTACCCGCAGGGGTCGTTGCAGCACCATATACAATTGTATTATCCTTTTCTAGCATTACGTTTACGAGGTCAAGAGGCTGTGATGTGTTTTTGTCTACGACAGTTACGGTAAAGTGTATTGTTTCACCTTTTGGCTTATTTGACTTTTTCCCCTTTGAATATAAACTTATAAAACAAGCAAAAACTAGAATTAGTATTGCTTGAAAAATATTTTTATTAAATAAAACTTGAGTTATTTTTTCCATTTCATTTCCTATTCAATTTATTTTAAAAATCTTAATTGGTTATTATTGAAAGAAATCAATAACGATTATTGTATAAAAGCTTAAAATATATTAAGGTCTAAAGATTATTGTTAAATAAATACATGCAGTTATATTTCGCATAGATCTAACAAAAGTCTCGCTGAATTTTATTTAAGGGTCTTAGACCTTACGTTACAATTTTATTATTGATTCAGGAAATGAAAATGGGGGAGCTCGTGGAGATTTTTTGGTGTATTCTTCTTTGCATAAGTTAAGGATTTTTATAGGTAAGAGCGTTGAGTCCAGCTTTGCAAGAGATTGTATAATATCTGATGAGGAATAATGGGAATTATCTATTGTTTGGATGTACTGGTGAAGAGCACAAATGCTGAAAAAATCCGTTGTTAAATCGGTATATGGATAAGATTCTGCACTTTTGGAATAATTACTACAGCTTTCAAACTCGAAACTGTGGTAGTGAAATATGCTGATAGATAAGAAAGTTAGATAAACGAATAGAAATACTTTCGCAAAACTTTTGACATATTTCTTATTATTAAATTGCATTAAAGGTTATCCCTTAGTTTTTTGTAAGAATAAACAATAAGAAATAATATAAAAGCTGTTACTACAGCTGCTGGCCCACTTGAAAAATCATATTTAAAGGCAAGATAAATAGATACTGGTGGAATAACGGCGCCGGTAATTACAGCAATTAAAAACACCTGCCATACTTTTTTAGAAAGCAAAATACCTATCGAAGAGGGGATGATTAAATATGCAAATGTGAAAACATCCCCTACGAATCTTGTTGTAAGAGATATTCCCATTCCGACAACAATATAAAAAATCAAAAGCCATAGACGTGAATTAATCCCGTGCGCACTTGCAGAGTCTGCATCGAATGTGACAAACTTTAGCTGCTTGTGAAATATTGTAAATACACCGAGTGTAAAAATGAAAATACCTAGTAAAGTATAAAACTGTGACTGACCGATAAAAAGGATATCACCTTTCAGTATAGATTCAACTTCTGATACTTCAGCAACAGGGCTTTTCTGAATAAACATAATTCTTAATGCTACTGCTACGACAAAAATAATACCAAGAATTCCATCCTGGGTTAAGGCTTTTTGCCTATAGGTTTGTGAAAAAATGAGCACTACAATTACTGCGAATAGTAAGGAGAAAAAAGCTGGCTCAAAATTATGTAAAAATGAATTATGTGTGACAACTATTCCGAATAATGATGCAAGCCACCCTTCAATATTTAACAAGTGCAGAAAAGAGAAGGCAACACCTGCTACAGAAACCTGTGTTAAAGTAGCACCAAGAAAAACCACTCTCTGCGAAACAACAAATGTTCCCAGAAATCCGCAGATCATTCCTGCCAGGATACTTCCTAATACCGCATAGGGGAAAAGCTGAATTAGCTGATTTACAACATCCAATTTTATTTCCTGTGTTTTGATGTGATAATATATTCTTCCTCTATTTTATTAACATTAAAATCAGAAGAATAAGTTTTTTTCAGATTCTCTTCAGATAATACTTCTTCAATTGGTCCTACCTGAAAGAAATCTTTCTCCATAAGTATTAATCTTTTAACTCCATTCGCAACGTCACTTAGTAAATGGCTTACAAGAAGAATTGTCAGTTTATTCTCGTCGTGCAATCCTGAGATCAGATCAAGCAAGGTGTAATGAGAAGGGGTATCCATCCCATTTGTCGGCTCGTCAAGTATCAATATGTTCGGCTCGACCGCTAAAGCACGTGCTATCAGGGTCCTTTGTCTTTGTCCTCCAGATAAACTATTGTAATTAAAACCTTTAAGGTGATGAATACCTACATGAGAAAGACTCGCCTCAACGGCCTCTTTATCATTTTTTCCCGGTTTGCCAAATGTTCCCATCAATGAATATCTACCCATCATAACTACATCTTCAACGGTGTAAGGGAGAAGAGGTTGTACAGTATCTCTCTGTGGTACATACCCAAACCTGTGGGAATTTTTTTTTATGGTTCCTGATAATGGTTTCAGGGTTCCTAATAATGTTTTTAAGAAAGTTGTTTTTCCCGCTCCATTGGGACCAACAATTCCAACAAAATCGTTTTCATAAATTGAAACACTTATATTTTCGATTATTTTTTTCTTACCATATCCTATAGTAACATCATTAAATTTTATTATTTCTTTTTCCATTTTATGCTATGGTTATTCTTTAATTACTAAATATTAACTATTATTTACAATTTGATTAATTATATAATCCATCATTTTAAAATAGCTGTCAACTCCATCCATTCCGAAAACACCGACAGGTACTTTAATAACCTTTGCACCAGTCAATCGTGATATTTGGTTGGGGGCAGAATCGCTGTAGTAATTTTCCATTACAATTAATTTTACTCCACCTTTTTTGATCAAGTTTATTACATCTGCATTGTGAGAAGGGGTTGGCGGAATCCCTGGTTTTGGCTCAACATAACCTGCTATTTTAATTCCATATTGATCTGCAAAGTAAATCCAGCTTGAATGGAAAAACACTATTGGTTCTCCTTTGACCTTTGCCATTTTCCTGTTCCATTCATCTATTTTTGAGCTAAGCTTTTTGATATAATCGTCGTAAGTTTTTTTGTAATAATTGGTATTTTCAGGATCCTGTGTAGCTAGAGCGTTAAAGACTTCCTGAGCCATTATTTTTACGTCAACCGGGTCAAGATAATAATGCGGGTTACCATATGGATGTACATCGCCGTAGCGGGCATCCATTTTAGTTGTAGGTACTTCTTTTTTATCAATGGCCTGTGAAAGGTCAATTATCTGAACATTTGTATTTCTCGATCCATCAATTAATTGTGGAAGCCATTTTTCAAGGTCAAGTCCTATCTTAAATACAAGGTCTGCGTTTCTTAATTTTAGCATATAGCTTGGCATAACTTCAAGGAAATGTGGATCCTGATTGCCCCGGCAAAGGTAGTCAACGTCAACTTTATCACCACCTATGTTTTTAACCAGGTCATAAATTATCGTAGTTGTGGCTACTGCTTTTACATCAGCAAAAGCGATACTACTTGTAATCATTAAAAAGAGAATTATTAGTTTTTTCATTTTTACCTCGTAGTTCAAATCATTATTAAAATGGATGTGCTTTATGCGGGCCAAGAGAAAATATCATTTGCAAGGTGAAAATAGTTGAAGGATCTCTTGAAGCTCCATTAGCGTAATTATAGATCAAATGCTGTACACCCAGCCTAAAGGCAAGTGTATGTTCAATAGGATAATAGCCGAACCAGCCCGAAATACCCTGGGTATTATTTTGATCATCGTTTGATAAAGTATTGTAAGCAGGTGTATCGCCTAATATTCCATTGGTGTAATCGTACTTTGCGCCGAAACTGTACATTTTGTCAAATAAATAGTCTATATAAATAAAAGCTCCATAAGTATTAATTTTTTCCATATTTTGTGTAAAAGAATTCACTCCGTAAAAACCGTTACGAAGAACATCTCTGTGATTAAGAATTCCTTCTCCTTGAATTGTCAGTGCAGTATAGTCGTCAGGTCTGTATTTATATTTAAAATCCAGTCCAAGGTAAGTGTAATATAAATTTTCAGTTACAGGTGGTTTAGTGAAATCTCCCGTAAGATTAAAATTCGTTTTAGAATGTAACCCATAAGATGCGTCAAGTCCTACGCCTAAATTTCCATAATCACTAACCTGAAAAAATGTACCAAGCCTTCCGATAAATATGGGGCTTCTTCCTCGGTGGTCAATAATACTTTGAGCGTCATTAGGGTTTGAAACTTCATTCTTACCAATTGCATCGCCTTTGAAAATACCGATGTCAAGATTTGAATAGAAAGACGTTGTCGGAAGTATGAAGCTAAAATTTGCTCCAATATCATTAAATCCGTCTGGGCCGAAGTAAACCTGGTGAAATAAAGGCCTGTCTATGAAAGGCCAGGCATGTGCGTGTACTATATTTAGCTGTCCAAAACCGACAAGGTATTTGCCGGCTTTTATCTGTATATCTAAAGGCAAACCTCTGACAATTTCAGCATATAATTCTTCAACGGAAAATTCTCCACCTTCATATGAAATATTACCTGTTGCCTTTGCATACGGATTCAGATAGCCATCAACAAACAATTCCATTTCAGGTGTTTCAAAAATCAATTTCCCTTTATTAGGAGAGTCTTTCGTCAGGTCTGTAAATGTATTAAACGTTCCTATTAGACTAATATCAGGATTTACATTTGATTGTGAATAAGTAGAACTTAGTAATGCTATTACAGCAACAAAACTTAAAATATATTTTTTCATGAAAACTCCAATAAATTCATACGGACTTGTAGAGTAAACCCTTCAGGAATAAAATTTCCTATCGTAGAAGAATATTCTCCGGTTGTGTTTAAGGATTGATTATGAATTTATTGGTGGTGCACGCAGGGAAAGGTAAGAGTAATTTAATGTCTTTATATCTTTTGTCTCAACGAGTCTTATTCGGGATTCCAAAAGGCTTAAAGACTGGACAATACGGGAAGAGGAATAGTGAAAATTATTTATTGAATGAGCAAACTGGTGAAGGCTGCAAATGCTAAAAAAATCAGAACTTAGATCGGTTACACGGTTGGTAGAAACAGCATTTGAAAAAGTAGCTTTCCGGTCTAAATTGTATTGATGGTAGTGGAATACTCCTACCAGTACAAAAACGGTATAAACAGACAGGAATAAAATGCCGAAACGTTTTCTATATTTTTTAATATCTTTTTTCATTTATTATAACTTAATATAAAAATATATGCTATATAGGTCAATTCTATTTTTATAAACGGATTATTTTGAATAACTATAATTGCTTGTAAAGCGCCTAAAGGTTAACTTTATAGCTAAATAATTTTGAATTAATGGAGAGTCCGGATGCAGAAGTTCCAGGGAGTGGACTATTTTAATATTGAATCGCTCCTGTCTGAGGAAGAGATAATGATCAGGAATTCAGTCAGGGAATTTGTGTCTGAAGAGGTCATTCCAATAATAGAAAAACATAACCGCGAAAGCACTTTCCCAATGGATTTAATCCCTAAAATGGCAGAACTGGGCCTACTTGGTACAAACTTACCTCAAAAATATGGATGTGCTGAACTGAATAATGTTGCTTATGGTTTGGTAATGCAGGAACTTGAAAGAGGTGATAGTGGAGTCAGAAGTTTTGTCTCTGTACAAAGTGCCCTGGTAATGTATCCGATATTTACTTTTGGAAGCGAAGAGCAAAAGGATTACTGGTTGCCTAAACTTGCAAAAGGGGAGAAGATAGGTTGTTTCGGTTTGACCGAACCTGATTATGGTTCCAATCCGGGAGGAATGGTAACAAAAGCAGAAAAGGTTGATGGAGGATATAAACTCAACGGTGCCAAAATGTGGATTACAAACGGAACTATTGCTGACGTAGCTGTTGTTTGGGCAAAACTGGATGGCATCGTAAGAGGCTTCTTAGTAGAAAAAGACTTTAAAGGTTTTACAGCACCCGAAATGAAAGGAAAACATTCACTTAGAGCATCAGTAACTTCTGAGTTGGTATTTGATAATGTTTTTGTTCCAGAGAAGAATTTGCTTCCCAAAACAGATGGATTAAAGAATGCTCTGATGTGCCTTAATCAGGCAAGATATGGGATTGCTTTTGGTGTAGTAGGGGCAATGATGGCTTGTTATGAAACCGCTCTAAATTATGCTAAATCCAGAATACAGTTCAGCAAGCCAATTGCAGCCTACCAAATGACGCAAGAAAAACTCGTTTATATTCTAACTGAAATTACAAAAGCTCAGTTACTAAATATTCAGTTGGGGAGAATGAAAGATAATAAAACTCTGAGGCATACTCATGTTTCACTTGCAAAAAGAAATAATTGTGAAAAAGCTTTGGAGGTAGCACGGATATCACGTGAGATTTTGGGAGCAAATGGTATTTTAGATGAATACCCGATCATGAGGCATTCTGCTAATCTTGAATCTGTTAAAACATATGAGGGTACACACGAGATGCATACTTTAATTGTTGGTGAAGATATAACAGGTTATCCTGCTTTTGAATAAAGAATTATCAAAGCCACTTAACGTGGCTTTTTAGTTATATTATAATTGAGAAACTAAAATATGAAAAACAATTTGATAAAAGAAGGTTTGACATTTGATGATGTTCTGCTAGAACCCGCCAAATCTGGCGTGCTCCCGAGAGAAGTAGATATCAGTACATTTTTAACACCTCAAATCAAATTAAATATTCCACTTATTTCAGCTGCAATGGATACAGTTACCGAAGCAGATATGGCAATAGCAATTGCAAGGGAAGGTGGTATAGGTATTCTTCATAAAAATATGTCAATGGAAGAACAAAGCTCTGAGATTGACAAAGTGAAAAGATCAGAAAGTGGGATGATACAAAATCCGGTTACATTAACAGCTGACCAAACAATAGGTTATGCTCTTGAGTTAATGAAAAAGTATAGTATTTCCGGAATCCCAGTTGTAGACGATAAAGGAAAATTAGTGGGTATTTTAACAAACAGAGATCTTAGATTTTCACCAAATCCTAAATTGAAAGTTAAAGAGTTAATGACATATGAAAACCTGATTAGTGCTCCCCAAGGGACAACTCTAGAGAAAGCCGAAAAAATACTTCAAAAATATAAAATTGAAAAACTTCCTGTTGTAGATAAAGACTATAAATTAAAAGGCCTAATTACATTTAAGGATATTCAAAAGAAGACCAAGCATCCTTTTGCATGTAAAGACAATCTTGGGAGACTGAGAGTAGGAGCAGCAGTAGGAGTTACAAGCGATACCATTGAAAGAGTATCAGCACTAGTAAAAGCCGGAGCGGATACAATAGTAATTGATACAGCGCATGGGCATTCAATGGGGGTTTTGAAAGCAGTTAAGGAAGTAAGGAAAAAGTTTAAATATGAACAGTTAATTGTTGGTAATATAGGTACATATGATGCTGCACTTGAACTCTCTAATTGTAAAGTTGATGCTATAAAGGTAGGCATTGGTCCGGGATCTATTTGTACGACACGAGTAGTAGCTGGTGTAGGTGTTCCTCAAATTACCGCAGTTAGTGAAGCATACAGAGCTGTGGGAAAGAAGGGAATTCCTATTATTGCAGATGGTGGCATCAAGCAAACTGGTGACGTTCCAAAAGCAGTAGCAGCGGGAGCAGACTCTGTAATGATCGGGGGGCTGTTTGCTGGTGTTGATGAAACACCAGGCGAAAAAGTACTTTATGAAGGAAGAAGTTTTAAGATTTATAGAGGAATGGGCTCGCTTTCAGCAATGAAAAAGGGAAGTAAAGACAGGTATTTTCAGGATGTTGAAGATGATATTGCGAAACTGGTTCCTGAGGGAGTAGAGGGAAGAGTACCGTTCAAAGGGCCTTTAGCGGATACTATTTATCAACTGGTGGGGGGATTAAGAGCGGCAATGGGTTATTGCGGTGTTAAAAATATTAAGCAGCTTAAAACTAGATCTAAATTCGTTAAAATCACATTAGCGGGATTAAAAGAAAGTCATCCACACGATGTTATTATTACAAAAGAAGCTCCGAATTATCACACCTGAGCTTTGAAATTTTAAGATAGTTTATAATCAAAATTCTGGATTCTGCCGAATGTTTAAAGTGTTAGTAATTGCCTACTATTTCCCACCGATGGGTCTCAGCGGCGTACAAAGGACCCTGAAGTTTGTTAAGTATATGAAAAATTTTAACTGGGAACCAACTGTTTTGACAACAGGCCCTACTGCATACTATGCACACGATTACAGTTTACTTCAAGAAGCGGAAAAAGCAAAAATTAAGATAGTAAGGGTTGGCGGAAGTGATATTAATTCAAGACTAGCTCGTAAGGGAACTATTAAAATGCCAACTGAGATAGTCAGGAAATTTTTAAGTCGCTTGAGTGCAACTTTTTTTATTCCTGATAATAAAACAGGGTGGTGCAATAAAGCTATCAGAAAAGCGCGTGAACTTTTACAAAACGAAAAATATGATTTAATATTTACAAGCGGTCCGCCTTTTTCGTCTTTTAGAACGGGTGTAAAGCTAAAAAATGAATTTAACCTACCTTTTATGATTGATTACCGGGATCTCTGGTATGGAAATCAATTTGGATTTTATCCAACGCCATTACACAAATCTCTTCATAAAAAAATGGAATATGATGTGTTAAAAACAGTAGATAAAATTGCAGTTACAAATAGAAAGATCAAAGAAAAATTATTATCTAATTATAAATTTCTGAGATTTGAAGATGTACTTATTTTACCCCATGGTTTTGATCCAGATGATTTTTATGGACTCACGATTGAAAAGAAAATGAAAGCAAAAATGATTCTAACTTATAGTGGTATATTTTATGAATCTATTACACCCAAATATTTTTTAAAAGCATTCAAAAAACTTTTGATAGAAAGGCCCGAGATAGCAACAAGCATTGAATTAAATTTTGTTGGAATTCTTAGAAAAGAAAACGAAAAATTAATTAAAAAATTAGAATTGCAGGAGTTTGTAAAGAACCACGGGTACTTGAGTCATAAAGAAGCCTTGAAAAAATCTGTTTCAAGTGATGTATTATGGATGATGGTTGGTAAAACCAGAAATGCAGATACAGTTTCAAGCGGAAAGCTCTATGAATATTTCGGAACCCGAAAACCAATTTTAGCATGTGTTCCTGACGGAGCATTGAAAAATTCACTTTTGGAATATAAAGCTTCATTTTTTACCGAACCTGATGACATTGAAGGAATTAAAAATATGATTCTGAATATTTATGAACTATATAACAAAAACCAATTTCCTGTACCCGATGAAGAATTTATTGAAAAACACAGAAGAGATAATTTGACAGAAGAACTTACCAAACAATTTTCTTTTTTAGTCAAGGCTGATTTATGAATGTTTTACTAATTGGATCCGGTGGACGTGAGAGTGCCATTGCTCATAAAATTTCCTTAAGTCCGATATTAGAGAAACTTTATATTGCAACAGGTAATCCGGGCACAGAACAATTTGGAGAAAATATCTCAATTAACATTTCAAATTTCAGTGACATTGCCAACTTCTGCAAGGGAAAGGAAATAGAATTAATTGTGGTGGGTCCGGAACAACCCCTCGTTGACGGGCTAGCTGACTATTTACGAAGTAAAAATTTTATAGTATTTGGACCAGATTCAAAAGCAGCGGAAATAGAAGCGCATAAGTCCTATGCCAAGGGATTGATGAAAAAATATAAAATCCCTACAGCCAATTATGTTGAGTTTGATTATACTCAACGGGAAGAAGCGCTAAACTATTTAAAGCATATTTCTTATCCTTGCGTAATTAAAGCAGACGGACTTGCTGCGGGCAAAGGAGTACTGATATGCAATAATTTTCCTGAAGTTTCATCTGCAATAGAAGAAATATTTGTTCATAAAGTTTTCGGACCATCGGGTGAAAAGATAATAGTTGAAGAATTTATGAAAGGGGAGGAGCTTTCAATTTTTGCAATTACAGATGGAAAGAATTTTATTTGTTTACCATCCTCACAAGATCACAAAAGAATAGGCGATAATGATACAGGCAAAAATACCGGTGGAATGGGGGCTTATTCACCTGCACCAATAGGAACAAAAGAATTATTAAAAGAGATTGAGAAAAAAATAATAGTTCCGACAATTAAAGCTATGGCAAAAGAAGGAAGAACGTTTATAGGGTGCTTATATGCGGGGTTGATGATTACAGATGCTGGGCCAAAAGTTGTTGAATTCAACTGCCGGTTTGGAGATCCTGAAGCTCAGGCAGTATTGCCATTACTGGAAGGAGATTTCCTTAAATTTTTATTTTCAGCCGCTTCTGGCAAACTGGATAAAAGAGCAGTTAAATATTCAGGTGGAGCTGCGGTTTGCGTTGTTGCAGCATCAAAGGGTTACCCGGAGAATTATGAGAAGGGTTACACTATTACAGGTCTTGATTCAATCAATGATGGTGAAGTATTTGTTTACCAGGCGGGAACAGCAAGAAATAATAATCACATTGTCACGAATGGGGGAAGAGTGCTTGGGGTTACTGCTGTTACAAAAGCAAATGATTTGAAATTTGCTCAAACTAAAGCTTACGAGGCATTGAAAAAGATTCATTTTACAGACATTTACTACAGAAATGATATCGG
>CAZQQD010000002.1:1834-74119 GCA_964595355.1 uncultured Ignavibacteriaceae bacterium | reverse complement strand
TCGATAATGGATATGTTAATTATGATTGGCTCAAAAGGGATCCTGATCTGGACAATGTTAGAAATGAGCCCGCATTTATCGAATTATTGAAGGGAAAATAAATGGAAGATATGACAGGAAAAATAATTTCGCATTACAAAATTTTAGAAAAGCTTGGCGAAGGTGGAATGGGTGTCGTCTATAAGGCAGAAGATACTGATTTAAAGCGAAACGTTGCAATCAAATTCCTATCCACCACACTTTCCGGTTCAGATGAGAATAAGCAACGATTTTTCCGTGAAGCAAGATCAGCAGCTGCTCTTAACCATCCTAACATTCTTGGAATTTATGAGATCAGTGAGCAAAATAATTCACTTTTCCTGGTGATGGAATTTGTTGATGGTGTGACCCTCAAATCACATATAAATTCGCTTGGAACCGGTACCGGAATTCCTGTTCCGCAGGCACTTGAGTGGATTGAACAAATTACACAAGGATTAAAATGCGCTCACGATATGAATATTATCCATCGTGATATAAAAACCGAAAATGTAATGATTTCAAAGGACGGAAGATTAAAAATAATGGATTTCGGCCTGGCAAAACTTAAAGGTGATGCGGGTATTACAAAAACAAAAACTTCTGTCGGAACACTTTCCTATATGTCACCGGAACAAGCTCACGCAATTCCGGCAGATCACAGGTGCGATATCTGGGCACTCGGTGTTGTCTTTTATGAGATTTTAACCGGTGAGCTCCCATTTAAAGCCGAGCACGAAGCCGGACTTATTTATTTAATTTTGAATGAAGAGCCTCCCGCCCCAAGCACATTGAACAGAAAAGTACCTCAGCAAATTGATGTCTTAGTTCAAAAGATGATGCAAAAGGATAGAGAGAAAAGATTTAACAATGTTGACGAACTCTTGAAAGAGCTTAGTGCTATTAGAAGTAGTACGATTTCAAGTGCTGCACAAAATTTAAAAAAATCTATTGCTGTACTTCCCTTCGATAATATCGGCACAGAAAAGGAAAATGAATATTTTGGCGATGGACTTACTGAAGAATTAATTGTAAATCTTTCAAAGCTTAACGAGATTGACGTTGTTTCACGAACAACGTCGATGGCTTATAAAGATGCAAAGAAAGATACAAAAACTGTCGGCAGAGAATTGAATGTCCGTTACATTCTTGAAGGCAGCGTAAGAAAATTTCAGGACAATATAAGAATTACTGTCCAGCTAATCGACGTTGAAAGTGACAGGCAGCTTTGGGCAGAAGCTTACAAAGGAAAACTTGAGGATGTTTTTGACATACAGGAACAGGTTTCAAAACAGATCGTTGACGCACTGATGCTAAAGCTTTCTCCCAAGGAAAAGGTTGTTCTAACCAAACGGCCCACACTAAATGCAGACGCTTTTGATTGCTATCTAAGGGCAAGGGATCATCTCTACAGAAGGACTAAAAAAAATGTTGAATTTTCTATTCAACTTTTTCAAAAGACTATTGAACTTGACCCACGTTATGCTTCTGCTTATGCAGGTCTCGGAGAGGCTTATGCAAACCTTTTCCAGGATTATGATACCAAAGAAATATGGCTTGATAAAGCGATTGAATCCGCATTTAAAGCATTAATGTATGATCCTACACTATCTGAAGCTTATGTTGCACTTGGGTTAGCTTATTTTAACAAAAAATCAATTAGTGAAGCTATCGAGTCAACTAAAAAGGCTGTTGAACTGGATCCAACTAATTATATTGCCTATTGGATATTGGGTCGTATTTATCATACTACCGACCGGGATGCGGAAGCGGTAGATTTGCTTGAGAAAGCCATCGAGCTAAATCCTGATTTTTATACAGCATATACCGATCTGAAAATGGTTTATGCGCGTCTTGGGAAAGAAGACAAAACCAAAGAAATATTGGATAAATTACTGGTACTTGTACCAAAGTATCTTTCCAAGCATCCAGATGATTCACGTTCCCGAGTTTACTATGCTACTGATTTGGCCCAAGCCGGCAGAAATGATGAGGCAAAGGCTGAAGCAGCTAAGGCTCTTGAACTTAGCCCGGGAGATCCACTAATGTTATATAATGCCGCCTGCTGTTATGCAAGAATGAACGAAAACAAACTTGCAATAGATGCGTTGCGGAAATCCATGAACGCAGGGCTCGAGGATATTGAATGGACCAAAAGGGATCCTGATCTTGAAGGACTACATAATGATCCCGAATTTATAGAATTAATGAAAGGGAAATAATTTATTGAAATGAGAGAGGGCAAAGATGAACGAATTTAAGGGCAAAACTATTTCACATTATAAAATAATTGATCAGATTGGGCAGGGTGGAATGGGAGTGGTTTACAAGGCTAAAGACTTGAATCTTGAACGAACTGTGGCTATTAAATTTCTGCCTGCACACCTTGCATCATCAGAGGAAAATAAAAAAAGATTTTTGCTGGAAGCTAAAGCCGCAGCTTCTCTTAATCATCCGAACATAATGAGCATATATGAGATAGGCGAGCATGAGAGTTCCGTTTTTATGGTAATGGAGTTTGTGGAAGGTGAAACTTTAAAATCCTATGTCTCTAACTTGAAAACTAGCTCCGGCATCCCTTATTTAAAAGCTATAGATTGGTTAATCACAATAGCTAAAGGACTAAAAGTTGCACACGATAATAATATTATCCACCGTGATATTAAAAGCGAAAACATTATGGTATCTCCTGGTGAACAGCTCAAAATAATGGATTTTGGCTTGGCTAAATTAAAAGGTAGTTCAGGAATGACCAAAACAGGCACTTCTTTGGGTACGCTCGCTTATATGGCACCGGAACAAGCGCAGGGGCTAAGTGCTGACCAAAGGTCAGATATCTGGTCTTTGGGTGTTGTATTTTATGAAATGCTCACTGGTGAGCCTCTATTCAAAGCTGAACACGAAGCAGCGTTACTATACTTGATCGTAAATGAAGAACCTCCTCTCCCCAGTACAATGGATCTTAAAATTCCACACCAGGTTGACATGATAGTGAAAAGAATGCTGGCAAAACAACCCGATAAAAGATTCCAGGATATGGATGAGGTAATTAAAACGTTAATTGAGACAAAAGACTTAGTGAATAAAAGTAGTACAGAAACTAAATTAAAAACTATCGCTGTGCTGCCTTTCGATAATATCAGCCCTGACAAAGAAAACGATTATTTCGGTGAAGGATTGACAGGCGAACTGATTGCAAATCTTTCACGCCTAAAAAATATGAAAGTAGTATCACGTACAACAACTATGCAATATAAAGGGACACAAAAAGATATTAAAACTATCGGACGAGAACTTGATGCAAGATATATTATTGAAGGCAACGTCAGAAAATTCGGGGAAGATATTAGAATAACTGCCCAATTAATTGAAGTAGACAGCGATACTCAACTCTGGGCGGAAACCTATAAAGGGAAACTCTCTGATGTATTCGACATTCAGGAAAAAGTCTCCAAACAGATTGTTGATGCATTATTGGTAAAATTAACTCCAACGGAAAAGGTTGAATTGACAAAACGTCCAACATTAAATGCAGAAGCATTTGATTATAATCTTCGTGCAAGAAATTATTTATATAGACAATCTAAAAATAATATTCAATTCGCAATCCAGTTCTTTGACAAAGCGATTGCACTTGACTCCAGGTATGCGGAAGCTTATGCAGGACTGGCTGAAGCCTATGCGGTAAGATATGCCTATTTTGAGAGAAAAGACGTCTGGTTGGATAAAGCCCTTGAATTAAGCCTGAAAGCAATAATGTATGACTCAACTCTCGCTGAAGCATATTCAGCTTTAGGATTAGCGTATTATTATAAAGGCACTTTTGATGAGGCAATAACAGCTGTTCAAAAGGCGATTTCATTAGACCCTAATAATTTCTTTGCATACTGGGTGTTAGGACGTGTTTATTTTACCACCGATAGGGATAAGGAAGCCATAGAACCGTTGAAAAAAGTTACAGAAATTAACCCTGACTTTTATACTGCTTATATGGATTTGCGTATGGTATACGAAAAGTTAGGTGACAAAGAAAAACACGATAAAACTATTCAAAATACCTCCAAATATTACGACCATTATTTAGAACAAAACCCTGATGATGGGAGAGCAAGAATCTTTTATGCACAGCTTCTACACCTGGCTGGGAAAAATGAAGATGCCAAAAGAGAAACTAAGATGGCTCTTGAATTAAGTCCAAATGATAACGTTATGTTATACAATGCAGCCTGTGTTTATTCTAGAATGAATGAGAAGGAACTTGCTATCGATACTTTAAAGAATATTGTAGCATCAGGTTTTGAACATTACGACTGGATAAAAAGAGATCCTGATCTTGAAAATATCCGTAGCGAAAAGGATTATATAGAATTGATGAAAGATAAATAGGATTTCTTCAGAAAGATTACCCTAATTTTAGCATTTATTAATCCTGGGCAAGCGGAATCAAGAAATTAATACGTAATAATTTATTTGGGATATTGATTTTTACTTATTAAATTAAGGCCTATACTCAAAGCTCTATTTTGTAACAGAAAGACTATCCTTATACGTCAAAAAAAATAAAAATTTAGATTTACTAACCGGAGGATATATGAACATAAAGGAACAATATGGCGCTGCAATTATTGAGTTAAAAGGCAAGATTGAAGGCGGACCTTTTGCAGCAGAATTTAAGGAAACTCTTCAGAATCTTCTCAACCAGGGCAAAAAGAACATTGTAGTCGATATGTCAGATATTAAGTTTATAAATAGTAATGGCATAGGAATTCTTGTCGGAGGATATACAACTGTAAAAAATGGTGGGGGAATTCTAAAACTCTCCAACTCCAGTGATAAAGTAAGAGGTGTCCTCGCGGTTACACAGTTAAATAAAGTTTTTGAGAACTACGATTCGGCAGATACTGCTGCTAAAAGTTTTTAATTCTTAAGCTGAAACATTTAAGTAAAGAACAAAACAGGAAGTAATTCCTGTTTTGAATTATTTAACCATATCTTTTGCAGTCATAATCTCAGCTGAGGTGATTATTTTTGCACCGGCCTTTTTCATTTCATTACATGCTTTATCAACATCTCCTGTATGTTGATAAATTCCTTCAGCAGCATCTTTAATTAGATAAGTCTCAAAGCCATACTTTATTGCATCAAGGACTGTGGTTTTGACACAGTATTCTATTGTTAGTCCACAAATATAAAGCGAACCAATTTTATTTTTTCTAAGAAACTCAGCAAGATTTTCGTTGGTAGCTTCAAATGCTGAATAACCGTCATCTTTGTTTCCTGTCCCCTTTACTAATACTTTATCAAATCTGTTTTCCTGAAGATCTGGATGAAATTCAGCACCCACAGTCCCCTGCACACAATGTTTAGGCCATTTTTCAAAATGTACTGATTCAACAGGATGCCAGTCTTTTGATGCAACGACTAAATCGAATTTACCGAGTAATTTATTTATAACAGGAACGATTGTGTCACCCTTGGGACTGGCAAGAGCCCCTCCTGGACAAAAATCGTTTTGTACGTCTACTATTAATAATGCTTTCACGTTATCGCTCCCTTTTTATGTTTTTCAGTAATCTCGGTCACTATTTCATTTCTAAGATTCATTAATTTTGAACTTATTCCCACTTTATATGTATGTGGGTTCTCAAATCTCTTATGCTCATCCGGTAATTTGCTTAATCTCTCCTTTACGTACTCAGCAATTTCCAAAACTGATTTTTGTTTTAAAAGTATTTTGCCTTCTGAAAAAACTTTCGATTGAAGATTTTCTTTTTTTAACCTAGACACCTCACTACTTTTTAACGGCTGTAAGGGGTGAAAAATTCTGTCAGTTTCATTCTCCTCTTCAAGCAAAATTCCATCAGCATAAAACTTTCCGTTACCGTTATAATATCTGTATATCTTTTTCACCCCCGGCAAAGTTATCTTTTCAAGATCATCAGAAAGTTTAAGACTTGATTTATTATCAGCCATACTTAATTTATAAACCCCGTCAAGTGCAGCATCTTTTTGTCCTGTAATCAGACTCGTACCGACACCGAAAGCATCGATTGGCGCAGCCTGATCGATCAAGCTTTTGACCAGATATTCATCCAGTTGATTAGAGGCAACAATTTTTACGTATTGCAATCCTGCCTCATCGAGCATTTTCCTGCATCTTTTACTCAAGTAAGCAAGATCACCGCTATCGAGCCTGATTGCGAAGAGCTTATTCCCTTTTGCTTCCATTTCTTTTGCCACTTTTATTGCGTTAGGAATTCCGCTTTTCAAAGTATCATATGTGTCAACAAGTAAAACGCAATCCTGAGGAAATGCACTCGCAAAATTTCTGAACGCTTCTAATTCATTATCATAACTCTGCACCCACGAATGAGCCATAGTTCCAGTTGAATTTATATCATACAAATATGAACTATAAACATTGGAAGTGCTGTTTATTCCGCCGATAATAGCAGCACGGCTTCCGTGAATTGCAGCCATCCCCTGTGCACGTCTCAGCCCAAAATCTATTACGACTCTATTTCCGGCTGAATGCCTGAGTCTTGAAGCTTTTGTTGCAATTAATGACTGAAAATTCAAAACATTTAGCGACATGGATTCAATCAATTGTGTTTCAATAATGTTCCCTTCAAATCTAACTATGGGTTCACCTGAGAATACCACATCACCTTCATTAGGAGCATATATATTTCCTTTAAACTTGAAATTTCTTAAATATTCGAGAAAGTCACTTTTGAATCCGACTTTATTAAGATGATCGATTGCTTCTTCTTCAAATTTGAAAACGGAAATCATATCGAGTAGATTTTGCAATCCGGCAAAAATCGTATATCCTGAGCCAAAAGGATTTTTCCTGAAGAAGTAATCAAAACAAGCGGTTAAATCCTGCCGTCCATCAAGAAAATAGCCCTGCGCCATTGTTAATTCATAATGATCTGTAAAAAGACCAGAATATTTTTCATTTAGTACCATTAAACATTACCCTTTTGGATATAAACTAATATAAAAATAATTCAAACTATTATGAAGCTTTTCAGTTAGTTGCAGCTATTGTTTGACCGAATTTTATCAGATAAATCTATTGCACTAATGCACTGGTTTGTAATATTAGGAATGGTTCTTTTATTAAAATTTATTAAATCTTATATTATGTATCATAAGACTACACTTATTTACAAAAAAATAATTTTTAAGTGATCAATTTTGATCTTTTCGGAGAAGCAATTTGGTAACTGACGATCTTGAAGAATTACTTTTGGAAGCATACGGGCATTTAAAGCACGGCAGATTCAGGATGGCTTTAACAGCTGCCCGTAAAGTCTATCAACAAAGCCCTGAAGACTATAATGCAATAATGTGCCTTGCGTGGGCAACTCTTGAAAACGGAGATCCTTCACAGGCATTTGAATTGGCAAATTTAGCCGTTGAAATAAGTAATAATGATACAAATTCCCTGCTATACCGCGGCTATCTTTTAATGAGAATGAGTATTTTTGATGGAGCATTATCCGATTTGGATAAAGCAATATCAAGTAAAACCGATTTAGCTTCCTGGGCTTATTTAAATAAAGCAAGGACTCTTGCAGGGATGGGCAGGTTCTTTGAAGCGCTTGAAGAAATAGATAAAACAAACGGAAATGATAATGAAGAAAGAAATAAGATAATAAAAATTAAAGAATTATTAAGAATATCACTTGGTTATGGAGAAGGATTTCTAAGTGGTATGTTTCAAAAGAAAATATCCTTACTGGAAGATGCAGAGGACGCCTTCAGAGATAAAGAATATTGGTTTACATTATGGGCAGCAAGAAACATTCTATCAACATCTAAAGCAAAAAAAGATCACCCAAAAGCCAAATTGTTAGAACTGGAGTCATTGCTTGGTATGTTCCAGGTACGTATTGCATTTCAAAAAGCTAAAGAAATAGAAGACCAATTTAAAGACAATGAATACTTTCAGAATATTTACCAAAGAATACTGAAATTCTTCCCCGAAGAACAGATAATAACAAGCGTGGAAGAACCTATATATTCACCGGGTGGAAGAACTGATACTCTATTAAACGATAATAAATTTTTCAAAGTACATTATGTCAGAACCTACGATCTGATCGAAAATTTCCGCAGCGGGAGAAGGACCTATCTTTTGCAATTCAGCGAAGAGACGATTACCTATATTGGAGTAGAGATTATCTTTGAAAACCCTTTCTATAACCAGCGGGACGAAAATATAAACGGACTGGCAATCTGGTTCCTTAATGACCGAGAAGTAGGCAGACATCATTTCAACATTGAAATGAAAAAAAGCTGGAGAACTGTAGAGTTTGTGCAAAGTTGGGGGACAGATACACCCGGATTCTGGAACAGAGGTCAGGGTAGAGTCGATATTTATCTGGATAATAATATTGTTTGTTCACGATGGTTTTTAATTGGTCACTCAGAAGTTGTGAACTTTGAAGACATAGACAGACCCGAAGGTATTGAACATTATGAAAAACCACTTACTGAACAACCCCATTATGTCAAACAAACCTCCCTTACTTCACATGATAGCGAGTCTCTTGAAGATCTTCTGGCTAACCTCAACACTTTTATCGGGCTGGAGAGTGTTAAACAATCGATGCAGGACTTTGTTGCTTATCTTAAATTCATTAAAGAAAGAGAAAAGCTTGGATTAAAAACTGAAGAGAGCTTATCTGTAAATAGTATATTTTTAGGGAATCCGGGTACGGGCAAAACAACTATTGCCCGCCTTCTCGGAAAAATTTTCAAAGCTATGGGACTTTTGAAAAACGGGCACGTAATAGAAGTTGACAGAACAGGGCTCGTGGGGCAATATATAGGCGAAACAGCACAAAAAACTGAAAAGGTAATTACAGAGGCCCTGGGAGGAATACTTTTTATTGATGAAGCATATACACTTAAAAAAGCAGGTAATCAACAGGATTTTGGACAGGAAGCAATAGATGTATTATTGAAAAGGATGGAAGATTACAAAGGCGAATTTGTTGTAATCTGTGCAGGCTACCCGCAAGAAATGAACAACTTTATTAATTCAAATCCTGGATTAAAATCAAGATTTACACACTACTTTAATTTTGATGATTATAGTCCTGACGAATTAATTGAAATATTTAAACTTATTTCACGCAAGGAAGAATATGAAATAAATGGGGCAGCAATTGAACTACTGAGAAAAAACCTGACAACATTATACAGAAACCGAGACAGCTCATTCGGTAACGCCCGCCTCATAAGGAATTATTTCAATGAAGTTAAAATGCAGTTGAGTAAAAGATATTTAAAACTCAGCGAACACGAACGTTCTAAAGAAGCTATGGTGACTATCACCGAAAATGATATTAATGCTGTAGTTAGTTCCGGAACAACTAAGGAAGTAAAATTTGGAATTGATGAAGAAAGTCTTAATAAATCAGTTGCCAAACTAAAAGCTCTTACAGGCTTACATAATGTAAAAAATGAGATCTATCAGATCATCAAACTAGCCCAGTTATACATAGAACAGGGCGAAAATCTAAGAGAAAAATTTGGACAACATTTTGTATTTCTCGGAAGTCCCGGAACCGGTAAAACTACAGTTGCAAGAATTTTTTCTGAAATTTATTCCGCTCTTGGAATTTTATCTAAAGGCCATTTTATAGAAGCAGATAGATCTGCGCTCGTTTCCGGTTATGTTGGACAAACTGCTCACAAAACAACAGAAATGGTCGATAAAGCAATCGGAGGAACTCTATTAATAGATGAAGCCTACTCACTTATTAAAAAAGGCGATGGAAATGGAACAGATTTCGGCAAGGAAGCTATTGATACATTATTAAAAAGGATGGAAGATGATAAAGGAAATTTTCTGGTAATAGCTACTGGCTATACAGAAGAGATGAAGGATTTCCTGATCAGTAATCCAGGGATGAAATCAAGATTTACTAGAGAAATTATTTTTGAAGATTACACACCAGATGAGTTACTGGAAATATCAAAAAAATATGTAGAACAAAAAGGCCATATTTTTAAACCGGATATTGAATATATCCTGAAAAAATATTTCAATGAAATTTACAGAGCTCGTGACAGAAGTTTTGGAAACGCAAGACTAGTAAGAAATCTTATCGACAGAATACTTAAAAATCAATTGTTAAGGATTGCTGATCTTTCTCCTGATGAAAGGAACGAATATGTGATGAAAGAGATCAAAATAGAAGATGTGGAATCGCTGATAAAAATCAGAAAAGAAAAGGAAAAAGTCGAAATTGAAGGTAATCCGGAACTTCTTAACGAATATTTGAAAGAACTGGATGAACTAACCGGATTAAAATCAGTAAAGCAATCTGTAGAAAAACTAGTTAGTAGCCTGAAAGTCGCAAAGCTCAGAAAAGAAAGAGGACTTAAAGTAATCCCAAGAAATCTTCATTCAGTTTTCCTAGGAAATCCCGGTACCGGGAAAACAACTATCGCACGCCTTTTAAGTAAAATTTACAAAGAGATGGGAATTCTTGAAAAAGGGCACCTAATAGAAGTTGATAGAAGTGGGTTAGTTGCGGGATACCTCGGTCAAACAGCAACTAAAACTGATAGAATAATTGAAAATGCTATGGGAGGAACTCTTTTTATTGATGAGGCATATGCTCTGTCGAAAGGTGGAAATGATTTTGGGCAAGAAGCAATTGATACTCTGATAAAACGAATGGAGGATTTTGCCGGCAGATTTATTGTTATAGTTGCAGGATACACGGGGGAAATGAAAGAATTTATCGAGTCCAATCCAGGACTTCAATCAAGGTTTACAAACTTTTTTAATTTCGATGATTATACTCCGCGACAGATGCTTGAGATCGCCCTCGTTATTACTACAAAAGCAGGGTATACGCTGGATGAGGGTGCTTGGCAATTACTACTGGAAATATTTACAAAACTCTACAAGGAACGTGATAAAAACTTTGGTAATGCAAGAACTGTTAGAAATATTTTATATAAAGCTATTTCAAACCAGGAAGAAAGAATTCTCACTTTAAATAATCCAACCAATGAAGAATTAAGTACAATCGCTTTTGAAGATGTAGAAAAAATAAATTATTCCGAATTCAAATAATTTTTTGGTATTTGAAATTCTATCACTAATACTAAGAATCAGACTTTATTTCATCTTCTAAAATAAAACTCAATTTATTAATGAAGATGTTTCAACAAAGGATATTTTGTAAAGAAATGAATTTGTGAGAAATCAAAATGACCATTGATAACTTAATTGGATACCACGTACTAAATCATAATTAAGCCGCGGTATATTTTGTGCAGTTGAATTATTCTGATCATTAAAGTCGTGCAAAAACAAAAGATCGATCTGACTATATAACCAGAGAACTGAAAATGAAATTAATGAGATATTCTTCAAGCTATTCGATTCATAATACGAATCCCTGTTGCTTGCAATAACCGCAGGGTTAGTAGCTCTTACATAATCATTAAATTTACTATTTGAATCAAAGATAAAATAAATTGCTGTTACCAGTGAAACCGAGCTAAGCGTAGTAAGTATTATACCTTTAGGTTTCTCCCCAAGATAAAGATGGCCTAATCCCGGTAAGAGCAGTGAGCGAACCATAGAGTTTTTAAATTTATTAATATTTTCTTCACTACGCATTCTTATCCGAGCTGAATAAAGAGAATCAATTTGGGAATTATATTTCTCCTGTTTATTATATTCGGCAATAAAATTCTTTTTAATGCCATCAAAAAAGGTGATAATCTTGGGAGATGTTTTTGCAGAATCAAGTTCGTAGTTTTTGTCAATCTTTAGGATTGATAAAAAACTATTTCTGGCAGCCTGGTCTTCAAGTAGCGAAAACTCTGAAATACCTTTCATCCTGTAAATTTCTATCAACTGACTAGGAGCTGGATTATTAGTAAATTTTAATAAGCTGTCTGCTAAATTAATAGTTCCAGCATAATCAAAATTTTCTAGCCTTTGTTTTAGAGAATCCAGAGAACTTCCATTAGTTTGAGAAAAACCCCTGACACCTAAAAACAAAAAGGGCACAAGCAATAATATTGTTTTTCTTATCATCTAAATAATACTAGCTTCAGGATAAAAAAAGAGATCACTTTAAGTAAATTTAATAGTTGCTGCAAAAATTTAATCCTGTATCAAAGGCTTATTAGTATTTTTTAATATACTAAATCTATAATATCCTCCACAATATATTATAAACTTTTAGAGAATCAAAATTCATTTAGAGTTGTTATCTTTGGAATGGAAATTTCAAAAAATAAGATATAGTAGTCCATTTCCGTATAAAATTGCCTGACCTTTAATTCACATCTTTAGGTTTTAACTTATCCGTAGTATCAAAATTTAATTTATAATTCAAAGTATCCTTTGCTGATATAACTACCTGATCATTCACTTCACCGTATTTCGGATTTTTTATTGTAAGATTATACTCCCCCGGAAACAATGCAATCGGATTTCTAAGAGGGGTTATTCCCTTAGATTCACCGTCAATAAAAACTTCTCCCCATGTATACACATTACAATTTAGAAATCCGATAATATCATAAAAATTAAACGAAACCGACTCGATCTTGTCACCTGAAATATATATGCTTTTTTCATACGGAGGAAAAGTAGGATGCACCAATCTTAATTTATGCCTTCCTAATTTTAATTCAATATAATCTTTTAGAGGAGTTGTATCAATTTTTTTCCCATCTATATAAACGTCTGCCCACGGCTGACATTCTATAAAAAGTTTGCCTTCAGTAATTTTATTCTTACTTTCTTTTATTGCACTATTCTGTTTCGAATCATTTGACTTATCATCTACAATAGGAGTATCCGGAATTTGATTAGACTCTTTCAATTGCGGACGGCTAAAAAAATTAGATCCGTCGCTTCTAAAAAATCCATGGTTATATGCGTAAGCTGTTATGATAAGCAGTATAAGAATTATTATTGCTGCATAATGATACCTAAATGGGCTCTCGGTAAGTTTAAATTTACCCGATCTAATTGGCACATATTTTTCGCCTTCAATCCCCAAAATATCAAGAACTTCAAGAGCGGATTTTGCTCTGTCTCTCAATTTCTTTCTGAGCAAACTTTTTATCGCGGGCCTTACATCCTCTGGCAAAAAATTATAATCGAAATAATTGCTTGACTCGTTATAATTAAGAACCTTATTAACAGTATCTGAAACAGTTTCACCACCAAGTGGATTTTTGCCTGTATATAATTCATAAGCAACTATACCTGCCGAAAACAAATCAGTATGAAAAGCTTTTTCGCCGCGCAACTGTTCCGGAGACATATAACTTGGAGTTCCGACAATAGACGAATCCTGTGTAATTTTATTTTCCGTACTTACCATTGCCAGCCCAAAATCGGCAATTTTCAAACGAAAATCGTTATTTAATAAAATGTTCTCAGGTTTTATATCTCTATGAACTACATTGTTTTGATGCGCGATATTCAGTGCTTTAAGAAGTTGAATAAAAATATGTTTTTTATTTTCATCACTTAGGTTGTTCTGATTGATAACTTCGCGAAGATTCTTGCCCTCGAAATATTCAAATGATATGTAAAAATAATTCTTAAATGTTCCGAAATCGAGAACTCTTACCAAATTAGGATGATCGAGTTTCGCTAATATTTTAGCTTCCCTTTTAAATCTTTCAAGTATAGTTTTATCAGGATGGTTCTCAGTGTCCAGTGTTTTCAAAATTATTTTTTTACCTAAATAAATATGGTTGGCAAGAAAAACGCTTGAATGAGTGTCTTTCTTCAGGCAATCAATAACCTCAAATTTATCAAACAATATTTCATTTGATATATGCGTCATTCTTTACAGATTTTCGTCAATTTCCTTTAGCTTAAGTTGAACCCATCTAACTGAAACTCCGAGTGACTTTGCCGTTAGTGTTCTGTTTCCATCAAACTCTTTCAGTCTTTTCTTCAGCAAAACTTTTTCAAAATCCTTTAACGTTCTATTGAATGTAATATCATTGTGCGGGTTTTCTTCAATCACAATGTGTTCCGGTAATAATTTATTAGAATCACATAAAATTAAAGCTCTTTGTATTACATTTTCAAGTTGACGAACATTCCCCGGCCAATCATTCTCCTCCAGGGCTTTTAATGCCTGGTATGAAATCTGAATGTCTTCATCATCCGAAAATTTCTTGATAAAATGCTTGGTCAGTAAAGGAATATCTCCTCTTCGTTCTCTTAAAGGAGGAAGTTTGATCGGAAACACATTAAGCCTATAGAACAAATCTTCTCTAAATTTTCCTGACATTGCAAGTTCTTTAAGGTTCTTATTTGTAGCAGTAATGACCCTTACGTCAACCTTTATAACTTGAGTGTCGCCGAGTCTTATTATTTCTTTATTTTGTAAAACCCTTAAAAGCTTTGCCTGTAAAGCAACTGATATATCAGCTATCTCATCCAAGAAA
This sequence comes from uncultured Ignavibacteriaceae bacterium, assembly GCA_964595355.1. Classification (GTDB taxonomy): domain Bacteria; phylum Bacteroidota; class Ignavibacteria; order Ignavibacteriales; family Ignavibacteriaceae; genus JAKAGZ01. Next base: position 59,632 of record CAZQQD010000002.1, on the reverse strand, counting down.
AATGTTCCATTGTTTGCCACTTCAAAGAGGCCTTTTTTATCTGAGGTTGCGCCTGTAAATGCTCCTTTCTTGTATCCGAATAATTCGCTTTCAAGTAGGGTGTCAGGAATGGACCCGCAAAACTGAGCTAAATAGGGTTTATTAGATCGCTTGCTCAGATTATGAATAGCTTTTGCAACGATTTCCTTGCCCGTCCCACTATCGCCTAAAAGTAGCACAGTTGCATCTGTTTTAGCGACCTTATGAATAAGAGCAACCAGGTTTTTCATTGCAGGGCTTTCGCCGATTAAATCAGGAATTACTTTTTGTGATTCTATCTGGTTTTTTAGAATCAGGTTTTCATCCTGTAATTCATCTAGTTGATTGATTCTATCCATAGCTAGTGAAACAAGATTTGAGAAGAAATCAAGAAAAACCATATTATCATCTGTAAATTCTTTCCTGTTCACAACACTATCAGCAAGAATAACCCCCCATATTTTATCGTTCCTTATTATTGGAACTCCAATTATCGAGTTTATATTATGCAACTGGATACTTTTAAATTGTGAAACATTTGGATCACTCTGTACGTCGTGATAAAGGCAAGGCGATTTTTTTTCTATTACTCTTTGAAGTATTCCCGATGAAAAGACTGAAATATCTTCAATAGTTTCCTGCTGGTAATTGCGGGCAGCAACTATTGTAAATTTTTTACTAACATCATCATATTTTACTACCAGTCCCCTTTCTGCATTAATTACTTTGATAACAAGATCAAGACTATCATTAATTAGCGTGTTTTCAAAAGCTGCAGAATTTAAAGTTTTACTTATTTTATATAGAGCATCAAGCTGCTCTTTACTTATCAGCCTGACTTGTTCCATATTCTCTTTATCTCTTATATCAATCATGCCAAAAACTATTATTTGATGTTATAAAACTAATTATCAAGAACGGAATCGATATCATTATCACTTACTTTCACCAAGTCACCTAATTCAATTTCCTGAGTGGAATATCTTTGATTACTATCAGAAGTAAACGCATAAAAATTATTCGTTACAGGAACGCTGTCTAGGTCTACAACCGGATTAAAATCTTTTGAATTCGTCAACTTTATTTTTAGTGTATTCACCTATATCCTTTCCTTTGTAAGATATGTATCCCACTACAGCAGGAATATTCGAAATAGAAAACTTACCACTTTGATCAGCTATTAGTTTACTAGCCGAAGTGAATAAACAGAAATCCCTGCTATTCCAGCAAACGGCAGATTTAATGTTCCTACAATTCCCCTTACAGTTCCCAAATTATTTCGGGGACTAAGTGGACCCAGAGGATTGGATCTCGGTACCTTACCGGAAAACTATAAAATTACCTCAAAAAAGTAATAAATTTTTTTTAGAATTCGTACCTTTTATAGTGAAAAATATTCATAGTTGCGAAAATTCAATAAAATAAAGCTTTTTGTTCTAAATCTTTAGAACCTTATACAATACTGCAACTTATGAAATGTATGAAATTTTACTATCACTAGATAGAGAAAAATTTGCGCACTAACAAATTTAATGCGAAAAAAATGAGATCTAGATATACTGATGAAAATAAGAAAGGACAGCAGAAACTGTCCTTTTGGGTCATATTATGGGTTTTTTATTATTTAAGTTTTACTCATCGGGAGTAATAAACAAAAAGTGAGACTTCAACCAATTTTTGTAAAATTTCCCCTAAAATTATGATGTAATGATTTTTTAATAAAAAAAATTTCATTCAACAAATTTATGCTGAAATGCATATCTCATAATTTCAGCATTATTTTTCATATTCATCTTTTCTAGTATCCTTGCTCTGTAAGTATTTATCGTACTGACACTGAGGTACAACTCGTTAGCTATTTCTTTTCTTGCTTTACCCAGAGCAATTAATTTCATAACCTGTATCTCGCGAAAGGATAGATTTTCGTGCGGAAGCTTTCTTTCCGAAGTACCAGAATCATTAAAATAAATTTCTTTGGGATTTTTTTCTTGATGTAATATAGATTCTTTCAGTTCACTTTTTATATTTTGGTTTTTCTCCGCAATAACTTCACCTTCTGAAGAATGAACTGAAATTACTTTTTCGGTATCTATTTTCAACATAAGCATAGGAATTTTATTTCGAACGGCATCTTGATCATTTCTGATTGACCCGTTCTCATCAGACGCATTAAAATTAAGTCCAATTAGAAAAAACTTATCACTATTAACGGCACTATCGGGAACAGTCATTGTTATGCCATTTTCAATTACTAAATCTTTTCCAACAAAGTTTTTAGCATTCTGCATTTTGACACCTTCCTTAGTTAAAGTTATTTTTTAGCCTCTATATTATATATTTTTCAATGTTATTATGACCAATTCACTCACTCTATTTTTCCTGAACTAAACTGACATTATTTATTTTCATATAAATTAGTTGAACATTCAACTGATTCGAAGTCAAGTTCAATGCCAACAAATAAGCATCGATTTTAGTCAATATTGGATACAAATTTACTGGTGCCTACTAATAACAATGAAGTAATTACTTAAGCTACGAATTAAATTCGTAGCATAATTTGTAATATGAAAGTTCAAAAATCCATTTTTAAGATATATTTCTTAATTTATTTAAAGCATTATCCATTTTTAAGAGGAGCTATTATGGATCAATTTTTAAATGCAGCTGTGGAAGAAGCTAAAAAGAGCCTAAAGGAAGGTGGAATACCAATTGGATCAGTACTAGTGAAAGATGGAAAAATCATAGGTCGGGGTCACAACAAACGAGTGCAGGAAAATAATCCAATGGTTCATGCAGAAATTGACTGCCTGATAAATGCAGGAAGAATTGGAAATTATAAAGATACTGTTCTATACTCAACACTAATGCCCTGCTATTTATGTGCCGGTGCTGTTGTTCAATTCGGAATAAAGAAAGTAATTGCCGGTGAATCAAAAACATTTTTCGGTGCGGCTGAATTTATGAAACAACACAACGTAGAAGTAATAGACAGGAATAATGCTGAATGCATAAAAATGATGGCTGAATTTATTTCCCAAAAGCCTGAACTTTGGAATGAAGATATTGGAAAGTAATCTCCTTAAAATCCACAAAGTTTAAACAGGCCAATCATTAAGGAGTTTTCTGGCAATCACTATTTGTCCAAGGTGATATGCGTTGTGATCCGCAACAAGCAAAATCTCTCTTAGATAAGTATGTTCTTTAGTATGTGGAATAATTGAAGTAAGATTGATTTTTTCATTCTTAACAAGTTTCAATACTTCTTCCTGGTCATTAAGAAAGGAACTAATAGAATTGATCCAAGTCTTATCGTCAATGGAACTGGAACTTTCAGGCCAGTAGCCTTTAGGCCAATCGGGCGATTCCCACTCCGGATCGATTGAATATTTCAAAATATCCTCCTGTGCAATCCGAATATGTTCAAGGTTTTCCCACACAGAGTGAATTTGCCCAGACGGCCTCTTGTTTCTCAATTCAGGCTTTACATTTTTTAAGGCCTGATCAAAAGTTATAAAAGCTTGCCCTCCTTTCAGCAATTTCACCAGATGATTTCTTAAAATTTTATCATTCATAAATAGCACCTAAAATTAAATTAATCCGTTTTGTTTAAGAATAAATAATCCAATAGCAATTGTAAAGACAGAAAGGATCGTAGTGACCAATAAAATGTTTCCGGCAAGTTTGCTGTTCACGCCCATTGCATCTGCCATAATAAAACTAGCAATTGCTGTTGGGCACGCAAATAAAATAAAAATTATTCCCAGATCATCATTTTTAAAACCATATTGAACTGCAAAAAAAGTCGCAGCCAATGGCACTAGTATTAATTTAAGTACTGTGGAAAAGGCTGATAGTTTAATCCCCTCCTTAATATCCTCAAATCTCAAAAAACCTCCGATTCCAAGTAATGCAAGCGGCAAAGCAAGAACTGCAACATAATTCGCAGACTTTTCTAACATATCGTTCAAAGGAACCTTAAAATATGAAAACGGAAGAGCAAATATAACGCCTAGAACAAGTGGATTTCTAATAATTTCCCAGATTATTGATTTCATGTCAAGATTTTTTTCTTTTCGAACCGGAATTGTAAGGGCTATTACAGATAAAATATTATATAAAGGAACAGTAAAAGCCAGAACTATCGAAGCTTTACCTAATTTATCAAAACCAAAAACATTAGTAATAAGTGCCAGACCAACAATTGCAAAATTACCCCTGAAACTCCCTTGAATAATAACACTTCTATCATATCCATTTTTAGTAACAAAACCTGAAACCAGCCAGATTAAAAGGTAAGAGATTATAGTGCCAGCATAAACGAAAAGAATCAACTTAAAATCTAGTATAGTATCAAGATCTATTTTAGCAATTTCAATAAAAATTAAAACAGGAAGCGATACGTTAAATACAATTTTGGATGAAAGACTGACAAAATTATCATTTATCAATCCGGTTTTTCTGAGAACAAATCCAAGTGCAACAATTATAAATACAGGAAGAACCGTATTAAGAATAAAAACCAGATCTTGCATAGATAAAATTTATTTTAGTTTTGATTCTACACTTGTGATTTTATCTTCCATAGTTTGCTCTCTGTCAGTTCTTGTTCCAAAACGCAATGTAGATGAAATCCTCGGAGCTCCCATTTCGTGAACTTTTTCGTGACACTTTTTTATTGCTGAAAATACACTATCCCAATCCCCTTCAAGATTAGTCCCGTAAGCGTGAAGTCTAGTTTTCAGACCTTCTTCTTTAAATATTTTTTCACATTCAGCAATATATTTAGACACAGAAATTCCAACTTCAATTGGAATAATGCAAAAGTCAGCTATTACTTTCATAATTAAGTTTAAAATTTAAATATTAAAAATACTTTGGGGAATAAATTAACGATTTTATTCTGGGCTTACAATCCTGATGGCTTCTAGCCGGGTCATTCATAATAATTAACTTTACAACCGCAACCATTCCACATATTTTCATAAATCGCTAATCTATCATTAACTAGGTTTTCGGCATCTTTTAGACGGGAAAACTTTCTGAGAGCAAGTTCGTCCTTGTTTGTAGCTTCCTGAAAAATAAATACACTTTCACATTTTAAAACTCTCACCTTTCCATTAATTACAGTATCTTCTTCAATAAGAATTTTGCAAGAGTCTAATAGTTTTTTAAGCTCTGATTTGGAAAGAAGTAAGACTTTTTTATGCTCAAAGCTTTCTAATAATTCTTTAGTTTCCATACTTTCAAACTTATCTTGTTTCAAAAATTAATTTTAAGGTTAAAGTAAATGAAACTCATGCATTAACAAATTTCATCATTTGTTCCGGATATCTCGTTCCTATAGCTGCATCTTTCCGGAAAACCTTGTCAATATTTTCCAGTTCAACTTTAGTAAATTTTATGTCGATAGCAGCCCTGTTCTCCTGAAGATATTCGATATGTTTTGTACCCGGAATAGGAACGATATCCTCACCCTGTGCTAAAACCCAGGCAAGGGCTAACTGTGAAGGCGTTATATTCTTCGCTTTTGCCATTTCTTCAACTTTCTTTACCAGAAGGAGATTCTTTTCGAAATTCTTGCCTTGAAACCTGGGAGATAATCTCCGGTAATCATCCTGCTCAAAATCCTCAAATTTCTTAAATCTCCCGGTTAAAAAACCCCTACCAAGAGGACTGTAAGCCACAAAACCAATTTCCAGTTCTCTGACTGTATCAAAAATACCTTCTTCAGGATCTCTCGTCCACAGGGAATATTCGGTTTGTAGTGCAGTTATATGATGTTCTTTATTCGCACGCCTCATTGTCTCAGACCCTGCTTCAGAAAGTCCGAGATATCTAACCTTACCTTCTCTAACAAGTTCAGCCATTGCTCCCACGGTTTCTTCAATAGGTACATTTTTATCGACTCTATGCTGGTAATATAGGTCAATATAATCTACTCCTAATCTCTTGAGCGATTCTTCACAGGCCGACTTTACATATTCCGGCTTCCCATTTATTGATCTTTTTGCAGAGTCGCCCGTTCTCTGAATTCCAAATTTTGTTGCAATAAAAAATTTATCCCTTTTCCCTTTGATAGCTTTTCCAACAAGTATTTCATTCTTAAAAGGACCATACATATCAGCAGTATCAAGAAAATTTATTCCTTGTTCAATTGCTTGATGTATTGTTGCAATTGATTCCTTTTCATCGCTTTTTCCATAGAATTCAGACATCCCCATACAGCCTAAACCAATGGCAGAAACTTCGGGGCCGTTTTTACCTAATCTTCTCTTTTTCACAATTACCTCCATAAATAATTCAACTCAATAATTTGCATTATTGCAGATTTTACATTTTTGATGATAAATCATTCATCACACTTTTATTGCTTATCAGGAACTAATTTAATAATATTAATCACTAAAAATAAATTGAAGGGGCAATATTTCAACTCTCTAACTTTAAAACAATATATTAAACGAGTATAAAATGGATAAAACAAACATCAATATCCGTAGCTTCTACATTCTGATTTTTTTCTTCTCTCTCTCGACGTTTTCATTACCACAAACTATATTCCAAACACCTCTCAGTCCACGCAATGCAAGTTATGATATAGACGTAAAACTCAATGCCGACACCAAAATAATAGACGGATTTGAAACACTACATTGGAAAAATCTATCCAATGATAACATCAGCGAATTGAGATTTCATCTTTATCTCAATGCTTTCAAGAATACAAAATCCACTTTCATGAAGGAATCAGGAGGACAATTAAGAGGTATAAGTATTGATGAAGGTGAAACTAATGTATGGGGCTGGGTTGATGTACTTTCAATGAAAGTACAAAATGGCGTAGATTTAACGGAAAAAATTAAATTTATTCATCCGGACGATGATAATGCTGATGATAAAACCGTTATTAGCGTTCCTTTAACGAAGCCTGTCAAACCAGGAGAAACAATAAATTTGGATATAAAATTCAAATCAAAACTGCCGAAGATTTTTGCAAGAACCGGTTTTGCCGATGACTACTTTCTAGTAGGTCAATGGTTTCCAAAGATTGGAGTTTATGAATATCCCGGTATCAGGTATGCGACCAAAGGTCAGTGGAATTGTCACCAGTTTCATGCTAATTCAGAATTTTATGCTGACTTCGGGGTTTATAATGTAAATATTACACTACCACAAAAGTACATTGTAGGTGCGGTCGGAATTCAAACAGGTGAAAAGAAAAATAAAGACGGAACAAAGACTATAACATTTCACGCAGAAGATGTCATCGATTTTGCCTGGACTGCTTCGCCAATATTCAAAATAGCTAAAGCCACCTGGAAACACGTAAAAATTAAAGTGTTGCTTCAGCCTGAACATTTCGCTCAAGCTAAAAGACATACACAATCAGCTATTAATGCTTTGGAGTACTTTGACAAACATGTTGGTAAATATCCCTATCCAAACCTTACAATTGTTGATCCTCCTTTGAGAGGATTCGGTTCCGCAGGAATGGAATACCCGACATTCATTACTGCTGGTTGCTTTTGGGGTATTCCGGATGGAATAAGACTTACAGAAGATGTTGTGATTCATGAATTCGGACACAATTATTTTATGGGGATGCTTGCGTCCAACGAGTTCGAAGAAGCATTTCTGGATGAGGGATTTAATACTTATCTGGAAACAAGGATAATGGATCATTACTACGGTGTAAAAACTTCCTTTTTTAATCTTGCAGGATATCATTTCGGAGATCTGGAATCCCAAAGAGAGGATTATGTTGGAATGAATAATCCCAAAATTGCCGAAGATTTCAGACCTGCTTGGGGCTATAAAGATGGAGGGTATGGAGCTATTACTTATAGTAAAACAGCAACTTGGATGACAACACTCGATAGATTAGTCGGACGTGAAACAATGGATAAAATAATGAAAACCTATTTTGATAGATGGAGTTTTAAACATCCTTGTGCTAAAAATTTTATTGATATAGTTAATGAGATAGTTAAGAAAAAATATGGGAATAAATTCGGTGATAATATGAACTGGTTCTTTCAACAGGTCTTGTATGGATCGGATATCTGCGATTATAAACTGGCAAACATTTCTGTAAAAAAAATAACTTCACCAAAAGGTGTCTATGACAGTGCTTCTACAAAACTTTTCTATAGATATCATTCCCGTAACGGTAATGATATCTATCATTCAAAGGTAACGGTTTACAGGTTAGGTGAAATAATTATGCCTGTGGATGTGCTTGTCCATTTTGATAACGGAAAAGATACATTAGCCACTTGGAATGGCAAAGACAGGACTTTTGATGTTGAATTCGATAAGCCTGAAAAAGTTTTGTGGGCTAAAGTCGATCCTAAAAATAAATTGCAGATTGATGTAAACTTAAACAATAACAGTTTTACAACGGAACCCGGAAGTGTGTCAAAAAAGAAATATATCACGAAATTTATTTTCTGGGTTGAAAATTTAATAACTTCCTTTTCAATGATTTTTTAACAGGCACAAAAAATGAAAATTATAAATTCTTATACAACAGGATTAAAAGCAGCATTAAATACAAAAAAACTCATAACAACTATTTATATTATAACTTTTTTAATGGCATTAGTGCTTGCGATACCGTTTGGTAACACAATACAGAAGGAAGCCGGCAACTCTATGGCTTTTAGCTCTTTATTAAAAGACTTCGATTATACTGTTTATCAGGATTTTATGCATCATTCGGCAAAAGCAATTCAGCCTTACATTTCGACTGCAATCTGGATGGGGATATTCTACTTATTGTTTACCATTTTCTTTGAAGGAGGTATACTAACGGTATTGAAGAGAAAAGAAGATAAATTCACTCTCAGATTTTTCTGGGAAGCAAGCGCAAAATATTTTTCGCGGTTTTTCAGACTAGCAGTTTACATGATAATAGCTCAGGTAGTAATTGCTTTTATCTCCTTTATTATCTTGGCACAAATACTTGACTCTGTTTATAAATCTGCTCCAAACGAAATTTATTTGTTTTATACAACATTAGCCGGGATAATTATTTATTTATTGATTTTCATTTTTCTTTTAACTGTTACTGACTACGCAAAAGTTATGATAGTTGAAAATGACGTTTACCGACCATTCAGAACTATTTTACGATCCTTTGGATTTGTGTTTAAGCATTTTTTAAGTACATATTCTCTTTACTTATTATTATTAGTTGTTCCTATCCTATTATTTGTGATTTATTTCAAAATTGAATCAATTATTGGAATGAGCTCGGGGTGGACAATACTTTTGATATTTATTATTCAACAGCTACTAATCGGGTGCAGAGTTTTTATAAAAATATGGATACTAGGAAGCGAACTGACTTTGTACAGAAAATTTGAACTTAAAGAAGAATCTGCAGATGGTGAACCTGTTTTCGGAATTTAAATTAGTACCTGGCAGGAAGATCATCTGATATAGTTCGAACCGATATGGCATCGAGAATTTCACTTTTTTGTACAATGATAGCCGTTAATTTATTACGCGTATATACTGAAGTATCAATATAGGCTGTATTATTATCTTTATTATGTTCCACTTCATTTTTCCGAGTGTGTCCTACAATTTGTAATTTCCCAAGATCCAAAAGTTTATTTCTTGTCCAGAGAATTCCTTCATCAGTTTCTAATTCATCAACTATTACCTTATCAAATTTTTCAATATCTCCTAGTATATTTGTAGGAAGTTTTCTTTTCAAAAATGCAGAAATTCCAGCGTGACAAATAAAACAGTCTTCAAGATTAAAATACAAAGGCGCATTTTTAATTATTTCAAGGTGCTCATTTATTTTTTCATATCTATCATTATATGATTGCATTGTAGATTCATAACCGTTATAAAGCCAGGCCGTACCCATACCACTGAAAGGCTCATGAACAAAATAATAAAACATATAATCGTGATTACCGGGAGTGAATTTAATGTTTTCGGCAATTACATATTCAATCACCTCATAGCTGAAATTACCACGGTCGACTAAATCTCCGACACAATAAAGTAGAATACCTGGATATTTATTTCTAATCTCCCCAACTAATTTCTTAAGGGTATTAAAACATCCGTGGATATCACCAATTACTGCTACCATATTTTAAATATAGTGATTCTCTTTAGCATATTTCAACAATACATCACGGAATTTTGGATGGGCTATATTTGTTAGTGCATAAACTCTTTCGCGTATTGATTTTCCAAAAAGCTGTGCAACCCCGTATTCTGTAACAACATAATGAACGTCTGCACGATTTGTGACAACCCCTGCACCGGGTTTCAGACTAGTGGCTATTCTGGAGAATTTTCCATCTTTAGTAGTAGAAGGAAGCGCTATAATTGGCTTTCCGCCTTTTGATCTTGAGGCACCCCTAATAAAATCAACCTGCCCACCAAATCCGCTATACAGCCTCGGACCAATAGAATCAGCACAAATCTGCCCTGTAATATCAACCTCAATGGCTGAATTAATAGCAACCATTTTATCATTTTTAGCTATAACAAAAGGATCATTTACATATTCCTGTGGGTGAAATTCAATTAAAGGATTATTGTGAATAAAATCAAATAACTTCTTAGTACCCAAAACAAATCCTGCTATTATCTTTCCCTGATGAATTGTCTTAAACTCGTTGGTTACAACACCCTTTTCGACTAATTCAATAATGCCATCAGAAAACATCTCCGAATGAATCCCTAGTCCCTTCTTATCTCCAAGAAAATGGAGAACTGCGTCGGGGATAGCACCTATTCCCAATTGTAAGGTAGAACCATCCTCAACCAGGTCAGCAATATATTTACCTATCTTCGAATAAATTTTTTCAATTTCCAGCGATAAATTACTTTCAAACTGAGGTAGTTCCTGTATCGGTTCATTAACCTCAACAATAGAATTAATTTTATTTATATGTATAAAACTGTCACCATAAGTTCTCGGCATATTTGGATTGACCTGTGCAATAATATTCTTTGCATTTAATGCTGCGTTTTTAATAAGTCCAACATCTACACCGTAACTGCAAAATCCGTGTTCGTCGGGAGGTGAAACGTGTATCAACGCAACATCAACAGGAATAACTCCGCGCGTAAATAATAAAGTGTACTCATAAAGATAAATAGGGGTAGTGTCTGCTCTTCCCTCATTCACTGCTTTTCTTGAATTTCCGCCGATGAAAAACGCATTATGTTTAAAATGTTTTTCCATTCCGGGCTCAAGGTAAGGAAGATCTCCTACAGTCAGAACGTGCATCATTTTTACATCAGTGAGCTCATCTTTTCTCTTAACTAAAGCATTAATCAAAACAAGTGGGACAGCACACCCGCACTGAACTACTATATTATCATGAGGTTTAACAACTTGAACTGCTTCCTCAGCAGAAACAACTTTATTTTTATATGCTTCAAGAATATTAAAAGGTACATCCAAATTGGATTTTATTTCTTCAGTTGTTGTCATTTTTTATCAATCTAATTAGCTATATCAATTTTTAGAAAAAATATGTAATCTTCTGTATTCAAGGTCAAAAGCGCTGGCTATTGCTTCATTTGAAACAAAGCCATTATATGTACAAACACCTTTCGATAAACCAGGATCGTCGACCAACGCTTCCGAAAGCCCGTTGTCTGCAATGTTCTTTATATATTTTAACGCAGCATTGTTCAAGCCATAACTTGCAGTACGAGGAACAAGCGCGGGCATATTGGGAACACAGTAATGTATTACATTGTACTTAGTAAACACCGGATCAGACAAAGTTGTGATACGGCTGGTTTCTATGCAGCCACCCTGATCAATTGAAACGTCAACAACTACTGCCCCCGTTTTCATTTGCTGGACCATTTCCTCAGTAACAAGATGTGGCGCTTTTTCACCCTTAATAAGTACCGCGCCAATCAGAACATCAGCAAATTTTACGCCGCGCGAAATTGTATAGGGATTAGCCATTACTGTAGTAACTTTTTTCCTGAAATTATAATCAATCCTTCTAAGGCGTTGGAGGTCGTTGTCAATAACAATAACCTGTGCTCCACGGCCAAGCGCAGCTCTGGCAGCAGTAGTACCTACCACTCCTGCTCCAAGAATTACTACAGCAGCCGGGGCAACACCGGTGATTCCTCCCAAAAGAATTCCTCTACCACCTCTTTTGCTAACTTCAAGATATCTCTCAGAAACCTGTATGGCTATCTGTCCCGCGATTTCACTCATTGAATGTAATACCGGTAACCTTCCATCATTTTCTATAAGTTCATAGCCAATTGCCGTTACTTTTTTCTGTAATAATTTTTCAACATTTTGTTTTTTCCCAACTGCAAGATGAAGGAAAGAAAATATAACCTGATTTTCCTGAATAAGTTCGAGTTCCTCATCACCGGCAGATGTAACTTTGGCAATTAGCTCAGATCTCTTAAAAACTTCTTCTGCAGAATATACAAGAGTAGCCCCAACTTTAAGATAATCTTCATCTTTAAAATGGCTGCCGATTCCAGCATTGGTCTCTAAATAAACTGTATGGCCAGCTCTGATGAGTGAGTCTACCCCTGCTGGTGAAAGAGCAATTCTTTTTTCATCAAGAAGATTTTCTTTAGGTATACCTATACGCATTTGGGAAAAGTCCTTGTTTTTTCAACATTTAAAGTTACCCAGAATAGGCCTGATTTTCAAATTAAAAGAAAAGAACCTCTTTTTAACTTACAGGAGTGATGGTTTTTTTACCAGAAAGCACTGCGACAATGTTTTTTACTGCAATCATTGCCATATTGGTTCGTGCTTTTTGGGTAGCACTGCCAATATGAGGTAGCAACACAACATTTTCGAGCTTTAACAGCTCAGGATTTATATTAAGCTCATTTTCAAAAACATCCAGCCCGGCAGCTAATATTCGTTTTGCTTTAAGAGTTTTGATTAATTCTTTTTCATCAATTATTTCACCACGTGCTGTATTTATTAAAATTGAACTGCGTTTCATCAAAGACAATCTTTCTTTATCGATTAAATGAAAAGTTTTTTTTGTGGATGGGAGATGAATTGAGACGAAATTAGAACTTTTCAGAAGAAAATTCAAAGAAACCTTTTGTGCATTGGTTTTTCTTTCAAGAAAGGAATTCCTTGAATGTGAAAAATAAATTATTTTACACCCGAATGATTTAGCCCTGATCGCTACTGCCTTCCCAATTCTTCCGGCACCAATAACTCCAAATACCTTGTCTTTTAATTCTACACCAAGTAGTAAATCAGGCTTCCAGTGAGTGTATTTACCTGCTCTCAGAAATTCTTCAGCTTCCGGCAGTCTTCTTGCACAGGTTAATACTAATGCCATTGTAAGATCTGCTGTTGAATCTGTTAAAACTTCCGGTGTATTTGTAACAATTATATTCTTTGTCTTTGCATATTTAACATCAATATTGTCGTAACCGACCGCAAAATTTGCTATAACTTTGCATTTATTCATGGCATCAATAACTTTAGCATCGATTTTGTCTGTTAACAAAGACAATACAGCATCTACGTTTTTAATATTTTTAAGAAGTTCTTTACGTGGGATAGGTCGATCTTTTTTATAAAGGGAAAATGAGATGTTATTTTCTTTCAGATATTCAATAGCCTTTTGTGGGATTTTTCGTGTAATATAAACTTTCATAGGGAAATAAAATTATCCAAATAACAGTCTTACTATGAAAACAGCAGCTAAAATTCCAACAACATCCGCAACCAAACCGGCAGGTAAGGCATGTCTTGTTTTTTTAATATTAACGGCACCAAAATATAGTGCGAGCACGTAAAATGTTGTCTCTGTACTTCCGTAAAAAGTTGAAACCATAATTCCAAGAAATGAATCGGGACCGTGCACTGATATAATCTCAGACATAATTCCAAGGGAACCACTACCAGAAAGAGGTCTCATTAATGCCATAGGTAGCGCTTCAGCAGGCATACCGATAAGATTTGTAACTGGTTTTAGAATTTTTATCAGCCAATCCATTGCTCCACCAGCACGAAATATACCGATTGCAACAAGCATTGCGACCAGATAAGGAATTATTTTTACAGCGATATTAAATCCTTCTTTTGCACCTTCAACAAACTGCTCATATACTTTTACTTTTCTTATTAAGCCAAAACCAAGAAATACTACAATCAATAAGGGAATAGCAATTATCGAAAAACCTTCTATAATATTTCTTATAAAATCAGGGTTTACGATTGAGCCGATTGTCTTCCCTACTCCCGAAAAAATCAGCAATACAGCAAAAAGAATAATTCCGCCAAGAGTTAAAAATAATTTCACATTACTTTTTAGCCAATCGGAAAAGCCACCCTTTTTGATTGGAAACTTCTCGAATAACTTGGCTGCTGAAATGCCGGCAATTGTCGCACACAATGAACCGAACAAAGAAGTACCAATAATTATTGCCGGCTCAGAGCTACCTGCCGCAGCCCTAACAGCTATTGCAGTTGCAGGGATTAAAGTCAGACCTGCTGTATTTATTGCCAAAAAAGTGCACATCGCATTAGTAGCAGTTCCCTTTTCAGGATTAATATCTTCAAGTTCCTCCATTGCCTTTAAACCGAACGGCGTTGCAGCATTGCCCAGACCAAGCATATTGGCAGAAATATTCATAATCATCGAACCCATAGCTGGATGATCGCCGGGGACGTCAGGGAAAAGTCTCTTTGTAACAGGCCTGAGTGCATTTGCTATAATTTTTATCAGTCCGGCTTCCTCGGCAACTTTCATTACTCCCAGCCAAAGCGCCATTATACCTATTAATCCAAGAGAAATATTAACAGCAGTACCAGCATAATCAAGAGCAGAATTAGTGACGTCTTTGAGCTTTAAGAATTTTACTTCCTCAAAAACGGCTGTACCGGAAATTATACTATCAATTCCTGTTGAATTAAAATTTACGACTCCGGTTATATCATCTTTATCCCCGGATGCTAAAGCTATTTCTCTTAAAATTTTAGGGCTTGTTTTATCAACTTTGAACAAAATATTTGGTTTTTTCCCGCTACTTCCAAAAGTCAAAGTAAGAGGATAGGAAAGATCAGTTTTTACAGAATCATTATAAAATGAATTAAAATCTTCTTTGCTAATTTTTAAACTGCCTTCAGCTTTGCTCCCTTCATTTATTTGAGATTTTGATTTCAGAAAAACTGTAACTGGTATAGGTTCATCATTCCTAAACCTATTATCATTCTGATTTATAATATCCGTTGAAACAGCCGCACCAATTCCTAGAAACAATAAGGCAAGCCAGATGTAATTTAGCATTAAATAGTTTTCCTATCTGATATTTGGCAAAAATATTATTTCTTTGCGAAAAGGAAACGAATGATTTCCGTTCTTATTAGCTACTACAATCTTCAATGAATGTATACCGGTTGTTGCGTTTGTAATATTTACTGTTAGCAAATATAAATCCTCATCGTAAAATAAATTATTTACATCGGTAGAATCAAATTGAACTTTGATAGAACCGGGATCAATTCCTGTAGAATCACTCAAAAGAAAAGTAAAACTTGTACTATCATCGGTAACAATATTGGGTTCGTTTAAAAATGTTATGCGGGGAATATCAGCTTTAAAATATCTACAAAGACCTTTGAAAATTCCCCAAGCCTCAATTCTGTTAAACTCGTCTTCATTCAATCTTCCTGCTTCAAAGTGATTCGTGCTGAAGGCACATTCTACAAGTATTGCCGGAATTTTTGTTTCCCTTAAAACAGAAAAACCATCTCCAGGATAAACTGTATAATCCGAATATGTGCCATTAAAAGAGCCAAGGCCACCAGAGTTCCTGACTGCATATGCAAGATCTCTCTGGACATATTTTGCAAGGTCGTGGCTGCAGGGTTCGTATTCATAATTGTTTTTCCTTGCATGATAATATGTAGCAGTATAATCTGTCCAGATATTATTCGCAGAAGCCGGTGCATTATGATGAACACTGATAAAGATATCTGCACCGGAGCTGTCCGCCATTATCGATCTTTGTTTCAGGTCAACAGTTGTATCTTTTGTCCTCGACATAAAAACAACAGCACCTGCCCTTTTAAGATAATCTCTGAGATATAACGATACTTTTAAATTTAGATTTGCTTCAGCTTCAAAAGATTCGAACCCCTTGTTTCCTCTTTCTGTTCCGCCATGACCCGGATCAATAAAAATTTTCTTACCGGTAATATAAGGATAGTATTTTTCAGCAAATTCTAATCTCTTTTCAGGCTGGCGAAATTCGGCAGGGAGCTCATAGTAACTAGCTTTACCTGCTGAGCATCCATAAAAGATAACAGCAAGTAACAATACACCGATAATAATTTTTGTACTAACCACCAATCTCTTCTATTGCATTAATTTCTTCAGTATCTATAATTGCTATTTTTTCTATTACTTTAAAGTCCAGTTTATTCTTATCAGTTTTCCACGAATATTTTTCAGCATAACTCTTTTTCAATTCTTCAATAGTTTTATGGTCTTCGACCTTTCTTATCAGACCAGAAATTTTAGTTGCACAAAAATGATAAGAGGGGGTAAAGTCGGCATTTTTTGTTTTCCTGATTGTAATATTTCTAAGAATAGTAAAAGAAACATATGAATCGAAATGAATATCATTGTAAAGTTCATCGTCGTGTGCAAAAAAGAGATAAATGTTTTTATCTTTATATAAAAACGGTATTGACAATTGTTCAAACTTTTCATCGGTTAATTGAAATGCAATTACACCAGCGTAATTGTTTATTAGTTCTTTTTCTATTTTCTCAATATTCCTAAACTGCTTAATAATTCTTTTCATCCCTTCCCTGACAGTAATTTTAGAATTTCAGCTTGTTTGATTATTAATTATACACTTTTCCTGCCTCAAAGCATATAGGCACTTGTTGCAATGGTCCAGATTTTTTGAAAATTTTCCTCCTCTAAAAGTATTTACCATTTCCATTATTTCCTTATTAATTCTTTCAAAATCTTCAGGTTTAACTGATTTGCTGAATATTTTATCGGGGTATTTAATGAATGCTAATTTAAGCTCAATTTCCTTTTTTTTCTTGATAAATTGGGTGATAATATATGCATAAAATTCTAATTGAGGTAAGTAGTTTCCGACTCTTTCATTTATTTCTTCCTCTGAAATATCATCTGTTTTATAATCTATAATAGTGATTTTACTTTTTTCAATAATTAACTTATCTATAATTCCGTAAAGAAAATAATCATTTTCTTTTATGTAAACCTCAAATTCATTTTTATAATTTGTAAATGATTTTAAATTGCTATAAAAAGAAGAACTATAAAAATTTTTTACATCGTATAATATACTTTCCTTTAATGCTAAACTAAGCTTCTCAGAATAATCAAAAATATCAAGTTCATGTTTCAAACGATCTGCTATAAACTCCTCCAGTGATTTCTCATTTATTTCGTTCTGCAAGATTTTATGAATAATCCTTCCCTTTACTTCAGCAAAATTATTGTCCCCTTTTTCACCGGCTTCATAAAAGATATTATCGTTTACTGCTTCCTCAATATTAAATTCATATTCATTAGATAAGCTGTCTAGTTTAGTTTTTTCATTAAACCAGCTTTTATATCTATCAAACAATTTAGTAAACCCATATTCATAAGTTAACTGATACTTCAAAGGACATTGTTTATAAACTGCAACTTTCGTGGCAGAAATAAATTCTCCTTCCGGTTGATCCTTTATAGGATTTGCATTTAATCTTATTTGCGCTGGTAGTATTGATTCTTCAGTTTCTTTAAAATCTGTTTTTTCAAGCTCTCTTATAATCTTAATGTTTGTATTGACTTTTCTTTCACCATTAACAAATTTATTCTCTTTTAACTCTGTAAACTTTAACTTTGAGCTGATATTAAACTCAGTTAAATCATAACTTAATCCCAGTCCGTTGCTTATCATTCCGAGAATTGAGTTGTTATCATATTTATTATTTTTTTTCTCAGTTCCACAAATAAATAAATAATTTATTGCACGTGTTACTCCTACATAAAACAATCTTTTAAATTCTGCCAGACTTTTCTTTTCTTCAATAAGACCAGCTATTCCCACAATCGGTGCTTTCAAGTAGTTTGAAGAAATATCGTTATTGAGCGGAACCTTGGTCAGTAGCCCAAATTTCTTATTTACATTTATACTTTTAGCTTTAATACTTTCCTTACTTAACCCTTTATCAGCCATATGAAGAAAAACAGCTTTGAATTCCAATCCCTTTGCCTGATGATACGTCATTATTTTCACAGAATTACTTTCTGTCATAACGACAGCCTGCGATTCATCTTCCATTTGATTAATGGATTCTTTCAAATAGCTAACATAATCATAAAGTGTTTTGAAACCAGATGAATTAAAATTAGTTGTAATTTCAGTTAGTTTCCTTATATTTGCAAGCTCCTGAACACTGTTAGAACGTGAAGCAATTACTGCAAGAAACGGGGATTCATCCAATATTTTTCTTAGTAAAGATGTAAGTTCATAACTAGTTGATACCCGAAGGTTTTCGGAAAGGATACGTACAGACTCACCAAAATTTTTATTATTTGAACTAAAATTCTGAAATTTCTCCCAATAGGTTCTACCATTTGCAAGTGAGATTTCATAAATAACTGAATCTGAAATATTAAAAAAGGACGAACGCAGAGTTCCAACTAAAGCAGTATCATTGTCAGCATCAAGTAAAAACGAAAAATAATTGTAAACATCATATATAGATTGACGCTGGTAAAAACCCTTCCCTCCAACTACAATAAAAGGGATTTTATGTTTTACAAAAGTATTTTCAAGTTCTTTGAACTCTTTTCGTCGCCGACACAATATTGCAACATCGTTATAATCTATTTTTCTATCACAGACTAGTTTTTGTATTCGACGAGCTATAAGTTCATCCTCTGCATTTCCATCTTCTTCCGCTTCTTCATCATCCGAATCCTGGGATTCCTGTTTGGAGGCTAACAATATTTCTATAGCATCCTCAGAATCAACTTCAGCGGCAGCAATTAACTCATTATATTCTACTTCATTAAATAAATGATCAGGGTTTTCAAATAACCTTGTAAAAAGTTTATTTGTAAATAATGAAATTGGATAAGACATCCTGAAACTTTCAGGAAGAGTTAGTATCTTATTTTCCCCTTCAGTTCTTTCAATATCTTCTTTTGTTCGATTAAATACCTCAAGTTCTGCATCACGAAACATATAAATACTTTGTTTTTCATCGCCTACTACAAACAGGTTACCTTTTTTCAAATGATCGAGAATGGGAAGGAAGATATTATATTGTATTTCATTTGTATCCTGATATTCATCTATCATTATATAATGATATTTTTTTGAAAGGGATTTTTGCACAAGAGAGTTGTTCAGTATTTTCTGAACGAACAAAAGAATATCTTCATAATCCAGGTAAGCGTTTTCTTTCTTTTTATTACTATAGATATCAACTGCTTTATTAAAGAAGTCTATCAATATTTTCCCAAATTTTGCAAGTTCAGTTTCAATTTCTTTGTGATTTTCCGGGATTTCAATATTATTTAATTCAGAATAAAAATTTTCTATTATGTTTACTCTCGTTAAAAGGGATTCATACTGTTCACTATTAAGATACCCCCTCTTTTTTACCGTGTTATTTCCAGTTATGATTTGATCACGTATTTTATTCAATATGATTATTTTTTCAAGCAAATCTCTCTTCTTTGAAAACTCGGTAAGTAAAACCGCTGTTTCTATTGCAATGTCATTATCCGGTTCCTTATTTAAAACTTCAGAATTTATTTTCTTTATTGCTTCACTGATAAAAGGCACTTTATCTGAAAATAATTCTCTCAAAGTGAGGTGAAATTCATTTTCAAAATTTTGGGCTATTTCATCCACACTTTTATTGTACAACTTTTCAGCAATCACCAATACGTTTTTTCTTTTTTTGATAAAAGAAATTAGTTCTTTTGTAAGAATTGACTTTGAGCCCAAAATTCTCACAAGATATTTAAGCTTTTCTCCTTCATCTTTTTCTTTAAAAGAGCTTTTGATTAATTCATCAACAGACAATTCTATTAATTCATTCGAAAGTTGTTCATCAATGGGTGTAAAGTTAGCATCCAGTCCTGCTTCAACAGGAAATTCACGAAGTATATCGATGCAGAAGGAATGAATAGTTGAAATATTTGCAGAAACTAGTTGCCTTCTGATGGTATTTAGCTTTTTAACAATTTCAGGATTTTTTTCTGACTTAAGTCTTCCCTCAATTTCATTCGCTATTTTTTTATATAACTCACTGGCAGCTTTATCGGTAAAACTTATTGCTGCAATACTTCTTAAATTGGGATAATTCTGAGAGAGAGCAATTTCCAGATATCTTTTTGAAAGGACGAATGTTTTTCCTGATCCTGCGTTTGCAGTTAAAGAAATATGACGATCAAACTTAAGTGCGGCTTTCTGGTGTTCAGTCAGAATGTTCATTAGTTGCTTTCCGATTCTTAAATGACAAAGCAGGAATAGCAACCATAAAAGTTGTGCCTTGCCCTGACGACTGAACCAACTTTATCCAACCTTTAGAGTTTTCAACAAATCTTTTAGCCAACTTTAATCCAAGCCCCATCCCTTTGGGTTTTGTTGAGAATTTTGATTCAAATATTTTGTCCTGATATCTTTCCGGAATTCCTGACCCGTTATCTGATATATATACTTTAATGTTCTCTTCTTCCTCTTCAATAAAAATATCGATTTTTGAGGATTTTGCCTGTATTGAGTTCCTTATAAAATTAATGATCATCCTCCGTAATTGCACTTTATCCGATTCAACATGTGCATATACCAGATTCGTTTTTACATTTATTTCAACTTTTTCATCAATGAAAAGATTAATTGTATCTTTGATAACAGGAATTAAATCTATTGCTTCCATTTTATAATTAGGCATTCTGGCAAAACGGGAGAATTCCGTTGCTATCATACTAAGATTTTCAATCTGGCTCAAAAGTGTAGAAGACAATTTTTTGAACATCTTATCAAAATTTTTATTTTTCTCTTTATACGAAATAACTAATTGTTGAACGGCTAATTTCATCGGTGTTAAAGGATTCTTAATCTCGTGTGCAACCTGTTTTGCCATCTCTTTCCAAGCATTTTCTCTCTCAAGTTCTGCAAGCTCAATCTGGTTCTTTTGCAATTCCTTCGTCATTGAATTAAATCCATCTAACAAATCTTTAATTTCTCCTCTTTCCTTGTTACTAAGTTCTACACTGAAATCCCCATGTGCAACTGATTCAGTAGCTTTTGTCAGTCTTCTGATTGGTAAAGAAATTCTGTTTGCCATGAACGTGCTTAAAATAATAATTAGTATTGCAGCAAAAGAATAAATCCCAAAAAGGAATACATCAACGTCTACGACGGAATATGTTAACTGAATTTTATTAAATGCATCATTAACGCTGATCACTAGGTTTCTTCCCCCGATTTTTGCTCTTTTATAAAAAATACTATAATTATAATTATCTAAATGTTCCTTATCCAAAAACTCGCGATAATTTAAGTAATCCATCTGGTAATAAGCTTCAGGATCAAGTTTATCACTGAATAATCCGGCTTTATAAAATTGATCTTTTGAATTAAAAATCGGAGTAGTCCCTTCATAGATAGAAAAAGATATCCCCAATTCATCTCCGGTACGCTGGAAGACTTCATCTAATGGCTTTTCAATATCATTTTTTATCTGGGTGCGTATGTGGTTTTCAACAAACTCCGATCTGACATTTAACTCCTTTAATATTGCCTCCTGTGTCTTTTCTTTGACAATCTGTCTGTTATATATTGCCAGAATAATTACAGGAATTATGGAAATTATTAGAAATGCAATTAAGAGTTGTGTCCTGAAACTATATTTGAAATTATTAAACTGCGCGATAAATATCAGTATAAAAAGAAGAATAATAAAAATGCTATGAATGATAAATATTTTGAAAAAGTTAAAAAGGTTCCAGGAAAGATTCTTTTCTAGAACAGAAACAGAAGTTATTTTGCTTTGTCCGTTTACCTGTGTTTTGAAAGCATAAGTTAAATAATTTTCGTCATTAAGTGTAAGATTTAGCCATGCTTCATTATCTGGAGTAAATTCTGCATTTATAATCGGTTTGACCTGATTAAGAGAAGGATAAATGTTTCCATATATTTTTGTGAGTTTATTGTCGGTGAATTCATAAATCTTTAATTGTTGAGGATCAATTACAGAGTTTATAATATTTTTATTAGACTGTAGAAATTCAGGGAAATTGTTATCGCGTATATTTAGGATGTTTTCATTTATTGCTGCAGAGACATATCCTATAATTATCCCCCTTTCTTTTATGGGAACGAGTCCAAAAAACAATGTTTGGCCATTATCAGATTTAATTTGTACAATTTGAGGTGTGTCAGCCGACTCTGTTTTAAGACTATCTAAATACTTTAATTTATCTTCAACTCCGACGGAAAAATAGCCAACTTCTTTGAAATCCTTATCAAGTATAGTTACTGAAGAGTTAAGCGACTCCTTCTGAAGCGGACTGCTGCTCCAAAGAATAAACGCTTCGGAATAAAAATTACTGCTTAGTAAGGAAAATGACTTTTTCAAATCTTCATTTTTTTCAACGTTTGACAACGTCTCATTCAGGAAAAACCGCAGTAAGTTATCATTAGATCTGTTTACTTCAAGAGCTGTAGTTTTTAAGGATTCTCTTTCAAGATCAAGATTAAAATAGTTAAGCAATGTAATTGATATTACCGATGCAATAAGTGCAATAAAAACATAATTGTAAGAAGGTGTTTTGAAATTTTTAAAGCATACGTTATAAACAACAATGAAAAGCAGAGCGATAATCACAATACTCAAAACCGGAGTTATGAGAGGGGTATTTTGTATCCGAAGGAAGGCAATTCCTAAAACTTCAAAAACAACAAAAAGTACCAGGAAATAATACTTCCAGTATTTTGATTCTTTTATTCTAAGCACAGATACAATCAACATTAGAAAGACAATCAACATGAAAACTACTGAAAGGCTGAACATTAACGTATCAAGGTTCATAACAAGAGCAGGTAAACTTGGAAAAAGGTCCGGCTCTTTGAAGTATCTTAAAGTGGAATCAAAAATTATACTTTTTATTGAAGCGTTTAACGATCTGAAGGTAATAAAAAACAGAAACATTAACGGCAGGATGAGCAAAACCTTCAAATATTTAAACTTGCCATTTTCAAGCGATGATGTGAAGTAATCTCTTGTATAAAGGAATGCTTTTATTCCAATAATTAATAAAAATACAACCGTTATAAAAAATTCGGCAGGAGATCTTACTATTCCACCACCAAACGTAGAAGAAAAATAGGCGGGATCAGTTATAGGGCTATTTAGCATCCTGGATGGAATATTTAAAAAATACAGCGCTTCTCTGAATAAACCGCAGTAAATTACAAAAACCAAAAATTTGAGTACCCTATATTTTAATAATTTAAATTCTCTTTTAAAACCAAAGCCTAAAAAGAGGATACATAATACAACCAACAAAGTTTGTAATTGTGATACCTGAGCCTTTAGTAAATTCAGAGCCGTTTCAAAAGAAGGCTTTAAAAAAGTAACCGTACCGATTTTATTGTATTTATTATTATATAGTTCAAATGAAAATCTTCTGCCATCGCGTGATAATAGAGAGAAAGGATTATAAGCTATCGAGAATTGAGTAGAAAATTTGTTTGATAATTCCTTAGTAAAATTTACATTTTTATAATAATCATTATGCAGCTTGTATTTTTTTTCTATTGGTATACTAACAACAAAATAAAACTGATCATTTTCAATTAATAATGTATCTGTGACAGTCAAATAGGTAATAAGATCAGAATTATAAAAATGCGCTTCACCTGCAGGATAGGATAAAGGTAAAATATCTTCAGACTTAACGGCAATAACATCGTTCCATCCTATCATTCTACCGTTTGGTGCCAGTACCTCAATCGAGCAGTCAGCATATTGTGAGCTGTTTATTAATTTAATTAATGAACCGTAAGTAGTCTTTGGCTCATTTAAGGCAATTCTGATTTTATTTGCCAGGTCATCTTTAATGGAAAGTAATTTGGATTCTTTTGCGCTGAAAATAGAATTTACTGAAGATTCAATATTTAATATTTTATTCGCAAGTTGGTCATCCCAATTATTTTTTGTTTTTTCAACTAAAACAGGGGTTACGATTCCTGAGATAAAAATAACGAATAAAATAAAAAGGACGATAGCAAAATACTTTCTATCGTCCTTAAATCTCTTAAGAAATTCTATACCCATTAAATCAATTTATTGTGATTTGAGTTATTCTCCAGTTCTTACCAGCATTCCGTAATTGCAGATAAATATGTGCAGAATTACGGTTACCTTTGTAATCATATTCATAGGTTCCAGTAGCAAACGGAGTGTTATTTTTAGTATTTATTTCATTGAAATTAAAAGAAGTAATCCTGTAAGTCTTCAGGAAATCATCAAGAACAAAATAAGCCTGATTAGATGAATAATAACCGCTAATTCCGTTCGGTAGATTAAAATACGTTTGTGGACTAAGATGATCTACTAAAGTGTTGACATCTTTATTGACCATAGCATCCTGAATATTTTTCACCACCTCAACTACCTGCTCATTAGTAGCAAAATCCTTTTTTTCGTGTGTTTTTAAATCAAGCGATTTCTGGTTACTATCTGTCGGAATTTTATATTCAAGGGGTTTATTTTGAGCATATATAGGGGCGCATAGGAAAAAGGAAAATGCTAAAGGCAATATGTTTTTAAGATATATTCGCATTAAAAATCACAACTTCTTTAAATTTAATTAATAAATAAGAGTAAATCTATAAAGATTCACTCTTATTTAAATATTCATTATTTCGATTTACCTGTTTATAGAGCTCTTTAATTTGCCTCTTTCCTTAGAAATATTCGACTGTTTCAATTGTCTGTTGCCTTCAACTAACTGAAATGCCCAGTCAAATGAAATTTTATCGCTTGTAACTGATTTAATCCAGATCTTGGCAAAATGGTTATCCCATGTCCAGATTACGTAAGTATGGCCAACTATTGCAATTTCGTCTTTTGTAGACGACCAGCCCGAAGTCGGTGCATACACAATGTCATAAATATCAGCTGTACTTCCCATATCCTGAATTTCACTGTCATCCCACACATCTATATAATAAGTTCCGTTGTAATTTTCAAAGAAGAAATCAGACTCCACGTCATCATAAGCAACAGCACTGTAAGTCGTAAATGAATACCCGCCATAGTCAGGATAATTTCTATAATCAAATATAGATTGATTAAATCCTTCAGGACGCGGCGTAGAATAAACTACGTCATAACTGAGATCACTTTCATTTCCATTGTAATCGTAAGCAGTAACAGCATAATAATAAGTGTCTCCGTTGCTTGCGCCATCATCAATAAAATAATTAGTATTTGTCGATCCGATTAATGTGTACTTGCCGTTGTATGAATAAGCATAATACACGTTGTAACCAGCAACATCTGATTCACGGTTATCATACCACGATAGATCAACTCTGTTATCACCATTAATTGCTATAATTCCTGTAGGAGGTGAAGGAGGAGTTGTATCCAGATAATAAGGATCATCTATATGGACTCTGCAGGCTGTAAAAGTAATAGCCGTAAGAAAGCCGATAAGTAATATTTTTGTTTTCATTTTGCTCACCATTAGTTGTCAGTTACAGTAAGTCAAAATGAATGCCGTTGAAAGAGCTTTATTTCAGAAGAATTTTGACACTTTTACGGAAGGACTGTACATAAAACTGGACAAGATATGTAGCGAATAAAATAAACTAAAAGCTAAAATATTCACCGTTAAAATGTATCTTGCCTTTATTAATAACTCCCAAAGCCCTTCCTGTAAGAAGTCGTTTATTGAAAGGTGAATTTCTTGACTTACTTTTAAAGTTGTCGAGATCTACTGTCCAAACTTCGTCAGGATCTAAAATTGTAAGATTTGCAATTTCACCAGTCTGAATTTTAGGAACAGGGATGTTTAATATTTTTCTCGGATTAATAACCATCTTTTCAATGATCTGTTCAAGAGATAAAACTTTTTTGTGATAAAGCTCAGTTAATGCCAAACCGATCTGCGTTTCCAATCCGATAATACCGTTCGGAGCAAATTCAAATTCAACTTCTTTCTCCTCTGGTGAATGAGGCGCGTGGTCGCTGGCAATACAATCAATTGTTCCATCTTTTAACCCTTTGATAACTTCATCAACATCTGCTTTTGTTCGGAGAGGCGGATTCATTTTATAATTTGTATCGTAGGTTTTGATGTAATCATCTGTAAGACTAAAATGATGTGGAGTAACTTCAGCAGTAACTTTAATTCCCGATTTTTTTGCCTGTCGAACCATCTCAACTGATTTCTTTGTACTTATATGAGCAATGTGAATTTTACCGTTTGTGTATTCTGCCATTAAAATATCTCTGCCAACAATCAGCTCTTCAGCAACAGATGGAACCGGCGGTAAACCCAGTTTTGTAGAATTTATTCCTTCATTCATTGCACCACCGGCTAAAGTCTCATCTTCACAATGTTCGATTATTGGCAGGTTGTACATTCCGGAATATTCCATAGCCCTTTTAAGTATTGAGGCAGTTTTTATAGCAACACCGTCATCAGAAAATCCTACAACACCTGATTCTCTCAATTCTGCCATAGGGGAAATAATCTCTCCTTTTCGGCCAAGAGTTGCAGCACCAATAATAAAGACATCAGTCAGTTGATCTTTTGCCTGTTTTTTTATTAAAGAAACAACTTCTGCTGAATCTATTGCAGGTTCAGTATTTGGCATACAAGCCAAGCCAGTGAAGCCGCCTTGAGCAGCGCTTTGACAACCTGTAATTACAGTTTCCTCATCTTCCCTTCCGGGCTCACGCAAATGAACATGCATATCAAAAAATCCGGGAACAACATATTTCCCGGATAGATCGAATTCCTTTTTTTCTCCTTTAACATCGTCAGAAGTGAGTTCACCTATCTTAACAATTTTTCCATTACCCAAAAGAATATTTGTTTTAGACTCTTTTAATCCTTGTTCTGGATTTATAATATTTACATTTTTTAAAATTATTTTCATTTCACTACCGATTAATTCATTGTCCCCAACAAATAGAGCACAGCCATTCTTACGGCCACACCGTTTGTTACCTGTTGTAAAATTATTTGATTTAAACCATCTGCAACGGATGAAGACAATTCAACTCCACGATTGATAGGCCCGGGATGCAATATTAAAATATCCTTTCCGTTTTTTTCTAATCTTTCTTCAGTTATACCAAAAAACTTTGCATACTCCCTAATAGATGGGAAATACTCGCGAGCTTTTCTTTCAAGTTGGATACGAAGAACATTCAAAACATCATTCTCCTGTATTGCTTCATCTATATTATAAATCACATCGACTCCTAAATCCTGAATATATCTCGGAATCATAGTCGATGGCCCACAAACAGAAACCTTAGCACCCATTGTAATAAGCCCATAAATATTTGAAAGCGCAACCCTGCTGTGCGCAATATCACCAACGATACAAACTTTAAGTCCTTCTATTTTACCAAGTTTCTCTTTTATTGAATACATATCAAGCAAAGCCTGTGTGGGATGTTCATGAATGCCGTCCCCTGCGTTTATAATGCTTGCATCACATATCTGAGTTAGAAACAGCGGTGTTCCGGCAGCCGAATGCCTCGCTACCACCATATCAACCTTCATAGCTTCGATATTACGGATAGTATCTTTAAATGTTTCACCTTTACTAACGCTGCTGGTTGAAACGGAAAAATTTACAGCATCTGCTGATAATCTTTTTTCAGCTAATTCAAATGATATTCTAGTACGCGTTGAATTTTCAAAAAATAAATTAACTACAGTTTTGCCTTGTAATGTTGGTACTTTTTTGATTGGCCTATCAAGTACTTCCCTGAAAGTTTTAGTGGTGTCTAATATTAATTGGATATCTTCCTTAGGTATCCCCTGTAAACCAAGTAGATGTTTGTTGGATAAAGGCATATTTTCCTAAATTATTTTTCTGTATCGATGAGATAGATAGCATCTTCTCCATCGATTTCACTCATTTTAACTTTAATTTCTTCATTCAGTGAGGTCGGAATATTTTTGCCGACATAATCTGCTTTAATCGGAAGTTCACGGTGACCTCGGTCCACAAGAACTACAAATTGAATTGTATTCGGTCGCCCGAGATCCATAATGGCATCCAGTGCTGATCTGACCGTTCTACCGGTGTACAGGACATCATCAATAAGAATTATATTTTTCTCGGTTATATCGAAAGTGATATTGGTAACTGAAACTTCAGGTTGCTTCAGTCTTGTTCTAAAATCGTCACGGTACAAAGTTATATCGAGCACGGCAAACGGTAATTCAATTCCTTCAATTTCTTTTATTTTTTCCTTGATTCTTTTTGCCAGGAATTCTCCACGCGTACGCATCCCAATTAAAACAAGGTTCTCAGTTCCCTTATTTTTTTCAAGAATTTCGTGTGAAATTCTGGCAATTATCCTTTGAAAACCTGCAGAATCTACTACTTTTGACTTAATGCCCATATACAAAAAATCCTCCTTGGATTACTCCGCGGAGGTCACTTTCTGATTTTATATTTTTTGCTATCATAATTCCTTTCCTACCTCTCCGGATAGATTTAAAGGTTAATTTTAATTTGTACAAACATAAACCAAAGGAATTAAAAAGTAAAGATGATACTGATAATTTATGAAAAATTTTTTAACAACTTGAGAAATGGAAAAAAGAGTTAAAATATCTTAACTTTAGTATCCAATCTAGAACTATTCGGGGTGTAGCGCAGCCCGGTTAGCGCGCTTCGTTCGGGACGAAGAGGTCGTAGGTTCGAATCCTATCACCCCGACTAAAAATAAAGGAATAAATTATGGCTCAAAATCACTCTTTTGACATCGTCTCAGAAATTGACTTTCAGGAAGTTGACAATGCAGTGAACCAGGCAACAAAAGAAATCCATCAAAGATATGACTTGAAAGATTCGAACACACAGATTGAACTGAATAAGAAAGATAAATTCATGAGCATAAATACAAAAGATGATTATTCACGAAAGGCAAGCATTGATATTCTTCAATCGAAATTCATAAAAAGAGGAATTTCAATTAAAGCTCTGGATCTGAAAGAACCTGAATCTGCTGCAGGAGGTAGAATAAGGCAAAAAATTAATTTTTTAAGTGGAATATCAAAAGAAAATGCGAAGATTATTACGAAGATGATAAAAGATTCGAAGTTGAAGGTAAATGCACAGATTCAGGATGAGAAAATTCGCGTGCAAGCTCCGAAAATAGATGATCTGCAGGCTGTTATAAAAATGGTCCGAGAATCCGACCTCAATTTTCCTACACAGTTTATTAATATGAAATAATATTTCCTCCTTTTATTATTAACTGGATTATCAACTGAAAAATTATACCTTTCAGATAAACATTATAAAAGGCTATATAATGTTTACGACTGATGAAGATATTGTATGGACATGTCAGTATTGTGGTACTCAAAATTCTGTCTGGCTTGATTTAACAACATCAATGAAATATGATTTTTTTGAAGATTGCGAAATTTGTTGCAGACCCAACAGAATTATTATTACTATAGACAACGATGAGAATATTTCCCTGGATGCCAGGCCATCAGACGAATAACACTACAGAAAATTAACGAAGAATTTTTTGAGGTTTACCTTAATCAATAAACCTCATTTAATACTTACTATCAACTCTTGAATGTTCTAAAAGCAATTTTTTAATCCATAATCATTCGTAAAAAAGAAGAGCTGTCTTCATCGTCATCATCGTTGTCATTATTTTTATGTTCAGGCTCCTCTTCTTTCTTTTCACCTTTATCTCTTGCCCAATTATAACGTGAAGATTCAAATTTGAATCCGCTTTCTGGTGTCTCCTCTTCTTCAGGAGGATCAATTGGAGAGTTTGCTCCTTTTACTCTTATTATAGTCGGAACATCCAGGTCTTCTTTATCTATTTCATCATTTGAAAGAAAATTAAATCCGCCTCTGAATGTATCCTGTTTTTTAGATTTAGGAAGTTCACTTTTAACTTTCTTAAATCCCTGAGCAGCCTCGAACCCGGTTGCAATTACTGTGTAAGAGACATAATCATTCATTTCTTCTTTCCTTACACAGCCAAAGATTACATTTGCCTCTTCACCTGCTGCTTCAAATATAACGTTGTTGCCTTCATTAATTTCCTGCATTGTAAGGTTGCTCGACCCCGTAACATTTAGTAGCACACTCTTAGCGCCTTTAATGTTCACACCTTCAAGCAAAGGACTTGATATAGCTTTTTGTGCGGCTTCAACTGCCCTGCTTTCTCCGCTTGCTATACCGCATCCCATTAAAGCTTCGCCACTCTGGTTCATTACAGAACGAACATCGGCAAAGTCGACGTTAATTAATCCTTCAACGGTTATTATATCTGCAATACCTCGTGTTGCTTCATAAAGAACTTCGTTTGGTTTATCAAAGGCAGCAAAAGCATTTATGTGTTTATCTAAAATGCTTAGTAATCGCTCATTAGGAATTACAATTAAACTATCAACATGCTGACGTAAATCCATGATTCCTTGTTCCGCATTCAGCATCCTTTTCTTTCCTTCCCAACGGAAAGGTTTTGTAACAATTCCAACAACCAGAGCACCCACACTTTGAGCAATTGACGCTACTACTGGCGCTCCACCGGTTCCTGTTCCTCCACCCATACCTGCGGTAACAAATACCATGTCGCTTCCGGATAGAACTTCGGCAAGTCTTTCCCTATCCTCTTCAAGAGATTTCTTACCAACATTAGGATCAGCTCCGGCACCAAGCCCGCGGGTAATAGTCGTACCGACCTGAATTTTGTGAGTGGCGCTGCTACCATTTAATACTTGAGAATCTGTATTAACAGCAACATATTCAACGCCAACAAGACCTCTTTTTATCATACTTTCTATTGCGTTGCATCCCCCGCCACCTACTCCGACCACTTTTAGAATAGCTGACATCGACTTGTCTGTATCTAAAGTTGCAAATCGCGACATTGTTACCTCCTTATTGTAGTATATAATTTATAATTCATCAAAAAACTGTTGTATTCTTTGGAATACATAAGAAACTTTTCCTTTGCTTTTTGTTTTCTTAGATTTAATCAAAGTCTGATACTCACTGGACTTACCGCCAGGAATTCCCCGAATTAGTCCGGCAACAGTTGCAAATTCTGGGCTTTCAATTTCGTTGGATAAACCAGCTCCCAACTCTTGGGGAACACCAATTCTTGTTGGTAACCCAAATACTTCCTCTGCTAATTCATTACAACCTTTTATCAAAGAACCGCCGCCCGTTAAAACTATACCGGCTTTAATTTTATTTTTAAATCCGGCAGTCCTTAATTCATTATCAATTAAACTGAAAAGCTCACGCATTCTGAGACTTATTATCTGTGTTAATAGGCTGATTGGAATTTTTGTGTTACCTCTTGCACCAACACCTCTGATTAAAATGTCTTCATCTTTAATTATCGCACTTTCAGTTGCATATCCATAATCTCTTTTTAAATTTTCGGCTTCTTCAGTAATCACACCAAGCGACTCTCTTATATCATTAGTAACTTGGTTGCCGGCGACTCCTATAACTTTAGTATGCTTTATTACCTTTTTATGAAAGACGGCGATATCCGTTGTACCTCCACCGATGTCTATTAGTGCAACCCCCAGATCTTTTTCACTATCTTCAAGCACAGATGTACTTGATGCTATAGGTTGAAGAATATAATCCCGAACCATAAGTCCTGCACGTTCAACAGATTTTGTAATATTTTGTATAGCAGGAATTGAAGCGAGAACTATATGATTTGTTGCTTCAAGCCTCGAACCGGACATTCCAATAGGACTTTCGATTCCACCCTGATGATCAACAGAAAATTCTTCAGGAATAATGTGAAGTATCTGCCTGTCGGACGGAATTCGGATCGTCCTTACATCTGCTTCTAATCTATCAAGATCAGACTTGGTAATTTCTTTCTCATCACTAGTAATAGTCACGTAATTCCTATGTCTCATACTTGTAATATGTTCACCAGCGACACCTACATTTACGACTTTGACTTCGATACCTGCCCTGTTTGTAGCAACTGCAAAGGCTTCCCTAATTGCTTCAGCAGTTTTACTTATATTAGCAACGAGCCCTTTATGCAATCCTTCCGAGGGTGCAACCCCAAAACCAAGTATATCGATCTTATTGTCATCTATCTTTTCAGCAATGACAGCGCAGACCTTTGTTGTACCAAGATCTAATCCTGCTATAATGTTCCTTTTCATTAATTCAATCCTGTATTTTCAGATTTGCCGACATAAATTTCATTAGCAAACCTCAGATCAATGTATTCGCTGTTTTCAACTAAGTTTTTTCCTGTGATCATATCGTCCCAGATAATATCAAGATATGCTAATTTTTTTGCTGCTCCGCCATTACCGTAGATAACAGGAGTTTTTATGCCGGAGAAAGAAAGAATAATATCTCCACCGTGTCTTAAATTAATCTCAGCTAAATGCGTTGAAATACTTTCATTAGTTAATTTTGCCGCATCTATTATTTCAAATGCCTGCTTCATTTCTTCAGTTTTCACTATAGATAAAGGTTTATAAGATTCATCAGGTGATAAATTGCTGATTATAGGTAAATCATTAAATTTTGTGTTATCAAAAAGTGGTAGTAATTCAAATTTATCTGTAATAAACATCGGCTCGCTACCATTAAGAATAACTGCTTTAATTTTTTTTTCAATAATATCAATATTAACTTCTGACACCCCATCATATTCCACATCGGCACCGGCCACATAAGGATGTTTTGATATCCGATCATAAATAACAGGCAACTTTAATTCAAAGTATTTAGTTGGGTCATCAAGTTTTGCAAACTTGAGATAATCATTTGCGCTCAACAAATTATTCCCTGTTATTCCTATCATTTTTATTTCTCCTTTATTTATTCCCTTACCGACAAAAAATATTAAATAAAGTATCCCTGACAACAATCCAATAAAGATCAAAACACCTATTATTTTACTTTTTCTTTCACGCATTTAAACTGATTTTTTAAGTAACTCGACAAACTTTTCACCCTGTTTCCATATATCACCAGCACCCATTGTGATAACTATATCGTCATCTTTTTTCAGATCACTCAAGACTTTAGGGACATCATTTTTATCTTTTATGTAAAAAACATTTTTATGACCGAATTTTTTTGTGGCATTTGCTATCAGTTCTCCTGTAACTCCGTTAATAGGTTCTTCCCTTGCCGGGTAGATGTCAGTACAAATAAAAAGATCAGAATTCAAAAATGATCTCCCGAATTCCTGATAAAAATCTCTTGTCCGCGAATACAAGTGAGGTTGAAAAACAACAACCAATCTTCTGTCCCAACCAGCTCTTATTCCTGCAAGAACTACAGTTGTTTCGGTCGGATGGTGAGCATAATCATCAATTACTAAAACTTCTTTATCGTATTTTACCTCAAATCTTCTGTAAACGCCCATAAATGATTCCAGTGCGTGCTTAATTACTTTGAAATCAATTCCTAGCTCGTGAGCAATTGTTACAGCAACTAATGAATTTTTTACATTATGTAGACCGGGAATTCCGAGAGTAATTTCTCCAAGCTCTTTCCCATAATACTTAACCGTAAATGAACTTGAGAATTCACTATGCGAAATATTTATTGCCCTGATATCAGCCTGTGTAGTTAACCCGTACGTTATAACTTTTTTATTTATCTGTGGAATTATATCCTGCAAAGCCGGTTCATCCATGCAAAGAACAACAAAGCCATAAAAAGGAACTTTATTAGCAAACTCGATAAATGCCGATTTTATATCATCAAGGTCTTTGTATGTATCAAGATGCTCGGTTTCCAAAGTTGTTAATGCTGCAATTGTCGGAGTCAGTCTTAAAAATGTTCTGTCGAATTCATCCGCTTCAACTACAATAAACTCACCACTCCCGAGCCGCGCATTGGTTCCGCCAAGCCCGCTTAACTTTCCACCAACGATAATTGTTGGATCAATTTTCCCCTCAGTAAGAGTAAGGCCAACCATTGAGGTAGTTGTAGTTTTACCGTGAGTTCCAGCAATTCCAATTCCATATTGCATCCTCATGCATTCAGCAAGCATTTCTGATCTTTTAATGATCGGAATTTTTCTCTCGGCTGCTGCTCTCACTTCAGGATTATCGAGAGTTACTGCCGATGAATAAACAAGCACGTCAACATCCTTTAAATTTTCAGGTGAATGGCCTTCATAAACTTTAATTCCCAGGTCACTTAGTCTTTTTGTAATTTCGCTCAAAGTTTTATCTGAACCGGAAATCTCGAATCCTCGACTCAAGAGTATTTCGGCTATCCCGCTCATTCCTATTCCCCCAATTCCGACAAAGTGAACTTTTTTAATATTCTTGAACATTACTTATTCTCAATTTCCGCTTTTAATTCCTGAAACCTTTTTAGCAGCTCTTCACCATTCTCATAATCATACGGTCTGACGACAACCAATCTTCTCCTGTTCTTAAATTTTATTCTTACTATCTTAAATACACTGTTTTTGCCATCATTCTTTTCTCGCGATATCTTCATCTTTTTTATATTGCCAAATTCGAATTGGCGTACTTTGAATCGATCACCAAACGAGATGCTTTGCTCACCAAACTGCAAATACTTGTTTTTATAAAGATTAAACAAAAGACTGATCAATGAGATAAATACAATGATCGCGAAAAAGTAAATTATCGGGTCGTTCGTAATGAGCGTAAATGAACCTTCTATAAATTCCCCACGAATCAGTACATAGAGCAGGAAAGCAATAAAGTATATAATTGTCGATACGTAATAGAACGACATTTTATATTTGAATATTTTTTTCTGATTCACTGACTCATTATTCATTTTGATTCTGCATATTTTATTGCATTTTGTGCTATAGCTTTTGCCGCGTCAGGTTTGGAAAGCTTTAGAGCATTTTGCTTTAGTTCCGATAATTTTTTTTCGTCGCTTATTAATGAAATGACTTTGTTTAATATTATTTTTTTTAGATCTTTTTCATCTACTAAAATTGCGGCGTTTTTATCTGATAAAGATTTTGCATTATAATGCTGGTGATTCTCCGCAACATTGGGGGATGGGACCAATATGCAGGGAATCCCCAGCGTCAGAAGTTCTGCTATTGTTATGCCTCCTGCACGAGCCAGAAGGAGATCGCAAGCAGAGTATGCTAAATCTATTTTTTCTATGAATGATAAAACTTTTATATTATCAGATTCGAAGCTTTTAAATTCCTCAAAATCGTTTTTCCCCGTTTGCCAAATAACCTGGATATCTGACTTTTCTAAGTCCCTAACTACACTTGCTGTTGCCTGATTAATAGCTTTTGCACCAAGACTACCGCCAACTACAAATAAGGTTTTCTTATCTGTATTTAATTCGAAATAGTTCAGAGCCTCCTCTTTTGGCACTCGTTTCAAGCTCTCTCTTACCGGATTCCCGGTTAAAAATAATTTCTCTTGGCTCCTGAAATATTTTCTAGAATCTTCAAAACTTATGTGAACCTCATCAGCATATTTCTCTAATAATCTTGATGTAACTCCTGGATAGCTGTTTTGTTCAAGCAAAATAATTTTTGCTCCCATAAAAGAAGCACCTAAAATAGCGGGTCCAGAAACGTATCCGCCTGATCCTATTGCTACCTTCGGTTGAAATTTCATATTAATTATCATTGATTGAATTATTGAAACAATTAATTTTATTGGAAATAATAAATTTTCTGCATTGAACTTTCTTGCAAATCCTTTGATCCAAATTGAACTAAATTTATAGCCGAGTTCAGGAACGACTTTACCTTCAATTTTAGACTTTGTACCGACAAATAATATTTCAGCTTCAGGGACAAGAGATTTAATCTTATCCGCAACAGCAACAGCTGGGAATAAATGTCCACCCGTACCACCGCCTGCGAATAAAAACCTGTATTTATTTTCTTTTCCACTCATTGTCCTCCTTTATTCGTCATAGATACGGAAGCGACATTATTAGCTGCATTTTCTTTTTTTGCATTTGTGTAAGCTATATTCACTAAAATCCCAACTGAGATACACAAAAAAATTAACGATGTGCCACCGTAGCTGATAAATGGTAAAGGCAAACCGGTAGTTGGTACAAGTCCTGTAGCAACAGCTGCGTTGATGAATGCATAAATTATGATCGAGAAAGTGATTCCAAATGCAAGCAGCTGCCCGAAAGTATCCCTTGTTTTCTTTGCTATAATTATTCCTGCAACAAACAAAACCAGGTAGCTGAACAACACAATAAAAGAACCAATAAAACCGAGCTCTTCACCAACTATAGCAAAGATAAAATCCCCGTAAGACTCAGGTAAAAACAAATTACTTTGCATACTATGACCAAGACCAACGCCGAAAATTCCTCCGCTCCCAAGACCAAGTAATGCTTGTTTAACCTGTATGTTAGCTGAACCACCAGTATTAATCGCATTAATAAATGAGAGGATTCTTTCTCTTGAATGTGTAAACAACATCGCTGCTGCGGCTCCGATAATTAAACACAGAAATGCTGTGCCTATGATATGAGTAAACTTTGCTCCGCCTATATACAGCAGTATAAAAGAAATAAACACGAGCAAAATTGCATTACTTACGTTAGGTTGAATAAGGATTAACCCGGAAATTATTAATACCCAGAATAATAAATAGAGGAAACCCTCTTTATATATTTTTAGTGTATCACCTTTGTCTTCAATCATTGCAGCCAAGTGAACTATCAAAACTAATTTTGCAATATCTGCTGGTTGAAATGAAAACAATCCGAGATTGACCCATCTTCCCGCGCCTTTAATATTTTGAGCAAAGAATAGTGTCAACACTAAAACGATAGTCATTATGATAATTGCCGGTTTGCTGAACTCCTTATAAATTTCATACGGAACAGCACAGAAAAATATCATCGCAAGTATCCCGAGTATTACCTTAAATAAATGAGAATTAAAAAGGTGGAAAAGGCTATCAAACCTGATTGCACTGTAGGTACTGCTGGCACTCATAACTATAATTAATCCCAGCAACATTAAAGCAAAAACATCAAAAAATATTGTTAAACCTAGTTTTTTCATTTATAGTTTATTTACGGTTTCTTTAAATACTCTACCTCTGTGCTGATAATCTTCAAATTGGTCAAAGCTTGCACATGCAGGTGAAAGCAAAATCACTTCACCTTCTCTTGCTTCTTTATTTGCAGATATAACTGCATCCTGTAAAGATTTTTCTACTTCTACCTTTACTTCACTGTGAAAAAAACTAAAAATCTTATCTGCGGAAGAACCTATCGCATATATTTTTTTCACTTTTTGCAAAACAAGTTCCTTTATCTGGTTGTAATTATTCCCTTTATCCTGTCCACCAAGTATCAGGAAGATTGGTTCGTTTAAACTTCGAAGCGCATACCAAACTGAATCAACATTAGTTGCTTTCGAATCATTTACATATTTTACACCATTTAGCTCACGCACGAACTCAAGTCTGTGCTCAACACCTCTAAACGTATTTAGCCCTTCTTTTATTTTGTCATTATCAAAGCTGAAAATTTTTAATACACTTATAGCAGCCATTGCATTAGCTACATTATGTTCTCCTGGAATAAAAATATCAGCTACTTCACATTCAAACTCTGTTTGTCCATTTTTATTATAGACTATTTTCTCATTTACCCTGAAACATCCATTTAGTTGTTTCTCATCTAATGAAAAGTAAAAATCCTGGCTCTTGTGAGTTGATAAAAATTTGCTGATTGTTTTATCATCCTTATTAAGGATCACATAATCAGAATCATCCTGATTTTTAAATATTCTGAACTTCGAATGGATATAATTTTCAAACTTATTTTCATATCTATTCAAATGGTCAGGAGTAATATTCAATATCGCAGCAACTTTAGGTTTAAATTTATCAATCATATCCAACTGAAAGCTTGAAACTTCAAGAGCAATGAATTCATTTTCTTTCACATCCAGAGCAACTTCCGAAAAGGCGTCTCCTATATTGCCAACTACATAAGTTTTTGCGCCGCAGGTTTTTAATAGATGTCCACACAAACTGGTTGTAGTTGTTTTACCATTGGTTCCTGTAATTGCAATAATATTTCCCCCGCAAAAAGCGGAAGCCAACTCTACTTCTCCAATTACTTTTATATTTTTTTCTTTAGCTGTCATAATAACCCTTGCATCTGATGGAACTCCCGGGCTTACTATCATTAAATCACAATCAAAAACTTTTTCAGTGTGATTACCAATTTCGAATTCGATTTCATTTTCCTTAAGTATTTTTATTTGCTTCTCTAATTTTTTTGCATCGCCTGAATCACTTACAAACGGCTTTCCATTTAACTTCTTTACCAGTTTTGCAGCACCACTTCCGCTTCTTACAGCACCTATAATCGATATTTTCTTACCCGCAATTTCCATTATCGTATCTTGAAAGAAGCGAGACTAACAATCGCAAGAATTATTGCAATTATGTAAAAACGTGTCACTATTTTAGGTTCAGGCCAACCAAGCATTTCAAAATGATGATGCATTGGTGCCATCTTAAAAACTCTTCTCCCTTCACCGTATTTTTTTTTAGTATACTTGAAATATGATCTTTGTACAATCACCGAAATCGTTTCCATAAAAAAGATACCACCAAGTATCGGTATCAATAATTCCTTCCTTACCAAAATCGATAAAATTCCAAAAGCACCTCCTAAAGCCAGAGAACCCGTATCACCCATAAAAACCTGTGCCGGATATGAATTAAACCATAGAAATCCAAGCGACGCTCCAATCACTGCTGAAATAAATACCGTTAGTTCGCCTGCTCCCGGTAAAAAGATTATATCTAGATATTTTGAGTAAATAGCATTACCACTTACATAAGCTATTACAGCAAGAGTGAGCATTACAATAGTTGTAACACCAATGGCTAATCCGTCGAGCCCATCAGTTAAATTCACAGCATTTGAGGTTGCTGCAACTATAAAGACGACAGCAGGTATATAGAAAATGGACAAATTAAGATTTACACTCTTCAAAAAAGGAACAGTTGTTAATGTGTTAAAATCTTTAAATGCCGGTGTAAAATAAATTATGCATCCAATGATCAACCCAATGCTTACCTGTCCAAGAAGTTTATATCTGGCAATTAATCCATTCGGTAATTTTTTTACGACTTTTAAATAGTCATCAAGGAAACCCACAGCACTAAGCCAGACAGTGCCAGCAAGGATCAGAATTACATAAATACTCTTCAATTCAGCCCATAACAAAACAGGTATTACAATTGAAATGATTAATATTATTCCTCCCATTGTGGGCGTACCGGCCTTTGACCAGTGTGATTTCGGTCCGTCTTCTTTTCTTGCTTCACCTATCTGGTACTTTTGTAATATTTTAATTATTCTCGGTCCAAGATAGAATGCAAGAAATAACGCTGTAATTGCAGCCAGTGCAGACCTGAA
This sequence comes from uncultured Ignavibacteriaceae bacterium, assembly GCA_964595355.1. Lineage (GTDB taxonomy): Bacteria > Bacteroidota > Ignavibacteria > Ignavibacteriales > Ignavibacteriaceae > JAKAGZ01. The sequence goes on along the minus strand of CAZQQD010000002.1, from coordinate 19,927 downwards.
GGTAAGGAACCGGAATACTTTAAATCCCGGTGGGCTGAATACCTTATTTATATAATCAAATAGATAGTAAAGCATTAGCCGCTAATTTTATCCTCAATTACTTTTACAAATTCTTCCATTTTCATTCCGCGTGATCCTTTTACCAGTATTACAGAATTTTCAAAATCATGACCAGAAAGGAATTTTTCCATTTTTCTTCTACTTGAAAAATGTTTTGAATTTACATTTACGTTATTTAATTCATTATACAAGTTTTTCATCAACGGACCGATAGACACAACTTCATCAATTTTATTTTTCTCAAGTGTCAGTGATAATTTTTTATGAATCTTTTTCCCAGCTGTACCAAGTTCGAACATGTCCCCCATTACAGCAATTTTTTTTCTCCCTTTTGAAATATCTTTCAATAACCTTATAGCATACTTCATCGATTCAGGGTTTGCATTATAAGTATCATCTATTAGCGTAATGTTGTTTTTATAATTTTTAACGTTTAATCTTTTATCAATATTCTTAACTTTTTTAATGCCTTTAAGAATTTGAGCTTTATTTAACCCAAGTTCGAAAGCAACTGCAGAGGACGCTAACAAATTTTGAGCGTTCTGTTCTCCGTAAAAAAAGGCTCCACTTATTTTTTTGTTTTTATATTTTATCTCCACTCTTTCTTTTCCCTTTTCATCCGGCCCAAGCAATTTCCCTTTTATCATAGTATTCGAGCTAAATGAATATGAAATCCTATTTCTATAACTGCTAAATGAATTCTTTAGCATAGGATCATCATAGTTTATAAACAAAGTTCCATTATTCTTTTTAGTGGCTTTGAATAAAGCTACTTTTTCTTTTAGCACGCCTCTTTTGTTTTTCAGAAATTCAAGATGAGAATTTCCAATGTTTGTTATTAAAGCATAATCAGGCTCAGCAATATTAGCGGAATAACTTATTTCGCCAAAATGATTTGTACCAAGTTCAAGCACTAAAACCTGGTGTTTTTCATTTGTGCTTAAAATTGTTAAGGGCACGCCAATATGATTGTTATTATTTAATATTGTTTTATTCACTCTATATTTTTCTTTTAGTAAGGTGGCAATCATTTCTTTTGTTGTAGTTTTTCCAGCGCTACCTGTTATCCCTATAACTTTTGCATTTAACTTTCTTCTCCACGTTCTTGCAAGGTCGCCATATGACTTAGTTGTATCTTTAACAGTTACTACCGTTAGTTCTAGATCCGAAAAACTTTTATATCTGTTTTCATTTATCATTACAGCCGATACACCTTTTTTAATTGCTTCTCTAACAAAATCGTGGCCATCGAACCTTTCACCTATAATTGCAACAAAAATTGAATTCCTTTTTATTTTTCTAGAGTCAATTAGAACCGAACTTACTGCTTTATAATTATCAGGATTATAAATTACAGCTCCCTGTATTTCAAAAAAATCTTCAAGTGTCAATCTTATTTTCTTCACAGATATTTCCGTGCAACTTCCTGATCCGAAAAATGATTTCTAATCCCTTTTATTTCCTGATAACTTTCGTGACCTTTACCCGCAACTAATATCACGGCATTCTCTTCCGAGGTTTCAATTGCCTTCTTAATTGCTTCTTCCCTGTTTTCAATTACTTCATAATTATCAGAATTAATCCCCTTTTCTATATCAGAAATTATTTCAAACGGATTCTCAAACCTCGGATTATCTGACGTTACAAAGGCTTTTTTACTGTGTCCTGTGGCAATCTTTCCCATAATAGGTCTTTTTGTTTTATCGCGATTACCACCACAACCAAAAACTGTATAAACAGGATTTTCATCTTTTACAATTTTTTTAATGGCCAACAATGTTTTCTCAAGACTGTCGGCAGTGTGAGAGTAATCAACTATTACTTTCTTTGTACCTTTGCCAATTATTTCAAATCTTCCCGGAACCTGCTTTGTATTTTTGATTCCTTCAATTGCTTTTTTTTCATCAACACCGAACAAAACAGAAACCGCAAAGGCCGCACCTGCATTATATGCATTGAACTCACCTACCAAAGAAGTGTTTACCTGATATTTGCTTCCTTTTCGTTCAATAATAAAATTTGTACCATCCAGATCGTATTTAATGTCTTTCAAAATAAAATCTGCATCTGATGTTGTTCCATAAGAGTATAATTTTGCCTTTGAATCCTTAATGAGCAGAGTACTATTCTTGTCATCAGAGTTGTAAACACCAAATGCAGATTGAAAAAGGGAATCGAAAAGTATTTTCTTTGCATTAAGATAATTTTGAAAGTTTTCGTGAAAATCTAAGTGATCAGAAGTAATATTTGTAAATATGGCTGCGGCAAAGTTCAAATTATACGTTCTTTTCAATACCAGCGAATGAGATGACGCTTCCATCACGGCATATTCACAGCCACTGTTGAACATTTTCAACAGCAACTTGTTCATATCATTCGACTCTGGTGTTGTTAAAGCTGAATTCAATTTCTCATTCCCAATATAATTTGAAATTGTTCCTGTCAATCCTGTTTTATACCCGGCTGTTTCTAAAATACTTTTAATAAAAAAAGCTGTTGTTGTTTTTCCGTTTGTTCCTGTAATACCAATCAGTTTTAACTTTTTTGACGGTTCTTTAAAAAAATAATTTGACAACTCCGCCAAAGCTATCCTGCTATCATTCACGAGAACCTTTGTTACGCACTGATGGATAAAAATATCTTCCGGCACAGCATCATTATTTTCAAGAACGACAGCAATGGCTCCCTTACTTATCGCATCCAGAATATATTTATGTCCATCAGTATTAAAACCTTTTATCGCTACAAAAACAGAATTTTTTTTTACTTTTCTAGAATCATAAACAACTGAAGCAACATCTTTCCTTTCTACCTGTCCGACAACCTGTATAGCATGAACACTATTTAATAGTTGAGTTAATTCCATCAATAAACTGATGCACCATTAATTTGAACTTCTTTGCAATCCAAATTGCAGACCAGTCCTTTCGAAATTTTTTCTCCGGGTTTAATACTTTGTGAAACAATTACACCTGAGCCATTAACTCTATATTTAATTCCCAGTTCACTTAAAATCTTTATACCGTCTCGTAAGCTATAGTTAGAAAGATCTGGCATTTTACTTTTCGAAAAAGAGTTTAGATCATTTGTCAAAATTTTAGTTGGTTGTGTAGAGGGTATTTGTTTATCTTCCTGCTTATTGCTTGTAAAAACAACCTTCACATTATTTTGTTTATCTTCTGGTTGCTCTTCAAAATAGTTTACATCTGTATTTATAATTCTTTGTGCAACATTTTTGAAAATTGGTGCAGCAACCTGTCCTCCATACCTTCCTTTTTTAGGAGAATTAACTAATACAAAGCAGATTATTTTAGGATCATCAGCTGGGAAAAATCCAATGAAAGAAGAATTATAGTTTGTTTTTGAATAGCTGCCGTTCACCAGTCTTTGAGAAGTTCCTGTTTTACCGCCCACAGTTATAAAATCCAGCTTAGCATTTTTTCCCGTCCCTTTATTTACAACACCTACAAAAATATTTCTCATATCTGCAGATGTTTTGGAAGAAATAACTCTTCTGATTTCTTTCGGTGTATTTTCAGTTAATACTGTCCCGTCGTGCGCAACAACTTTTTTAATAATTTGCGGTTGGTACAAAATTCCACCATTTATAATTGCAGAATATGCCGTGATCATTTGTATGGGAGTAACAGCAATTTCGTATCCAAAAGACATATATGCTTTAGTAATTGCCGACCATTCATTTGGTTTTTTCAACTTGCCCTTTACTTCACCGGGAAGATCGATTGACGTATAATTTCCAAAACCAAACGCACGCACATATTTATAGAACAAATCATCGTCGATATTCTGAACTAGTTTTGTCATTCCAATATTGCTTGATTCTTCCACAACTCCTTTTGCAGTAAGCCATGTGTGTTCGTGCGTATCATAAATGGTGACATTTCTAAATCTATACTTTCCATTTTCGACATATACTTTTTGATTTTCATTTACAAGATTTTGATCAAGCAATGCCGACATCGAAATTCCTTTAAACGTAGAACCAGGTTCATAAGTGTCGGTTACTGCTTTGTCTCTTCTTTCGTCATCGGTATAATTCCAATATTCGTTTGGATTGTAATCATTCATATTTGCAAGTGCGAGTATTTCCCCGGTATTCGGGTCCATAATAATTCCAACCGCAGATACTCCGCCGTAAGTGGACAAACCATTCTTAAGTTCTTCTTCGAGAATTGACTGATAGGTTTTATTAATAGTTAAAACTAAATTATCACCCGGTACTGCGGGTTTGGTTTCTTCTTCGGATATTGTAATCATATCTCCCACAGCGTCTCTTTCAACCAGACGTGTTCCATCTTCACCGCTTAGTTGTTTGTTAAAAGATCTTTCGATGCCGTTTACACCCTGACCATCGTTGCCTACAAATCCAAGAACATGTGAAGCCACATCATCATAGTGATAAACCCTGGTTGGATCTTCTCTATAAAACAATCCGTTTATTTTAAAGTTTGTAAGCTGAAAAGCCTTCTGGCCCGGAGCCTTTTTTTCCAAACAAATCGTTTTTCCTGAATCACTCATCAGGTTATAGTAATAATTCTTACTTCTGCCGAATATTGAAGAAAATTTCTGCGCAATTTTATCTTTCCCAGATTTGGAGACCATTCTTAAATCAAGATAAAATGAATAGTCGTTTCTATTATAAACGAGTAACACGTTATTTCTATCATAGATTAACCCTCTTTCAGCATCAATCTTTTCTAAATTGGTTTGCTGTCTTTGAGCATAATATTTGAGCTCTTCACTCTTTACAATCTGGATATCAACCAGTTTGATTACTAAAGCAATAAAAAGCAATAAGACAAAAACTGTTATAATAATTGCTCTTGAGCTATTCATATTTCTTTTTCAATATTTTATCAATTTTATCTATCTTCTTTTTATTAACTTTCACCTTCATCTGTGGTCGTGTATCTACTACCATTCCCAGTTCGTTTTTAGCAATTTCAACAATTCTCTCTTCTGACGTTAAATCCTGTCTCTGACCCAATAAGGCAGTATTATGATTGCTAATGGCTTTCAGTTTTTCTCCTAACAAAAATTTTTCTTTTATCATAGCTTCGCACTTTAGTTTCACACTTACATATCCAAGCCCCAATAGAGTAAAAACTATCAGTAGAAAGAGAGCTGAGGCAATTTTAGATTTCGAATTTTTTTTCATACTCTCTCCGCAACTCTTAGTTTAGCACTTCGTGCACGAATGTTACTTCTTATTTCATTCTCAGAGGGTACAACAGGTTTCTTCGTTAATATGTTTAACCTCTGTTCTTTGTCACATTTACAAACCGGAAAGTCCTTTGGACAAATGCAATCAAGTGTTTCGTACCTAAAATGTTCTTTAACTATCCTGTCTTCCAGAGAGTGATAAGACAGAATAACTATTCTTCCACCCATTTTAAGTAACGAGACGGAATCATTCAAAAAGGTCTTTAAAACACCAAGCTCATCATTTACATAAATACGAAGAGCCTGGAATACTCTTGATAACGTTTTTACCAAAAATCTTTCAGGTGTAATCTCAGAAATAATTTCTCTCAATTGTTTAGTCGAAACAATCTTTTTAGCTGTTCTACTCTGTAATATTTTGCTCGCTATCTTTCTTGAGTTTCTTTCTTCACCATATTCGTAAATAATATTTGCAATGTCTTCTTCAGAAAATGAATTAACAATATCTGCTGCGCTAACTGCTTTTGATTTATCCATTCTAAGATCTAACTCTGCTTCTTTCTGATATGTAAAACCAGAACTCGGATTATCAAGTTGAAAAGATGATACTCCCAGATCAGCAAAGATTCCTGTGAATTGTTGCACCAATTCAATTTTGGATATTGGTCCTATTTGGGCAAAATTGAAATTGTAAATTCTCATTCTCTTTTCTTCATTAAATTTTTTTTTCGTAAAGTTAAATGCATCTAAATCCACATCGGTTGCTATGAGTAACGCATCATCATTTAATTTTTTTAACATTTGTTCCGAATGTCCGCCAAACCCTAAAGTTCCATCAAAATAAATACCTGATTTATCAGTTATCAGGTATTCAATACTTTCGTTTAATAAAACCGGCGTATGATGTGACTCCATCACGGCGCCATTACTTTAGCTGCAATTTCTTCGTAAGTTTCTTTAGTTGACTTCAGATACTCATCAAATTCTTTCGGATTCCAAATTTCAATTTTTTTTAATGCACCAAGGATGATCACTTCTTTTTTAATGCCTGAGTATTCCAATAGTGTCTGAGGAATTAAAATTCTTGATTGCGAATCCAGTGTATCTTCAGCTGCGTGTTGTAAAATCATTCTAATGAATTTTGCCTTCTGTGGATCGAACGGATTTAACTCTTCAAGTTTCTTTTCGAAGACAAGCCATTGATCGAGTGGATAAACATCGATACACTTTCCTGTTCCCCTGGTCATTACAAAAGTATCGTTTGCCCCAGGCGAAACATGTTTACGAAGTTTTGCAGGGATGCTTACTCTTCCTTTTGCATCTACTGAGTATGTAAATTGTCCTCTAAACAAGCTTAAATCCTTATTTGGTCTTTTTCACCACAATTCCCCACTACTCCCCAAAATAAGGGAAATTATTGTCAATTGTCAAGAAGTTTTTTCAACTTTCTCCACAAGTTTCCCAAATAACGATTTTAAATACTTAAGAGATTACTTTAAGGGATCAGGTAAATTCTTATAAATGAAAGAGATTAAATAGAGGGGTTTTGGGGAGATTAATTAAATGCAGCCGATAAAATACTTTATCAATTTTCTTTAAAATATTTAATATAAAAACTGATGTATGGGTAATGTAAACAAATTAAATATTACTTTGAACATTAAAGTAAATTACCAGGAAAGATCTCTTATTGAATCGGAGTTGAGTTTGATTGATAAAAAATAATTTGATGTTAAACCATATTTTTTATTTGCAATCTGAAAAAATTTTTTGTGACATTAAATATTCCATCACTTAGTTATTCAAAACATAAAATTAAGTTTCAAAAATACTTTTGTGGTAGGTCTCTTTAAGGGTGAGCCATCTGCCGGATTCGAACCGGCGACCTAATCATTACGAATGATTTGCTCTACCAGCTGAGCTAAGATGGCTTGCAATAGTATAAAAAAAATAGGCAAATGTAACATAACACCTGCCCATCAATAAAAAATTGAAAAATTATCTGGCTCTTTTTTTATGCCTATTTTTTCTCAGTCTTTTTTTCCTTTTGTGGGTCGCCATTTTATGACGTTTCCTTTTTTTGCCGCAAGGCATTAGTTACCTCCAATTTATTTTGTATGTGATTCTAATAATTCCTTAGCTCTTTTGCCAATATCATTGTTTGGGTTTTGATTAACGGCTTTGTTCAGCCACTCTTTTGACTTTTCTAAATTTCCAGCTGATAAGTTTACAATTCCTAAATTTAAAAATGCTATCTGATGGCGAGGATTATATTTTAAGGCACTTTCCATTTCACTGATAGCAGTATTAAAATCACCAAGGTTGTAATAACAAACGCCCATATCTACTCTTGCATCAGCATCACCAGGTTGCATTTTAAGGTATTGTTTGTAATTTATTATTGCCTGTTCATACAAACCTGAATCATTTTTTAGATGTGCTAAAGCAAGCAACGATTCTTTATCATCTGGATTTGCTTTTACATGGGCTTCCAGGTCATTTATTTTTTGAATATTATTTAGATTTACACCGGATCCTTCACCTTGGTTTACTCCCACATTGGTTTCAGTGATTTTTTTTGAATCAAGTACGCCGGAAAAACTTAGTATCAGGACTACAGCCACCAACAGTATTCCGGTTATAATATAAAGCTCTTTCTTATTTAAAGTTTTCTGTTGAGACTGTCGCTGATTTCCTTTGGAAGTACTGTTTTGCTTTGATTTTTTCTTATGATGGTGATGCGATTTTTTCTTTTCTACCGGTGAAGTCTCAATATTTTTATTTTTGACTTCTGCTTTATCCTTCAACCTTATTCCACAGCCTGCACAAACTACATTTTCAGTGCTGTTTTCTTCACCACAATTATTGCAAACAACCACTTCTTTTGTTTCATTATCAAAAGAATTTTGCTGATTCAAATTTTCCAGCTTAACACCACATTCAGGACAAAATTTAAATTCTTTGTCCAGTTTAATGCCACACTCAGGACAAAACTTGAACATATTTATTACTGCTCCCGTTCTTTCATTCCTTTGTTGACCATTTCTTTAAAATCTTTTGAAAATTTAAAAGTCGGCACATAATGTTCGGGCACAAAGACTGATTCTCCCGTTTTAGGGTTTCGTGCCTGACGGGCATTTTTCTTTTTTACTTTATAACTTCCAAATCCTCTTATCTCAATTCCTTTGCCTTCTTTCAGAGATTCAATAACTGTCTTGAAAAAGCCTTCAATAATAGCTTCAGTTTCCAGTTTTGTTAAGCCCGTTCCAGATGCAACCTTATCGACAATATCTGCTTTGGTCATATTGCCACCTTTTGATTATTAATAATTTATAAGTCTTTATAAATTAGAGAGTTAAATTATCAAACATTTCCTGTAAAATCAACTTATCAGGGACTCCCTACTCCTATTTCTGTTCTTAAATAGGATCTTTTATATTTAATCATTTTTAAACAGAAAATGGACAAAATAGTCTATAACCAACTAATTTTTGCTCATTTTTCTGTATCTTTTCTACCCGGCTATGGAGTTATGTCTCAAAATGATAAAAAATTATGACCTTTTGTGTTTATTTTGCACCAAAAATGCATTATTAGGAAAGGTATGTTCTGTGGCACCAAAATTGTTGAAATTCTAAAAGAAATGGGGATATTAATTATCTTTAAGGGAAAACATGGAACTAATACCAATTATTAAGGCCTCACTAGGTATTTTTGCATTATTGACATCTATCACATTTGTAATTTCCTTTGTAGTCTACAAAATTAAAAATAGAAACTGTGTAAAGCCTTATCAAAGAGAGCCGAGGATATTTGATTCCAGCCTGATTTTAGAAGTTCACGACTCGCAAGAAGTGGAAGAAGATAATAAATCAGACAATTCAAAATTTAGAGTACTGAATGAAATTAATCAGGGAGAAAATATCCTTAAATCAAACAACCTTATAAAAGAGCCTGTACCTGAAGAGGTCAATAATGACTATGTAATCCCAAAACCACAAAAGAAATCTGCAAATGAGGTCTTTAATATTTATAGCTTCTATTCTAATGATGATCCTAGTACTATGCACAAATTAAGAGTTAAGACTGCCACAGCTGATTGACCCCATCTTATCCAAATAATTCCTTCAAGTCCTTATTTTTCCATTGTCATTATAGTTTATATTACAGTATCTTGGCTGTAATATAATTGGTCTCTAAATGGAAACACAAACTCTTTATATAAAAAATATGGTCTGCCCGAGATGTATAAAAGTAGTTAATGATGAATTACATAAATTTGGCTTAAATGTTGTCAAAGTAGAACTTGGTGAAGCTATAATCGAAGTTAATAACAAACCTTTAAATATAGATGAAATCAAAAAAAGTCTGGAAATTAATGGTTTCGAATTGCTAGACAATAAACAGGGTAAACTGGTTGAAAAGATAAAAACTTTAATAATTGAAAAAATCCAAAATGGTAAGCCCGGCTCATTAGAAAAATTTAATTTTTCAAAATACCTTTCGGAAAATTTAAATATAACCTACCAGTACATTAGTCATCTGTTCTCATCGCTTGAAGACAAAACAATTGAAAAATTTATTATTAGCCAGAAAATCGAAAAAGTTAAAGAGCTTTTGGTTTATGACGAATTAACACTAAGTGAAATTGCTTACAACTTAGGTTACAGCAGTGTACAACATTTATCAAACCAATTCAAACAAATCACAGGTTTTACACCCAGCCACTACAAAAACCTCAAGAACAAAAAAAGAATTCCCCTAGATAAGGTTTAAAATTCTGTAAACTTTAGACCAATAATTGTAACGCATTTCCATCGTCATTTTAATATTATTGCCTTGTAAATAACAAGATAATGAGGCATTTAAAATGACTACAAAAAAACTAAATATTGAAGGAATGTCCTGCGAACACTGTGTTCGCGCTGTAAAAAGTGAACTTGCGAAATTAGATATAAATGTAAAAGATGTAAAAATAGGGTTAGCTGAAGTTGAGTACGATGAGAATAAAATTAAAGAGAGTGATTTAAAAAATGCTGTTGAGAACGCCGGTTATAAGCTGACATAATTTGTAAACTATATTGAACAATCGGTTTTAAAATGATAGATGAGGAAGTAAAATCAAAGAAAATTTCAGCGCCTGTAGAGGGTATGACTTGTGCAAGTTGTGTTGCAAGAGTTGAAAAAGCAATTTCAAAAGTCGAGGGGATAAAAAACGTTTCTGTAAATTTCGCTTCTGAAAAAGCCTCGTTCGAATTTAATCCCGATAGAGTTGACTTAAAAGAAATTGAAAATATCGTCGAAAAAGCCGGCTACAAAATAAAATTAGATGAAAACGTTGCTGACAAAGCTAAAACAGAAAGACAAAGTAACTACGAAGAACAACACCTTGATTATGAACAGAAGTTAAGGAAAGACTTTATTTTTTCAATAATAATGACCATACCTATATTTATTATTAGCATGGGAATGTCTTTCGAAAGCTTTAGGGAAATTATTCCTTTATCGATAGAGCAATTTAACAGGATTTTATTCATACTTGCTATACCTGTAATATTCATCCCGGGAAAAAGGTTTTTCGAGATTTTCTGGAATAATCTAAAGCATTTTTCAGTAGACATGAATTCACTCGTAGCTATTGGAACTGGTGCCGCCTTTTTATTTAGTACTCTCATAACATTATTTCCGGAATTGATATTAAAACCAGGGGAACGACCGCACGTATATTTCGATACGGCCGCAGTTATAATTACCCTGATTTTGATGGGACGTTGGCTTGAATCTAGAGCAAAATCAAAAGCCAACACTGCAATAAAAAAACTAATGGGATTAAAGCCTAAAACTGCTCTTGTAAAACGTGAAGGAAAAGAAATAGAAGTTGACATCGACAAGCTGAAAAGAGGAGATGTTGTTATAGTTAAACCGGGCGGAAAAATTCCTGCTGACGGCAAAATCACTTCCGGTAATTCGGTCCTTGATGAATCGATGATAACAGGCGAAAGTAAACCTGTTGATAAAAAGAAAGACGATATTGTAATAGGAGGAACTATCAATAAAACAGGATCATTTGAATTCGAAATCACAGAGATCGGAAATAATTCTGTTTTAGGTCAGATTATAAAAATGGTAGAAGAAGCTCAGGGATCAAAAGCTCCGATACAAAATTTAGCTGATAAAGTTGCAGCAGTTTTTGTCCCCGCTGTTGTTGGTGCCGCTATCATGACATTTATACTTTGGTCAATATTTGGTAGTAATAATGCATTAAATTCAGGTCTACTAAATTTTGTAGCCGTATTAATAATAGCCTGCCCCTGTGCACTTGGCTTAGCTACTCCTACTGCTTTAATGGTGGGAACCGGGAAAGGAGCCCAATTGGGTATTCTTATAAAAAATGGCTCCAGTCTTGAACTTGCCCATAAAATCAACACAGTGATATTTGATAAAACGGGAACCATAACAAAAGGCGAGCCTACCGTTACCGATATTTTCACGAGCGGGCTTACGGAAAATGAATTAATTAGATTTGTTGCATCAGTTGAAAACAAATCAGAACATCCAATAGCAGAATCGATAATAAATTATGCAAAAGATAAAAACCTGAACCTTGCAGAAATAGAATCCTTTAAGAGTATTACCGGCCAGGGAATTTCAGCAATAATTGATGGAAAACTAATTATCATCGGCAATAAAAAACTAATGGATGACTTTTCAACCAATACTAATAAATTTAAAAATAAGATTGAAAAATTATCTACGGAAAGCAAAACTATCATCTATATAAATATTGATGGGGAATTAAAAGGATTACTTGGAATTGAAGATCCAATCAAAGAGGATTCTAAAGAAGCTGTACATAAACTTAAAGAAATGGGCTTAAAAACTGTAATGATAACGGGTGATAATTTTACCACTGCTGAAAATATTGCAAAAAGAATTGGAATTGATTCCTTTGAAGCAGAGGTAATGCCTGATGATAAAGCAAATGCAGTAAAAAAATACCAGGGGAATAATGAAGTTGTTGCAATGGTTGGAGATGGGATAAATGATGCACCTGCGTTGGCACAAAGCGACGTAGGAATAGCGATCGGAAGCGGTACTGATATCGCAATGGAGACCGGCTCTGTAGTTTTGATGGGTGGAAATCTGGAAGGTGTGATTAGAGCAATAAAATTATCTAAAAGGACGATCTCTATAATTAAACAAAATCTATTCTGGGCTTTTATTTATAATACAATTGGAATTCCTCTTGCAGCCTTTGGATTACTTAACCCGATGATTGCTGCTTTTGCAATGTCAATGAGTTCTGTTTCGGTTGTTAGTAATTCTTTAAGATTAAAAAACTTTAAAGTTTCGTAACACAGAGTATTATTCCGTGTTATGTAAGTCTCTTACATTTTGGGTAATCGTTCCAGGTAGGAACTGTTACTTAGAACAGCGAATGTATCAATTCCTCTCAATTCATCCAGAGTAAAACAATTCATATAACTCATCGAGCTTCTAAGCCCATCCGAAATACTATCTATTACATTTTTAACAGCACCCTTATATGCCACCATTGTTTCTTCCCCTTCAATAAATTCATTCTTCATTTTTACACCAAAGGATGCAGAGCCACGGTATTTTTTCCAAAGTTGTCCATTATACTTAATCACCTCACCCGGAGTCTCTCTTGTACCAGAAAGCATTCTTCCAAGCATTACAACATCAGCCCCAAGAGCAATTGCCTTTGCAACATCACCCGGGCTTTTAATTCCACCATCTGCAATAATTTTAATATTCAGCTTATGTTCTTTTCTTGAAAACAGAACATTCAACAATGAAGAAACCTGGCCTATTCCAATCCCGGTTTGAATTGAAGTGGTGCATACACTTCCGCTTCCGATCCCAACTCTAACAGCATCTGCCCCAGCGCTTTCAAGTTGTGACAGACTTTTGCCGTGTGCTATGTTCCCGACTATTATCTTTGTGTTAAATTTCTTTTTTATTTCTTCAGTTTTATTTAGCACTTCATTATTGTTTGCATTAGCCGTATCAATACAAATTGTGTATCCTGCTTCAATTAATTTTTCAACTTCACTAAGTGGAGTGGTAAGCGCTATTGAAACTCCTCTGATTTTTTTGCCATTATTTTTATCAACTAAAATTTCTTTTAATGAGCTGTCAAATCTGTTCAATATACCCAGACAGCCAAGGTCTGTAAGTGCCTTTGCCATTTCAATTCCCGTTACTGTCTCCATAGGACTGGAAACAACCGGAAGAGTTAAATCAAGTCCTAAAAAATTACATGCCGTAGCTGCTTCGGTTCTGGATTTAATTCTTGAAACCTCGGTCGGGATTAAGCTTATATCATCATATGTTAATGACTGGTTAAAATCATTGAGCGCTTCTTTAGTATATACTTTCATCCTATGAGTTTTCCTTTTGCTTTTTAAGAGATTATATCCCTATCAGCATTTTTCTAACTTAATTATTAAGAGTTGATTCAACCTCATCAATTAACTGATCCATCTTTTGTGTAACGGCGATAACCGGTTCAGGAGAATTCATATCTACACCTGCATTCTTTAATATATTCACTGAATAGTCACTGCTTCCTGTTTGCAGGAAATTTAAATATTTTTTTATGGCAGCTTCTCCTTCTGAAAGAACTTTTCCGGATAAAGTCTCGGATGCTGCAAATCCTGTAGCATACTGATAAACATAAAAATCATAGTAAAAATGCGGAACTCTTGCCCAGGTATAATTTTCTTCTTCATCAATTATCATTTCAGGTCCCCAGTATTTTTGATATAATTCCCGGTACAACTTGCAAAGGTCTTCATGTGTTAAAGCCTGACCTTTTTCTGACATAGTGTATACTTTCATCTCAAACTCAGCAAACATAACCTGCCGGTAAAATGTTGCAGTAATATTATTTAAATATTTTTCGAGAAAATATAATTTGTCTTCTTTTGAATCTGAATTTTTTATTAGGTGATTCAATAGTAGTGATTCATTAAATGTTGAAGCGACTTCTGCTAAAAATATTGTATAATTAGCGTAAGGATATGGTTGCGATAATCCTGTATAATATGAATGCATATTATGTCCCATTTCATGAGCAAGTGTAAAAACGTCATTCAGAAGATCTGTCCAATTCAAGAGGACATATGGATGAACACCAAAAGTTACACCGGAAGAATAAGCCCCACTCCTTTTGGCCTGAGTTTCATAGACATCAACCCATTTTTTATCAAATGCTTTCTGCAACGAACCAAGATAATCATCTCCTAAAGGTTTCAAAGCTTCGTAAACAATTTCTTTTGCTTCTTCATAAGTATATTTTTTCTCTTCAATAGGAAATAACGTCACATACGTATCGTAAGGATGTAATTCATTAATTTTTAATAATTTCTTTTTAAGCGATGCCCACCTGTGAAGTGCCTTTAAATTTTTATTCGTATTATCTATCAGATTGTCATACACAGAGAAAGGAATATTATTTGAATCTAACGCTGCTTCTCTGGCTGAATTATAATTTCTCGCTTTAGCATTAAAGATATTAGCTTTTAAATTACCATTAAACAATGAGGCAAAAGTATTTACAAATTCCTTATATGGTTTATAATAACTTTTATATGCCCTCTCTCTGAAATTACGGTCTTTCGAATAAATAGCCATGGAATATCTACCGTGGGACATTTCTATTGGTCTTCCTTCATCATCCTCAACAACCGGAAATTTCATATCTGCATTAGTAAACATTGAAAATGTGTTATATGCAACCTGCATAGCTTCAGAGGATAGTGCTAAAATTTTTTCTTGCTCAGGTGAAAGTGTATGATCTTTTGTTCTAAAAAGATTCTTTAAATAATGCCTGTAAGTATTGAGCTCGTCATCAGAATCTAAAAACTGTAGTATTTTCTCTTCAGGGATAGATAGAATCTCGGGACGTATAAAGGAACTTTCAGTTGATATTTGAGAGTAAAGACTTTTGATCCTGTCATTCATGGCCTGGTACTTTGTTACTCTCATATCGCTGTCTTTCTCAAGCATAGAGTAGAGATACAATTTCTGCAGTTTTATCCCTATTTCATCATCAAACTTTAAGCATTTAAGCAAATCGTCTGCAGAATTGCTCAGCTTACCTATGAAATTTTTATAATTGGCAATATTATTTTTGACCCAGTTAAAATCTTTATTCCATAAATCTTCAGATTGATAAATATCTGTTAAATCCCATTTATATTTTTCGTCAATGTCTGATCTTGAAGGCAACGAACCGGCTATTGTTGCTGAACCTTTTTCAGCAAAGTACAGAAAGGTGCTCATATCAAAAATACTTTTTGTTCTCATAAGTCTTTAACTTCCCCTGATAATATTTAATGCAGGAAATTGGTTTAAACCGGGGATGAAGTTACAAAATATTTAGCAGAATTTAAATCAGGCCGGAAAAAATACAAGTTAATTATCTTAAAGCCATTTCTTTCTTTTGAAGAAAATTAACATGCCTATAACTATAAATAGCATAATCAAAATGACAAAGGGATAGCCATATTGCCAATTCAACTCGGGCATATTCCATGGGCTATTTTCGGAGTGAAAATTCATTCCATAAATCCCGACAACAAAAGTCAGGGGAATAAAAATAGTAGAAATAATAGTTAAAATTTTTACAATCTCATTCATTTTATGCCCAGCTTGAGAGATATAAACTTCTTGCAATCCATTAATTACTTCTCTGTAATTTTCAACATTATCAGTTATCTGCTTAATGTGATCATAAAGATCATGAAGATATATATAAGTTGATTTTGCTATAAAACTGTATTGTTCTCGTTCCAAAGTGTATATTATATCTCTTAATGGTGAAATTGCACGCTTTAGTTTTATAGTTTCTTTTCTGATTGAATGAATGTTTTGGAGTGCTCCTTCAGCTGGATTCAAAAGTAACGAATCTTCAATTTTTTCAATATGTTCATCAATTTTTTCAAGTACACTAAAGTAATTATCTACCATTGTATCTATTAATCGATAAGCGAGGTAATCGGCGCCCGACTTCCTGATTCTTCCACTATTACTTCTGATCTTTTCTCTGATCAGATCAAAAACATCGCCTTCTCTTTCCTGAAACGTAATTAAGAATTTCTTTCCAAGGACAAAACTTACCTGTTCAATATTCAATTCATTAAATTCATTATTATAATTTATCATTTTTGTCATTATGAAAACGTAATCGTCATATTCTTCTGCTTTAGGGCTGTGTCCAACATTTAGTATATCTTCAAGAACAAGCGGATGAATACCAAATATTTTTCCTGTTTCATCAATCACTTGAGTATTATGTATCCCGCAAATATTTATCCAAGTAACATTTTTGCTTGTTTTATATTTCTTAAGTTTGCTCAGCTCCTGTTCAGGAATATTTATTTCATTTACTTTGCTTGCATTAAAATCGAATACACTAATTTTGATTTTTTCAACCTTCTTTTCACCTGTAAACACAAGCGAGCCCGGCGATAAGCCTTTTTTGTTTTGTTTCATTTTTTTAAAAAGCAATTTGTATTTCCTCAAAGTTTGACAGACATAATATAAAATCGAAAAAAATTATGACAGTTTAAATAGATTAATCCTAAAATTTTCGCGGATTTTCAGCAGTATCACTTCTTTATATTACCTGTAGCTTGTTACTTGTTAATTAAGCTATCAACAGAGGCTTTGAAAAACTTATAATTCCTTTTACCCACAATTGAGACCCGTCTTTTGCCTTCCTTATCGAAAATAAAAGTTACCGGCACTGCGCCAGACCAGTTTTTGTCCATTAAATCTAAAAGTGCATCAACATTATCTTCACTTGCCATATAAACATCTAGATTTGAATCTTTTTTCTTAAGGAATGGAATAACAAGCGAGTCCTTTTCTGCCAGAAGGTTAACATTAAGGCTTATAAAATCAACTGGCTTATTGCTGAATGTGTCGTGCAATTTAATAAGATCAGGAAATTCTTCAATGCAGGGAATACACCACGTAGCCCAAACGTTTACAAAAAGTACTCTTCCGTTTCTATTATTGATTAAGCTCGAAAGTTGATCTTTATCAATCACCCAAATATTATCGTAAGCTGATTTTGTTGTTATAGTATTAACATTTTTTTTGCTTGGAAACTGCAGGATAACAGCTAATATTACGAGTATCCCCCCGGCAATAAAAAAATACTTATTAACTTTCACGAACCAACTCTTTTAATTGTGCAGCCCATCGCTCGGGTTCGTTTGACAGCTACTTCTTTTCCAGTCAGAATTTCATTGAGCGCATTTATTAGATCATTATTTTTTGCCAGACCAGAACCTCTTGCATCATCTATTCTACCATGATATAAAATCTCAAAGTTAGTATTAAGTACATATATTTCGGGTGTTACCTGAGCATCTAATCTATCTGCAATTATATTATTTTTGTCTTTCAAAATTGGAAATTGAAAGCCGTGGTCCTCAGCGTGTTCTTTAATATTTTCAGCGGCTTCGGCTTTATTGGAGTTCAAACCTATAAAAGCTATATTTTTTGTATGGTAATTCTGATATAGTTCATTCATTTTTTCGTTATATGAATTTGAGACCGGGCATTGTGTTGAAATGAACATTAAAACAATCGCTTTGGAATCTTTATAATCCGAAAGTGATTGAGTTTTACCGTTATAATCTTTTAAAGTAAAATTTTCAACTTTTGTTATTTCTTTAGAGGAGGTATTTCCTTGTGAGATAATGCCAAGGACTAAAAAACTCAAAACAACTATTCCAGAAACACTTAAAATCAATAGGATTTTCTTTTCCATTTTTTCCTCCGGTTCATAATAAATTCAGAATATTGGAA
>CAZQQD010000002.1:0-1734 GCA_964595355.1 uncultured Ignavibacteriaceae bacterium | reverse complement strand
TATCTAAATTTGAATAGTTAAATTTTTTCTATTACTTCTCTGGAAGCTGTAAATTTGCCGTGGTACTTTTCAATCGCTTCTTCCTGTAATCTTTTGGCTTCTGTGTTCGCATATTCTGTATATTTCTCAAATGAATCGAGTTGGTAATTTACCCTATAAACAATGAAGCCTGCTTCAGTTTCAGGGATAAGAATCTTAAATATTTTATAATCATTAAAATACCCTGTGTTTAACATATTCGGAATGTGCTCTCCTTCCATCCATTGCAGCCATTCATTAGCAATTTCATCTTTTACTCTAATCGTTACTGAATAAATTATCATAAATATTTTTCCTCAGTTATATCTTTAAAAATTAGGCATTTCATAATAAAGAAGAAATTCTTTTCGTAAGAAAAATTGCAATCATTAGCATTAAATCATAAATTTGTATAGAGACTATTTTCATTTCACGAAAGGCTTTAATGAAGCAGGTAAAGAAATTTACTTTAATTACTTACGCGTTCTATGTTGTTGCACTTATACTTATCACATATACCGTACTCGACAAATATATTTTAAAAGATAGTGAACAAAATGAGGCGGAAGTAGTTACCGCGCCCAGGCCAAATGAGTTTGGATTTGTTTCAGATCATCTGATACGTGATGACCTTTCTGTAAACACAAACGAAACCTTTTCAGATATTCTTTTAAATTACAACGTTGGTTACTCCACGATTGATTTTATAGTTAAAAATTATAACAATGTATTTGACTTCCGAAAAATAGTTACCGGCAATAGATATCATATTTATGTTACTCAGGATAGCATCCCAAAACTTGATTACCTCGTCTATGAAAAAAATCCAATTGATTACGTAGTTGTTGATTTAAAAGATTCAGCAAATGTTTATGCAGGTTCAAAAAAAGTTGTAATAAAAACAAGGATAGTTGAAGGAACAATTAATAGTTCTTTGTATCAGACTATGATGGATAATGAAGTTGATCCTGAACTCGTTATAAAATTATCTGAGATTTACGCGTGGGAAATTGACTTCTACAGAATTCAAAAAGGCGACAGTTTTAAAGTAATGTTTCAGGAAGAATATGTTGACGGAAAACCAATAGCCATCGGAAATATTATAGGAGCTTACTTCAATCACAGGAACGAACCTTTCTACGCAATAAACTTTGATCAGGATGGGAAAAATGAATTCTTTGATGAAAACGGAAAAAGTTTAAGAAAGGCATTTCTTAAGGCACCGGTTAAATTCAGCAGGATTAGTTCGCGGTATTCAATGCACAGATACCATCCGATTGAACACAGAGTTAAACCTCATCTTGGTACCGACTATGCTGCACCGATAGGAACTCCAATTCTTTCTACCGGGGATGGTGTTGTTATAGCCGCTACCTATTCACACTTTAACGGAAACTTCGTAAAGATCAGGCACAATAGTGTTTACTCCACACAATACCTTCATATGTCACACATAGCAAAAGGGATACATCCGGGTGTGCGCGTTAAACAGGGACAGGTTATCGGATATGTCGGAATGACAGGCGAAGCTACCGGTCCTCACGTTTGTTATAGGTTCTGGAAAAATGGTGCACAGGTCGATCCATTCAGACAAAAAATTCCTTCTGCTCACCCGATAGACCCAAAGTATTTACCTGAATTTAATAAAGTTAAAAACACTGTCATTGCAGAGCTGGATACATTAAATAATAAGCAAGATGAAATTAAGGTAGCTGC
>CAZQQD010000001.1:87348-88877 GCA_964595355.1 uncultured Ignavibacteriaceae bacterium | reverse complement strand
AATATATATAGGATTCTGTAGCCTCTTTTTTCTACTAATCCTTTTATTATTAAGAATTTCACCTTCCGGCTGGGAAGATAGGAAGGGTTTTCATCATAAAATTAGTAAATAATAGGCTACAGCAAAACCACACCTTGCAATTCCTTGGAAATTAATAAGTTATAAAGATATATTATCCCATCATTTGGAAGGAATGTCAACCTAGCAGTATGACTCAAAAACCTATACACTTTATGTACAGATCAGTAATCATTAACCAGACGTCACATCTCCCACTGATAAGATGTTAATTATACTAAAATCATACTTTCGACTACATAAGGGAAATCGGAAAATTCTTAAAATAACATTTGAATTATGTCTAATTTAATAAATGAGGGTTTGAAATGAGCCGCGTTAAATATAGTAGTTTTGTATTCTTGTTCAGCTTAATTTTAATATTACCCGTTTATGGACAAATAACAAATCCATTTTCATTCCAGGCGGGAGGAGGTATTGGATATGTGATTCCGGCCGGTGATTTTGGCGGATCAACAATGGATTTTTATTCAGGAACAAAGTATGGCTTTTCAAATGGTTTGAATCTACAGGGAAAGGTTAGATTTGGAATTATAGGAATAAACCTCGCAGGGGAAGTTGCATATTCATCATTCAGCAATAGTGGTTACTCGGAACCAGGACAGGGAAATGTAGAGGTTTCACAGAAAATTCTGTCTTTAAAAATAGGACCTGAATTCAAATTATCTTTACCGGTTCTTCCTTTTACTCCTTACATAGGTGCAAACATAGCCTTTAATCATTTCGGCGGCGATGTAACATTTCAGGGTGTATCCAGGGTACCATCAGCAATCTATTCTATGGAATCGGCAACAAGAGTAGGGCTCGGAATTACAGGAGGAGCTCTTTTCAGAATGAGCAGTTTTACTCTGGACATCGGGCTTGAGGTTAATATGCTGAATTTATTTGGCAAAAAATGGGAAGATGCAAACCCAACTGTAGATCAGCGATTGGATACATATCTTAGTTTGAATGATAATGCTGATCCTGCTTATTTGCAGGGCAGCAATACTCATATTGTAGGCAATTCAAGGACTATTAATACTTTTGCAATAACTGCTACCGCAATGTTCGGATTATAAAATTCCGGTAGCTTCAATATACATTAGACAACACACAGTCACTCCTGCCTGCTTCGCCTACGGGGAGGCAGACCAATTTTGTATTGAGAAAAAAAACGATTAAATAAGTAATATCTGGAATAAGAAGAAAGTTATTTAAGAGGCGGTGTCTATGCCGAGCGCTTCATCAATTAATTTTATTAGATCTTTCGTTTCATACGGCTTAGCAATGTAATGGGTTAAACCCTCAGAAAGAAAGTATTCTTTATACTCAGGCATTGCATAGGCTGTAACGGCAATAAAAGGTTTGTTTATGTAGTTTTTAATTTCTTTGATCTGTTTAGTTGCCTCCATTCCATTCGAGGTGGGCAGACCTATGTCAATTAAGAAAGCATCATAATCATTTTCAAT
>CAZQQD010000001.1:71284-87248 GCA_964595355.1 uncultured Ignavibacteriaceae bacterium | reverse complement strand
CTTAAGAAAGATTTCTCCTCGCCTGCAAATGCAGGCTTGTCGTAATGACAATCCGTTCTGTCATTTCGAACGAAGTGAGAAATCTTACGAGTTAGGACTTAATCTGATGATAATTCACCTCACGGTTGTTCCGATATCCCGCTTAGCAGCGGGACAAGCTATTTCTCGGTTTGCCCGAAGCACTCAGCAACGGCAGCACACATAATCTCTCAATGGTGTCTGAGCAATTCAGCCGTAGGCCAGAATTGGATCGAGGACACCTTTACAACTTGACTCACCTCCTCCTAAACCTAACTAGCCCAAACACCAGCATAAAAATCCCAAGCAACAGTAATATTATCCCGGGTGGATTATTACTCACACCAATTACAAATGCAACAACTATAAAAATAATCCCTACCACGTAATAAACAGTTATTGATTTGGGATGAGTACCCTTTCCGAACAGGTCTTTAAATCTTATCATTTATTTTTTTAAATAAAAATTAATCACTTTTATAAATTTATCGACCAGCGGCCTGTCATACAGATGAATCAACAAAAATCTTCTCTCAAAGGTTTCGTTCGATTAATGGACCTACCTACCGGTAGGCAGGTTCAAAATTTAGAAATTGCTTTTAAAATCTTTACCATCCCCAGCGTATCCATCTTACAATACTCCAGCAAATCCTTTCTCGTTTTTTCAATTACCTTCGGGTCGGTTTCATTAATCAAAGCTTCAAACACATTCATCGCAGCCCCGCCTTCGGCAATCACCATTCCGTCGTAAGACATTTCCGGTACCAGTGCGGGCAGCACGTTCTTGATCGAATAGGAGCCTTTCATTGCAGGATTGTAGTAATACTTCTTTTGGAAAGGAAGCATCAGGTCTTTTATTCTTTCTAGTCTCTCTGTTATTTGATTTTTGTATTTTGGAAAATCCTCCGCAATTTCTTTCAGCCTGTTCATCTCAAAGGACTGGTTGTAAACGATTATGTTCCCTTCCCCTTCCGTGTCCCTCAGTAGATTTTCAATAAACGGGATTCTCGGATCACTCTTACCGTCGGCAAGGAACTCAGCATGCTGCAGCTCACTTCCCTTACTTTTCTGGAAATGCAGGGAATACTGGAAAGGAATCTGCTGGTAAGGGCGTGAGTCATCGTAAAGCGGAACTGCAGGCATAAAAGTTTCAAAGTCAATAAAGTAAAGCGGGTAACTGAGAGAGTCCAGGAACTCCTTAATTCCTTCCTTATCGATAATCGTATTCCTGTTTATCTCCGAATCAACCTGTATTCTCTGGTTTGATGTCAGCTTAAAATCTTCAGGTATGTCCTGTAATTTCAACTTGCCGCTGTTAAACAGCTCGAACTTCTTATCCGTTCTCATCCCCGCAATATTGAATATTGAATACCCCGGAACATCCTTCCAGCAATAGCCGAGAAAGGAGCAGTCATACGGATTATGACACTGCGGACCGATGTTTATAGCCGGTATGGATTTCTTCCTTAGAACTTTTTTCAGTGCAGATACTTTCTCTGTAACAAAATCCCACTGCTCCTTAACCGGTAGAAGCACAGACTCGATAGTGAACAATTCCTGTATGTCAAGTTTCCCCCTCCGCACGTACTGGTTATTGAGATAAACGATAGAGATATCGGAAACATCCAGCCCGGAATTTTTCAATACATAATACTGTACCGCGGCATCATAAATATGAGGCTCGGTAACGCTCGTGGAACTTTTCACTTCGTAAATTTTCCATCTACTGCCGGATTTAACAATTATATCGCTTATAACAAGAACATCATCAAACAGAAAAGCGGCTTCATAAATAACGTGGATATTTTTATTAATTAATTCTCTTGTTCTTACAACAGCCATATCGGTTTCTCTCGGATCATCGGTAGCTTTAGCTCCTCCCAGAAATAACTGCTGAGCTAAAATTCCGACATTCGTCCCGCGATCAAAAATTGCCTGCTGCGCCTCACTGATCGGATCCTGCCAGTCGTAGTGATGCTTATAAAGATAGAGCTGCTTTACGCACTGAATGCCCTTAAGAAATGAAGATTTGCTTAATATATGCGATCCCATTCGGTTATATGCCCTTCTAAAATACAGAGGTAATTGCAAGATAATAATTATAACAGATTAATCAATCTGTTATAACTATCTAGATAAAAAAATAAGCCGTTTTGTCGGGGAATAGCTGTTAGCAGTCAGCTATCAGCAGTTAGTCGGGTTTGGATTGTAAAGATTTGCTTTAATTATAAATCACATTTCACGGTTGTATCGATATCCCACTTAGCAGCGGGACAAGCTATTTCTCGCTTTGCTCCAAGCACTCGACTACTACAGCACACATAATCTCTCAATGATGTCCGAGTAATTCTGGCAGACTTAGTTTGCCTGCCCCGCCGTTAGGGGGTATCGAAGGCACTCTTTAGTGAATGTTTCAGTATTTCACTTCCCACGGGATTCAAAATGACAATACGCTCTGTCTTTCTTTATTCTCATTTCAACGAACCTGACTCTGCAGGCGATGAGAAATCAGGTCTAACTGAATACTAACAGCTGAATGCTTCTACTCTACTCCCACCACACTACACTTCAACCAGCCTTCTCTTGTACTACTATTGCGCTCCTCTTGGGCTACTATTGCGCTGCTATTGCGCTTCAAATAGCATTAAACCTTCCAATTAGTCTTTTAGAGCGTATCGGTGCCCGGGTGAGTGATCCCTTCAACGGCGAATGCTTGTCCCGATGCCAGGCGGGATATCTGTCCGCCGTAACGCCTGTCCCGTATTTATGCGGGAAAACGAAGGCAAATCGAGGACACATTCAGAGTTAGCAATGTTTATTTAGATTTGAATTTAGGATTCTACCCAAATTTTCATTGAATTTAATTCGTATTAACTTTAGTTTATTTCTGTAGCCTTTATCTTATCACTATTAATTTTTTCTGTTACGTTTATTCCGGATATAAAAAACAAGATGATTTCAAATCATTTTTATTGAATAATTCATAAACTATTAAATTTGGACTACACCCAAATATTGCGGCATAAAACTTTCAGACGTGGGTTAATTTAAAAACAATTATGGGAGGTTCTATGAAAAGATTCGTTTTCTTCCTTTACGGAGTAGTCAGCTATCTAATCTTTTTTGTTACTTTTCTTTACGCAATAGGATTTCTTGGTGGCTTTATAGTTCCAAAAACAATTGACAGCGGCATCCAGGGAACAATGGCAACTGCTATCATTGTAAATTTAATATTACTTTCTCTCTTTGCAGGTCAGCACAGTGTAATGGCAAGACAGGGATTTAAGAAATGGTGGACAAAGATAATCCCGAAACCAATTGAACGAAGCACCTATGTTTTATTTTCAAGTATTGCATTAATAGTTTTGTTTTATTTCTGGCGACCTATGCCGGATGTGGTATGGAATACACAACACACTGCCCTGGGTGTAATCTTAACAATTCTTTTTTTCCTCGGCTGGTTCATCGTTCTCAGCGGAACTTTTCTTATAAATCACTTTAACCTGTTTGGTTTGCAGCAGGTTTATGCAAATCTAAAGAATCGCGAACAGCCGTATCCCAAATTCGTTACACCCTTTTATTATAAGATAGTACGTCATCCATTGATGCTTGGTTTTATTATTGCATTCTGGGCAACACCTGAAATGACGGTCGGGCATTTGCTTTTTGCATTGGCATCAACCGGCTATATACTTATTGCCATTCAACTTGAGGAGCGTGATCTCGTCAGGTTTCATGGAGAAGAATATAAAAGATACCAGAGAGAAGTTTCGCAGATTATTCCTACGCCCCCAAAGAAACACGATGTAGCAGGAAATGTCTGACATATTGACAGTTGTCAGTGAACAGTGATCAGAAAATATAGATTAGAAAATAGTGATCAACTTGTTCAAAAAAAACTCTCGTTCCTGCCTGCTGCAGGCAAGCAGCTGGCAGGACGAACGAAGTGAGAAATCTTCTGTCCTTGACTGAACGCTAAAAACTGTACGCTATATCTTCCTAATAAAGATCATCGTTGCATCGTCATCAGGTGTGCCGCGGTAATTTATAAAATCCTCTTTCACATCTTTGAAGATATCTTTAGCGCTCTTGTGTTTGGATATTTTCAATTGCTCTTCGAGTCTTTCTGCAATATAATTTTGCTGGCCGTCTTTCTGTTCTGAAAACCCGTCGGTGAAAAGTACGAGAATATCGCCGTGTCCCATAACATTAAGCGTATTAACCGAATACCTCTTTTTATATCCGAGTATGCTTTTAGGTACCTTCCCATCGATATCGGATTCCGAGGGAAGCGTTCCTATCGGTGGATAATTCACCAGGTTAAGATTGTCAATATTAACTATTCTGTTATATTCATTTGAGAATATCAGTGGAAGCGGATGACCTGCTGAAATAAACCTGAAGTCACCGTTACTCTGAATCTCACCGTATATCATCGTTATGAATTTATCGATGCTCGATGACTGATAGAACCTGTTGTTTATCGTTTCAAAAAGATCTACGGTTATTTCAACGTAAATAGAAAGTTCATAGCTGGTGCCTACCAGGAAGGCCTGGTGAAGCATTGCGTTCAAAAGATAATCAGTAATGCTGTGGCCGCTGACATCAGAAAGAAGAATACCGGATTTATTTTTCAGCTCTTTTAATTTATTACTTACTTCTATCCGGTCAGTCAGTTCAGCACGCTCTATTCTTTTATCGAGATTAAAACGCTTTGAAAAGTCGACGTAAATAATATGATCTCCGCAAACATCGCCTAATAAAGAGATTGTTTCCCCGTAAACATCGAGACCCTCAACCGAAGAAATTTCCCCCCGGGTTGGGTTTGATATTTTTAGCTATGTGCTGAAAGTTTATTATTTCATCTATATCTGTCCTTTGCATAAAAGCTCCTTAAATTTTAAAGCGCTAATGTAAGATTTCTTTTAATACTTAAAATGAAAGAATGATTAAGAAATGGTTAAATTATTTGAGTGGAAGAAAACAGGGATGGTTAGCTTGGTAAATGGACTAGCATCTGTCGATTCTTAGGGAACTTTTCAGGCTGGTTGTTTCGATACAATCCTAACTTTGTTAGGATCACTCAACAACCGCGACGCGCTAATATTTTTAATCTAAAGTACGCTAAGTGGTGGCTGAGTGATTCAGTCTTAACAAAGTGAATGCTGAATTGTATCGAAGCCACCTTCACTGCAATCATCATTGTTTCATCATTTATGAGTGAGATCCTGGAAGGGTATTTATAGAAAAGCGGTTGAGAATATTTGTGTATTCCCAACCGCTAAATTTTTTAGACCATTTATCGGAAAGTTTCTACCCTAATTAAAAGCCTGCCATTTTGTACATACTCAAACCAAAGATTGTAAAGAAAATACCGGTGAGCACTGCGATTATCACCCAGTAAACGATTACCATTACAACCAATGAAACGATGAAATATATAGCAACTTTATCTTTCGGGGTTTTCATCAGATGAGGTATACCCAGATACAATAGGTAAAGCCCATACAAAGCAAACAACGAACCAAGCCATCCTATCGCCGGAATAATCGCAAATATTCCTCCGATCAGAGCAGGTGTATACGAATAAGCTACTAGCTGGACTGATCTGCCGGTATCTTTTGTGGATGCAAAATTTGACGCAAGTGCATTAATAACAAAAGCTGCGATGAAGATCGAAATAAAAATTGAAAAGAACTGAACAAGGCCCATTGCTATCCCCCATTTGACAGAAGTGAAAATAGCACCAACAAATCCCCAGCCAATAATATTAGCAATGACAGGAATAAGAGCCAGCGGCAGGACATAAGTAATAAAAATGCTTCCGGTATCCGCCTTTTCAGAAGCGATAACAGGCCACTCTGTTTTTGGTGTTACGATAATGTTCTTTGCACGCTCTACAAGGTTCATAATTAACTCCTCTAATTTAGTTGTTGAGAAAGTAATTAATTTTTTCTTGTTTCACTGGTAGTTCTGCAATAATAAGCCCTTCAGATTTTGCGGCATTTTTCCCTATCCGGTATGATTACCACGAACAAATTAAACAAAATTATTTAAATATGTTCTTATTTTTTTTACAATTATTTAAAATTAAATAAATCTTAATATGGAGATAAGTTAAAATAAAAAAGCCGTGCAAGGGGGCATGCGCGGCTTTTCCTGTATCATTGTCTCACAGGGGGAGAACCATGAGACCACAGTAAATTTGCTTATTATTTATTATTCGGGACTTTCTGAAGAGAATAAGCAAATTTGACGTAATCCTGTAAAAAACAGAAAGTAATGATTACGAAATTGAAAACACTTCGGCAAATAAATAAGTTCCCGGAAATCAAGTGAGATTTTGACGAAAAAAACAGATCCTTTTACTTATTTACAAAATCAAATCATAGAATTCAAAAAGAAAAAGGCCTGATTTAGCCAGGCCTTTCCAAATACCGTTTAATTTTTAAACTACTTTTGAGTAAGAATTATAGTACCGAGATTTGTAGTATTGGATGCTGTAACAGTTACATCAGCAATTGTTGTATCACGATAGGTAGTATCCTTTGGGGAAATATAAACCTGGTATGTATCAGGAGCTAAATAATACAATTTAAAACCGCCGGAAGCATCTGTAGATGTGGAACTTGAATCAGTCCCGACAATTGCCCAGACGCTCGCCGATACAGTATCGGGTGAAACAATACCTGAAATAATTCCTGTTGTTGCTGTAGCCGCAGTTCGGATAACCGGCTTAAGTATGTATTTAGGAATGGGTGCTCCCGTAATTACAATAGATTGATTTGCATCGAAGTCAATGGTTAATTCATATGTTGTTCCTGCTTGTAATGTTGCATCCACATTTAGCTTTACTCCACTCTGGCTTCCGCTGGGTGTTGTAAGAGGATACGCCTGACCATCCAGGACGATATTACTCCCACCCCCAATAAATAACCTTATTTGTGAATAGTTACCTGCTGGCAAAGTGTCTTCTCCTATAACTACATTAGCCCCGTTTACAAGTGTCAACAAATCATATGTAGCCGACACGTTGTTTAATGTGTACCACCCGCTGGTGCTGTCACTGGTTGATATATGGGCCTGTACACTATCTATAACTATATTAACCTGTGAAAAAGCAGCAGGACTATCAATCATCATAACCTTCATAACAGCTGTGTTACCCGTCGGTGAACTCGGATTATCTGAATTTGAACAACCAAAAAAGAATATTGAAATCCCCAACAAGATGGACAATTTATAGACCGTAACTTTCATTATCGTAGCTCCGTTTAATAGTGATAATAGGTTAATTAATTAAAGTGGCAAAACCTATGCCGTTATATTTTTAAGAAATGAACGTTGAAACTTTAAATATTTGCAAAAAATGTTGGAACCGAATTAAGCAGAGGATAAAAATTGCACTTTGCGTGCAAATTTTACACAGAAGGTTATAATAAGAATTATATAAAAAATAAAAGGAAGAGAATTACTTTTTGTGCCCGGAACAGGACTCTCCCAAAGGGACTCATTCGGAGGAACCTGTATTTTATGTGCCCGAAGGGGGACTCGAACCCCCACCCAATTACTTGGACTAGACCCTGAACCTAGCGTGTCTACCAATTCCACCATCCGGGCAATCAAAATTTTCAAATATAAATTTACAGCTAAATTATACTTAAATCATCAATTCAACTAATTAAGAATTCAGCATTCATAATTTGGTTCCCGTTTACCCTACCACCCCGTATCCCCTTTCTTTTCCTCTTTAATTTTTCCTCCTGTATGAATTTCACATTGGCGTGGAAGATTTTTGGAATTAATAATATCTGTAACAACAACTGGACAATATGGTGTTGCGAGCCTTGTATCACCTTCATCCATTGTCTCCTGACAAAACTGCGCACTAATAACACCGGGCGCAAGTTCAAAATACTCGACAGGAATATTCAGTTCTTTATAAACTCCCTCCATAAATTTTGCCCATATAGGCAACGCAGCTTTTCCACCCTGTCCGTACCCTGCTGTAAACTTGACTCTGTGATCATCGAAACCTACCCACACACCTGCAGCCAGTTCAGGAGTATAGCCTACAAACCATGCATCAGCAAAATCCTGTGTAGTTCCTGTTTTGCCTGCAGCCGGATATTGGAAATACCTTCTGACACCTACTCCTGTTCCTGTTTCAATTACATCCTGTAACATATTTGTAATGATAGATGCTGTCTGTTGTGATATTGCCTCTTTATATTCCGGCACAAACTGATCTATCAATATTCCGTTCTTATCTTCGATCTTTAAAATTGAAATCGGAGAAACATGAACACCTTTATTTGCAAGGGTTCCGTAAGCAGAGGTCATTTCCAGAGGGGTAACTTCCGAAGTACCGAGCGCTATGGAAGGATAAGGGCCTAAAGGCGATTCAATTCCCATATTTTTTGCGTATTTAACCACCTGGCTTGGAGGAGCAATAGGGTTGTCGCCAATAGTCATCCTTCCTGCAATTACATTAAGCGAATGTGCAAGAGCGTAACGCAGGGTAGTATAACCACCATATTCATTTTCAGCAAAATTATCAGGTGACCAGCCGTTATAATCAAATTTCTGGTTAAGCAAAGTGTATGCAGGAAAATACCCGTTATCGATTGCAACAGTATAGACAAACGGTTTAAACGCCGATCCTGATTGTCTACGTATACCTGTTGCGTGATTCAATCCTCTTCCAAAAGTCTGATTCTCACCACCTACCATGGCTTTTATCTGCCCGGTATGTGGATCAAGCGCTACAAACCCAGCCTGTATTGTTGTTGCATCCTTTTTAATGTTATCAACGAAATTCTTATCCAGCTTCAGTTTGTTATAAACATCAGCTTTTTCTTCAGGAGTAGTTGCTGCCTTGTACTCTTCCGAACCTTTTATATCCCTATCAAGAATGTTTGCCAGCAAATCCCTGTTTTTACTCCATTTCCATTTTTTGTCAAACAATGCCTGGTACTCTTTAAGATGATCGGCAGCAGCTTTGTTTGCAATTTTCTGCATCCTTGAATCAAGTGTAGTGTAAATGTTCAATCCATCACGATAAAGATCGTAACCGTATTTATCAGCCATTGCTTCCATTTGCTGCCTGATATATTCCATGAAATGTGGAGCAATGCTCGAATGACCGCCGACTTTTTCAGATGCAAGTACAATAGGTTTTGCTTTTAATTCTTCGTACTTCTCTTCGGTAAGCATGCCGTTGGCAACCATATTATACATGACAAGATTTCTTCTTGCCAATGCATTCTCGGGATGTTTAACCGGATCATAATATGCCGATGACTTCAACAAAGCTATCAACATAGCTGATTCGGGAAGAGTTAGTTCCTTGCCGGTTTTTCCAAAATAAACCCTCGCAGCCGATTCTATTCCATAAGCACTTCTGCCAAAATATGAAACATTCAGGTATAACTGGAGAATTTCCTTTTTGGTGTATGTCTTTTCAATCTGGACCGCAGTAATCCATTCTCTTATTTTTCTTATTACAGTCTCAAATGCATTTTCATTTCGATCTTTAAGATTATAAAGATTTTTTGCAAGCTGTTGTGTTATTGTGCTTGCTCCTTCGTGAGAAAATGTCAGTACGTTTTTCACCATCGCCTTAGCAAAGCGGTCGAGATCAACACCCCAGTGTGTGTAAAATTTTCTGTCCTCTGTTGAGATCAATGCATTGGGAAGATAGCTTGGAAGACTATCAAGATGAGTTTCTATTCTGTTCTCAATATAAAACTGGCCGAGCACTTCCCCGTCAGATGTATAAACAGTTGAAGCAAGTTGCGGCTTCGGATTTTCGAGCTGTTCGAGAGATGGCAGTCCGGATATTACATAATAGACAAAAGTGCCTACTGCTATTACTGCAACGCCGAGAATAATTAGCCGATACTTCCAGCTCAAATTAGAAAATTTCTTTTTGTTCCTTTTTTTGGAATCGTTGAAATATTCCTTTAAATCCTCTTCTTTCTTTTTTGCCATTCTAAGTCCAGTCTACAATTTCAAATTTATTGTTCTTAAAAGTTCCGTAGCAAGGCGAATCAACCCACCAGCCTAAATTTATATAATGTCCTTTATTATAATCTATAAAACACCTTTCGTGAAGATGTCCGAATAACACATAATCAAACCCTTCGTCAATTTTTCCTTTCGCCGCTTCGAGCATACCATCTTCCTCTCCATAATCTTTCTGATTTGTATATTCCCTGCTTTTTCTACTCGTACCACTTGCCAGGCTAACTCCAATATCAGGATGAATCCAGGAATATATTCCCTGGACAAATTTATTCCTCATTATTTTTTTTAATATAAGATAGCCGACATCGTTTTTTACCAGCCCATCACCATGTCCGATATAAAATTTCTTCCCATCAAGGGTAAATTCAGCAGGATCCTCATACATAACAGCGCCTATCTCATCACTAAAAAAATTCCTGTGCATAAAATCGTGGTTGCCTATCCAGTAATGAACTTTTATACCACTTTCGGTAATATCCTGAAGAGCCGTAAGGGTTCTGAAAAATCCTTTTTGATAAACTTTTCTATATTCGAACCAGTAATCAAAAAGATCACCAATGATAAAGAGTTCTTTTGCATTTTCCTGGGCAAATTTTAAAAACTTAACCAGAAGCCTTTCTTTTCTCCGTTCGATTACATTGGTCTGCAGACCAAGATGTATATCTGAAATAAAGAGATAAGAGTCTTTCACTAAATAATTAAAAATTTATTTTAAAAAAATAGTTTATAAATAGTATAAATAAAAGATAATAAGTCAGTCCTTGATTTTTAAAGGGATAGTTTGGTAGTATCTCAAATATAACGTGTTGTTTATCATTTCCAATATCCTTGAATCCTTCCGTTATCACTTATTATCTTGAACAAAGGTACCAAGTATCCATCTGTGAGGATCGAAAATAAGGGCTACTGGCCTTTTCCTGAATATGAATCCAGTATTTTGATTTCTTTTATTAATCTCAAATTTAATGAATTGTGTCGAGTTATCCTCGAATTTTACTTCAACTTCCAGTAAAAATTTATAGGTTTTAAATCCCACCTGTGTCTGGTTTAGCTCTATTCCAAGCTTATAATCGTTCGCTTCTTGAGTAACATTCCAGTTATATTTTTCATTTATTATTCCGGTGCCTTCAAATATCCACTGGTTAAAAAAATGGTCAAGACCTTTGTCAGATACATTTTCACATATCTTTTTGAAATCGTCAATGGATGCATTTTTATACTTGTAGGTGTTAAAATAGTTTCTCATTGATTTGAAGAAAGCAGTGTCTCCAATTTCCCATCTTAGCATATTTAAAACCCAGGCACCTTTGTCATAAATTGTTTGAGAGAACAGATCTCCCGGGTTGTATATTTTATCAGAAAAATGGTTATGAAATTTACTCATCATTTTAGATTCCAGAGCACCCGGCCCACCGATGTGTTCTGCATAAAGAGCCTCACAATAAGAGGCGAATCCCTCATTCAGCCAGATTTCTTTCCACGATTTCAATCCGACCGCATCGCCAAACCATTGATGTGCAAGTTCGTGAGCGTAAATATCATTAAAGAATTTCCTGCCTCCAATAAAAACAGAGCCGATTCCTGTTATAGTTTGATGCTCCTCCGCTCCAAGTTGCCAAAGAAATTCAGCAACTCCATATTTTTCTTTTATAAAAGGATATTCACCAAATGTTTGTGCAAAATAATTCATCATTTCTACGTGATCGCTGAAATCAACTTTTGCATCTTGTAGTTGTCTCGGAAAAACAAAATATTTTATCGTCATTGTGTCTGCTTTATCCTGTGAAATATACTTGTCGTCAAATGCTGTGTAATTTGAAGAATAAAGACAAATGAGATATGTCGATATAGGATAAAAAGTTCTCCAATGGTAAGTCTTCCTGTCTCCTTCAGTCGTAACATCCATAAGTTTACCGTTGGAAATAGAAACCCGAGAAGAATCGTTTGTAATTTTAATATCAAGCAAAGCTTTATCGTCTGGTCTGTCATCGCAGGGAAACCACGTTGATGCATATTCAGGTTCATTCAGTGTGTAGACAACAGAGTGAGAATTCATTTCACCGAATACAAAGGAAGACAATCCGACTTTTTTTGGAGTCCCTTTATAAACTATGTTCAATTTGAAAGTATCCTTTAATACCTTATTTAAAGGCAACGAAATGCTTGTGGATGTCCTTTCATATTTTGTCGGTTTTCCGTCAATTGTCGCGTTTGAGATTTTTAAGTTGTCATAAAAATTAAGATCCAGCCTCTTAATTTTTTTATTAGTAATGACCCCTGTTAATATTGCATTTCCTTTCATTAATTTCATTTCAGGATAGAGATCGATTGAAAGATCGTAGCTTAGAATATCAATATCATACTGATTACCAGAAATGTATCCCGAGCTTGTAGTATCGGAGCCGGTCTTTAATTTTTGT
The DNA here is from genome assembly GCA_964595355.1 of uncultured Ignavibacteriaceae bacterium. GTDB lineage: Bacteria > Bacteroidota > Ignavibacteria > Ignavibacteriales > Ignavibacteriaceae > JAKAGZ01. The sequence goes on along the minus strand of CAZQQD010000001.1, from coordinate 74,781 downwards.
ACCGCCTGAACAGGAAAGACAATAGTAAATAGACTAAAAAGAAGAGTAAAAAAATAAAAATAATTTTTTTTCATAAGAGGGCTACCATAATCCAGTAAGGTTGATATTAGATATGTAAAATAGTATTATCAAATATTGACGTGTAATAAATCAAAAAAATAAATAAAACTATTATTAAGTTATAAAAAGATACTTTAATTATAGCACTCGTTCAATTATAATAAAAAGTAACTTTTAACTGAGAAACAATCCGGAACAAAATATTCAGGAATAGATTAATCTCAGGCAATTTAATTAACAATAATTTCACTGTTTATAACATTGCCAATAAAACAATAAATAGATATATTTTAATTAATTATAAGGAGCAGATATGACTTTCCCTGGTTCGTCGATATTAAGAGACACGATAACAATGATTCTTGCAGGTGGACAGGGTGAAAGGCTCCAGCCGCTAACAGACCACAGAAGTAAACCCGCAGTTCCCTTCGGCGGCAAATATAGAATCATTGATTTTGCGCTTTCCAACTGCCTGAACTCAGGACTTCGTAAAATTTATATACTCGTTCAATATAAGTCGGATTCACTTAACCAACATATTCTTGAAGCATGGAGTATCTTTAATCCCGAACTTGGAGAATTTATTTATTCTGTTCCACCGCAAAGAAAAATGACAAAAGACTGGTACCTTGGGACAGCAAATGCAATTTATCAAAACCTGAATTTATTCTCATCTAACAAAGGAGTAAAGTGGGTATTGATACTCAGCGGTGATCATATTTACAAAATGGATTACTTGAAAATGCTTCAATATCATGTTGACAAAAAAGCAGATCTTTCAATGTCCTGTATACAGATTCCCAAGGAACAAGCGAGCAGATTTGGTATTGTCGGAGTCGATGATAAATACAGGGTAAAATCTTTTATTGAAAAGCCACAAAGCCCTCCTGTACTTCCCGATTCACCAGACGATTCTTTTGTGAATATGGGAATTTATGTTTTTAATGCTGACGTATTGAGAAATGTAATTACTGAAATGGAAAATCAAAAATTAGATGCTAATGATTTTGGGCATGATATTATTCCATATATGGTAAAAAATAAATTAAATGTTATTGCATATCGGTTCTATGACGAAAATAAGAAAACAAAACCTTACTGGAGAGATATAGGAACAATCGACAGTTACTATGAAGCAAGTATGGATCTGATCAGCGTTTCTCCCGAATTTAATTTTTATGATCTCTCCTGGCCTATGAGAACATACCAGTACCAATATCCCCCCGCAAAAACTGTATCACATGAAGCTGAAAGAGTTGGAAGAACTTTGAACTCTATGATATGTGATGGTACTATTGTTTCGGGCGGTCTGGTCGAACGTTCTTTAATCGGCCCGAATGTAAAGGTAAATAGTTTTTCATACGTTACCGATTCCATAATAATGAACAGTTGCAACATAGGAAGGCATGCAAGAATAAGAAGAGCAATAATTGATAAAAACGTAACTATACCTGAAAGTTATGAAATCGGCTTTGACCTGGAAGGTGATAAAAAGAAATTTACGGTCACTGACAGTGGGATCGTTGTGATTGGGAAAAACCAAGTATTAACGTAATAAGCTTCTAAAACTCTCATAGAATATTTAATTCTGATTTTCTACATAATTTAGCATTTCATTAGACCCATTTTTATTTTAATTTGCTATAAATCATTTTAGCCAGTATGAATAGCAATTTAGAATCCAAGGTCAAAAATCTGCCGGATAATCCTGGGGTCTATCAATTTCTGAACGAAAAAGGCAAGGTTATTTATGTTGGCAAAGCCAGAAATTTAAAGAACCGAGTGAGAAGTTACTTTCACGAAAACATTACCTCTGCTAAAACGCTTGCGCTTGTTAATAAGATAAACGACTTCGAACTAATCGTTACTGATAATGAAATAGAAGCGCTCGTTTTAGAAAATAACCTGATAAAAGACCTGAAGCCGCGTTATAATATTAATTTAAAAGACGATAAGTCTTATCCATTTATAAAAGTAACAAATGAACCTTATCCACGCGTTTACCCAACCAGAAGAGTAGTGAAAGACGGTTCTAAATATTTTGGGCCTTATACGAATGTAAAAGATATGAAATCGGCACTCCGGATGATTAACCAGATTTTTAAAATAAGAAGCTGCAAGCTGAATATAGACCAGGAAGCAATAGACAAGAAGAAATTCAAAATTTGTCTCGATTATCACATCCACAAATGCGATGGACCTTGTGAAGGACTTGTATCTGAAAAAGATTATAACGATATGGTAGGTGAAGTTGTAAAACTATTAAAAGGTAAAACCGATGAATTGATTAAAGAACTGACTACAAAAATGGAGACCGCTGTTGAAAAAATGCAATACGAAAAGGCTGCAGAGATAAGGGATAAGAGAGATCAGCTAAATGTAATTTCATCGAGACAAAAAATCGTTGCTAATGACTTTGAAGATCGTGACGTTATATCAATTGCTTATGAAGGGAAAGACTCTGCATGTTCAATTTTTAATATACGCGGTGGCAAGTTGACAGCTAAGAAACAATTGAAACTCGGAATTAACGAAGGTGATGAACAAACGGACATTTATGCCGCAGCAATCAAGTTTTATTACGGAGGTGAATTCATAGAAGTTCCAAAAGAAATTTTAATGGAAACTGAACCTGCTGACATGGAAACACTCTCTTATTGGCTGAGCGGTAGAGCCGAAAAAAAAGTAAAATTTGTTGTGCCAAAAAAAAACAGCGATGCTCTCTCACTGATAAAAATGTGCAAGCAAAATGCCATACTCCAATTGAAAGAAATTCAAATCCAAAAAATGAAAAATCAGGGAAACGTTCCCTACTCTCTTTCTGCACTTCAAAGGGATTTAAGATTGAAAGTTCTTCCGAGAAAAATCGAATGTTTCGATATCTCAAACCTGCAGGGAACCGATTCAGTAGCAAGCGTGGTCGTCTTCATTGACGGAAAGCCAAAGAAAAGTCTTTACAGAAAATTCATTATTAAAACTGTAGAGGGACCGGATGACTTTTCCAGTATGCGAGAAGTTATTGAAAGAAGATACAAAAAGCTTAAGGAAGAAAATCAATCTCTGCCCGATCTTATTATGGTGGACGGCGGAAAGGGACAACTATCAAGTGCGATAAGTGTTTTAAAGGAGCTCGGCTATAAAAATTTTAATATTATCGGCCTGGCAAAAAGGCTTGAAGAAGTATTTTTTCCGGGAAATTCAGAGCCAGAATCAGTTCCCAAAACCTCATCTGGATTAAAACTACTTCAACAGGTGAGAGATGAAGCTCATCGATTTGCAATTACTTTTCATAGAAACAGAAGGAGTAAACGAACTATTACAACAGAGTTAAAAGAAATTAAGGGAATCGGTAAGTCAACTGCTGATAAATTATTAAAGGAAATTGGCAGTCTTTCTGCAATCCAAAACGCCGATACTGAAACTCTTTCAAAAGTGGT
>CAZQQD010000001.1:0-71184 GCA_964595355.1 uncultured Ignavibacteriaceae bacterium | reverse complement strand
AGGTTCCAGAAGTATACCATGAATATGTGCAGGTGTTTTCCCATTAGGGTATCTTCCAGGTTTTAATGTGTAGAAGGTGTATCTACCATTTTTATCCGTTTTTATCCAACCTCTGATATAACCGTGTCGCCTACCCCACCCGGTTTTGTTGCCGCGTGTTTCGTATATCCCCTTTTGATTCGTATGATAAATATATAAAATAACATTTGCAGCAGGAGTTTTCTCATCACTGCGATAAATTGTTCCGGTAACCTTTAACTTCGGACCCGGATTATTGAAATCCGGTAGTGTATCGACAGGAGTTAAAATCTTGTTACCATATTCAAAGACTGCTTCACACCCTTCGCAGGGACCACCTAACAACTTCTCTTGCGGAAATATACTGCAACTTAAAAGAATGAAAAGAAGATATAACAATGCTCTTTTCATAAAAATATCCCTTTAATTAAAGACTAATTTGTCTTACTGATATCATAACTGACTTTTTTACCAAAGAAAAATAAAATTGCCCCTAGTATGGCTGTGATAATAATAATGGAAAGATATGGTGAGAATCCATAAGCTGTCGGAATATCTCCTATCAACATACAAAATACTGCAACCACTACCGCATATGGAAGCTGGGTCCTCACGTGATCGATGTGGTCACACTTGGATGCCATTGAACTTAGAATTGTTGTGTCAGATATAGGAGAACAATGATCACCGAAAACTGAGCCAGCAAGTACCGAACTAATAACACCGTGCAATATTATCTGGCTATCAAGCGGAGAGAAATGATAAAATGCCGGCACGACAGTTCCAAGAGGAATCACAATAGGCATAATAATGGCCATAGTTCCCCAGCTTGTTCCTGTTGAAAAGCTTGTCAGTGCACAAACAAGAAAAACCAGAACAGGCAAAAACCTTGGATTAACTGTGTCCCCTATAATACTTATTATATAATCAGCAGTTTTAATATCTCGTGTAATTGAACCTATAGACCATGCCAGCGTCAATATAATCAAAGCAAACAACATCGAACGAACTCCTAGAAACCATGCATCGAGTGTATCACTTACATTCATAATTTTTTGTGAAATAATCATTATTGCCGCAACTCCACAGGCAGAGGCACTTGACCAGAGAAGAGCTAAATAAGAATCTGAACTCCCAATAATTTCCCGCAAACCATAATCCGTAATTCCTTGTTTCATAAGTGAAGTTGTTCCGGTATAATATAGCCCGGCTATTGTACCGAAAATCAATACTAAAATCGGTACAACTGCATTATACCACCTTGCTTTGTCTTCATTCCCGAAGATATCGGAAGTTTCTGTCATATCACCAATTTTAGCTCCGTCTCTATATGGTTTGTTTTTTTCAATTGCCCTTTTTTCTGCTTTGTACATCGGTCCAAAATCTCTTTCGAAATAAGAAACCATAAAAACAAATATCAACATCAGTATAGGATAGAAACGGTAAGGTATTGTCTGGATAAAAACATTATAAGCATTTTCAGTTGAACCGACTATTCTCAATCCATCATGTATTAAGCCGATTTCATAACCAATCCAGGAACTAACAATAAAAAGACAAACGACAGGTGCAGATGTAGCATCAACGATAAAAGAAAGTTTTTCACGGGAAATTCTCATCTTATCTGTGATCGGTCTCATCAAATTTCCAACGATGAGTGTGTTTGCATAATCATCAAAAAAGATCGCAATCCCCATAAGCCATGTGGAAATCATTCCTGATTTTCTTTTTTTAGCAAACTTCGTTATTACATCCGCCATACCTTTTGTACCACCAGATTTGGATATCAAACCAACTACCCCACCGAAAAGAGTAGTAAAAACTATTATTTCTACGTGTGATGGGTCTGAAAGTGTATTGATTATATAGGTATCAAGCACCCGAAGTAATGCAATTAGCGGATTATAATTATTAATAAAAACGGCGCCGAGATAAATGCCTATAAGAAGTGAAATAATTACCTGTCTTAGAAGAAGAGCTAATACAATTGCAATTAAAGGAGGAAGGATACTCAACCATCCGGGAAGGACCCGTATAGGCTTTTCTCCTAAATTTATACCGGGGAAAGATAAAACTAAATTGCCGGTTTCATTTATTACAATACTTGTATCGATTGCTCCGTTTTTAACATTAAAGTTATAAACTGTTTTATTATTATTGCCGGTGAGAACCGCTTCAATGTTTTTTATGGAAGCCGGAATATCACTGATTTTTATCGAAAAGTTCAGTCCCTCAAGGGAAAGAGATGAAACTGAAACTGTCTGAGCCTTTATTGTCAGAAGAGAAATAAAGATTAATAAGAATGTTAATTTAATTTTGCTCAAAAAATCAGTAATAATAAGTAATTATTAGGCTTATAAAACATAACATATGTATATGTTTTAAAGCAATATAGTTTCTAATTAAAATAAATCAAAATTAATCGTTATATTTTAATAAAAATTAGTGAAGTTTTTAATGAAGAACACCATTTTTATACTGGCTTTTTCAATTGTAATACTTAGCGGGTGCAGCAAAAAAGATAAACCTGAAGTAGAAAAAGTAAATGGTGAACAACTAACAGATATTGTAGCCCGTTCTTTAAGTGGAAATATAGCTGCTAATAATTCCCTTAATAAACTTATCGATTTTACATTTCCGAAAAACACCAGATATAATGTGCTTCGAATTGATAGCGTAAAGAATAGTTCCCAAAAAACTTTTTATACAGTACTTCTTCAATATCCGAATCCTGCTTATAACAGATTTGCCGTCTATGATTCCCTGCTTAATAATTATTTAATAGACAAATCACTTAACGGAAATATTTCTGAAGAAAGTATATCAGCAGGTAATTTAAATTTCATCAAACTAAATGAGCAATTTATTTCGAAAGATATTTTTGATCTTAATCGGTTATCACTTTATTCAATAAGTGATACATCTGTAAGCCTGGTTTTCAGGACCTTTGTAAGTTTTAAATACGACGAATTTGAATCCTCACAAAAGGTTGAGGAAATCACTAATTCACAGATAAAAACTACTATAAGCAGTAACCGCTACTCACCGGTTGCTAATAAATCTGATCTATTTATATTCAGCCAGAAATCCGGTAAATACGAGAGTGCTGACACCCTTTTCTATAAATTTATTCTAGACAAAATAAATAGCTCAAAAGTACACATAATAAAACCCCAGATAACGAACGAAAGGTCACTAAGAAAATCAGTGCAATAAATTTTTTATTTTAAAATATTATAATAGTTCCAGGGATTTATTGACAAAAAAATGAATGGAGAATATGTATAAATTGCTCTTGTTTTTGAGAAAAACCGATGAGAAACAGGTTTTTGAACATTTTAAAGAATACACTTTAAAGCATTTATCAGAATTAGCCGGAAAGGAAATAATTGTTGGAAAAGTTGAAAGTAGCCTGTTGCTTGATATAAATTACAGCCATTTTTGTGAATTTGAAGTTGACAATAAAGAAAAAATGGATAATTTATTTAACGGTAAGCAGGGCAAAATATTGAACAAAGACCTAATGAACTTTCACGAATTTGTAGACCTTATCTTTGTTGACTATTCTTAGATTAATAAATAAAAAATAAGTAGCTTTTAAGTCTAACAGTAGTTAGCTTTTATTAATTACAAAATTCACTTTTGCCGGAGGCAATTATGTGGAATAAATTTTACACTAGTTTTTCGTCAATAGTAGTAATTGTTGCTTTTTCCATTGCGGTACTCTTTTCTTTCAGCACAGCTGAAGCACAATCACTATGGAAAGTAAATTCAGAAAACCCAAGTGGCAGTTCGACCGGGACAACTACCTCGCAGGATGTTAGCAACAGCAAAACTGGCCTGTACATTGTGCTCGGGAGTGTGGTTGTAGGTACGTTATTGTATAAAATAATATTCGAAAAAAAGGGTACTGCAGAAGATACCACAGACTCTAATGCTTCATCTTCTTTATTAATTCCATCTCATTTGAGGTTAGTCGTAAAAAATTCAAGAGAGGTTAAATATCAAAATCCGCTTCCAGTTAACCTATATTTAACAATACGAAATGATAATTATAATACTGCAAATGAAGAAAAGACTTATATAGTGGGTCTGTCTTTTAATTTCTGAAATAAAAACGGGCAGCAGATTACCCGAAAATCATACTTACCGCTGCTTCCTTCCGGACCTGACGGGATTAGGTATTATTTCGTCAATCGCTACCCGAAATAATGAATTTCAGAATTGTAAAGATTCTTATTTAACTCAACTATAGCAAGCTACTAACGGGGTTCTTTCTTCTTTTTTCTATCTTTTAGGGTATTCCTTTCCCAAAAGACCTCATCATCATAACCTTGTATACTTTTATTTTTATCTGCAAGCTTTAACCTTTTCTCTGCAATGCAGCAATAATTCAAATCTGTTTCGATTCCTGAGTATATTCTTCCCAATTTTTTTGCAACAACAGCCGTAGTTCCGGATCCTATAAAAGGATCAAAAACCATTTCGCCTGGATTAGAACTTGCAAGAATAATTTTTGCCAGCAGTTTTTCAGGCTTTTGTGTAGGATGATCTGTATTCTCTGCCATTGACCAAAATGGAACAGTAAGATCAGTCCAGATATTTGAAGGATAAGTAATCCTGTAATTATTATTCTTATCTGAAATCCAATCTTTCGGTCGTCCGTTTTCTTTATACGGAGCAAGAACTCTTCGCTTAATTTTCACATCATCAATATTAAAGGTAAATTTATCTGACATAGTGCAAAACCATATATCTTCAGAACAATTCTTCCAGTTTGATTTTGCACCTCTGCCTTTTTCTCGTTCCCAGGTAATTCTGTTTTTTACTTTGAAATATTTCTTTAATACGTTATAAATTGCAGATGAGGACTTCCAGTCTCCACAAATATAAACTGATGCATTATTCATTAATAACCTTATACTCTTACGTATCCATGAATCAAGCCATTCTGCATATTTTTCGCTTTCCATTTCCTTAAAAGCTGTAAGGTTGAATTTTTTATCGAGGTTATAAGGAGGATCGACAAAAAGAAGATCAATAAATTTATCAGGTAATAAATCAAGTACCTTAAAAGTATCTGCATTAATAATTTTATTAATTATTTTATTTAGCGAGTACTCTTTGTCTTGTTCGCCTATCAATTTTTTTCTGAATCCTGCAATTTCTGCTTTTGTCAGGGTTAAAGTGCGGTTAAGCGGCGCTCTTTTTCTTTGCATACAATTGATCTAATTACCGGTATGAAAATGAAATGTTAATACTTAGAATATTTTTCCCTAATTACATCTAATTCCTTTATTATAGTTTCAAACTTGTGTACCAAATCATCAACCATTTTATAAGTATAATCATTAAACCTGTTTTCCTTAGCCGCTTTTTCCAGATTATGGCTCAAATTTGTAACCAAATCAATACCAAGAGTTACACTGCTGCCTTTCAGTTTATGCGCATTTATCTGGAGCATTTTTGAATTTTTTTCATCAACGGCAATTTTGATATTACTTATCATTGTCGGCAAAGAGGTTATATAAATATCCAGCAATTCTATATAAAATTTCAGATCCTGTTCACTTTGAATGTCCTGCAAAAAAGTAATTTTGCTTTCGTCAATTAAAGAAGTATGGGTACTTTTAGATTTTAATTCAGAAATTAATTCATCTTTTTCATCATAAATTTTCTTTCCCCATTTAGAAATAATTACCTGCAAATCCTCAATCCTTATCGGTTTACTTAAGTAATCATCCATACCCGCCTCAAGGCAAGATTCTCGATCTCCTTGCATCGCGTTAGCGGTCATTGCAATTATTTTCGGCCTATCGTCAGGTTGAAATTCATCAAGTATGACTTTTGTTGCCTCAAAACCATCCATTTCAGGCATTAAAACATCCATAAAAACAATATCATAGTTTATGTTCCTTACGGCTCCCACTGCTTCTATACCGGTGGCAGCAACATCTGCCCGGTAGCCAAGCTTTTCTAAAATCCGCAGAGCAACTCTTTGGTTAACTGCATTATCCTCAGCAAGTAAAATTCTCAAAGGCATTTGCTCAGCCAATTTTTTATCTATACTTACTTCTCTTCTGAATTTATCCTTTTTGCCTTTATCCTTTCCGTTCAAAACATTTATTAATGTTTCCTGCAACTGGGCGTGTTTAACAGGTTTGGATATGAAACCTGCTAGATTCATCCTATCAAAATCTGTAAGTTGCTCCTTTCTGCCAATTGAGGTAAGTATAATTATAGGAATGTCCTTAGCATTTTCATATTTTCTGACTTCGTGAGATAAACTGATTCCATCCATATACGGCATTTGATAATCAAAAAGTGCAATGTCAAATTTTTCTCCCTTTTCAAACAACTTTAGGGCTTTTTCTCCCGACTCAACTATTTTGGATTCCATTCCCCAGGATTCAGTCTGAAGCTGTATTATTCTCCTGTTTGTTTGATTATCATCAACAATAAGAACCTTTTTATTTTTCAGTTCAGGTTGGTCTCCTCTTAAATAGAGTTTAGATTTAGATGGTGCGGACTCAACTAATATTGTAAAATGAAAAGTGCTGCCTTTGCCTACTTCACTCTCGACCCACACTTTTCCGCCCATCATTTGTGAAAGCCTTTGACTTATAGCGAGACCAAGCCCTGTGCCGCCATGAGTCCTGGTAGTTGAACTATCAACCTGACTAAATGATTTAAACAAGCGATCCATCTTATCAGCTGCAATCCCCATCCCCGTATCTTTTACAGAGAATAACAATTCATATTTATCATCAACTTTTTTAGCAGAAACAGAAACGAAAACTTCACCTTCTTCGGTAAATTTGACAGAATTGTTTACAAGATTAATAATTATCTGTCTTAATCTGGTAACATCACCTATTATTGTAAGTGGTGAATTGTCTCCTATCAGGTAAGCAAGGTCAAGAGACTTTTCTGCTGCTCGTGGGGCTACAAGATCAAGGGAATCTTCTATACAATCTCTTAAATCAAAAGGCTGATGCTCAAGCTCAAGTTTTTCTGATTCAATTTTTGAAAAGTCAAGAATATCATTTATGATTACCAGCAACTGGTCGCCACTCAATCTAATCGTTTCAACATACTCTCTCTGATCTTCATTAAGATTGGTATCCAGAAGGAGCCCTGTCATTCCAATAACACCATTCATTGGTGTTCTGATTTCGTGCGACATAAGTGCAAGAAATTCACTCTTAGCTTTTACAGCTGACTCAGCCCTGGCTAGGGCAATATCTAATTCCTTATTCTTTTCACGCAGATCAGAGGAAATATTATTATTCTTTATTACTGCAGCTATAGTTGCCGACATAGTAAATAACAATGATTCTTCGTTATCAGTCCAGAGACGATCCTTGGTAAGATCATCAAAGCCAACAAATCCCCAGTACTGATCATCAACCATTATAGGCACAAGTATCAAAGATTTAATGGATTTATCAATAAAAGCACTCTGAGCATGAGAAGGTAAATCTTTAGTAATAAATTTTAACGAGTTACCTTTAGAAAAATTTTCATAAAAATTCAAAGTGGCAAATCTCGAATAAGATAGTTTTTGTAAAGCAGGATCCTCAATTTGTGCTGTTGCAGATTCAGCTGACCATTCAAAAAGAAGTTTGGCATAAAGTTCCTCTGTTTCTTCGATTATCTCATGCTTATATATATAGACTCTGTCAACATTAGCGGCAATACCAAGAATTCTCAATGCCGAATTAAAACCCGTATTAATATCCCTGTTCGAAATAAGGCTTCTGGTAGCTTCAGCTATCCCCTGAAGTAAGTCATCTTTCTTTCTTAGAAGGTATTCACTCGATTTTCGATCAGTAATATCTCTGAATATACTCAACAAGTATCTTTTATTATTTATTTCTTCAAGAAATGAGTTTGAGATTTCAAAATCGAGTTGTGCCCCATTCCACAAATTTACTGTCGATTCATACTTGGAGTGTATGTTACCTTTTTGGATGCTTAGTTGGTAATTTTTTAATGCGACAGATGCAAAAGCCTGATCGTAAACCACTGAAAATAATTTCCCTTCAATTTCTTCTTTGGACATTCCTACCATTTTAGAATAAGCCTGGTTGCACATGAATACAACTCCGGTTTCATCAGTTAAACGCATGCCATCTGATGATCTTTCCCAAACAGCTCTGAAAGTATTTTCTGAAGCTCTTAATTTATTTTCTGATTTTACTCTCTCTTTTATAAGGTGTATAGTCCCCTGACCAAGCATCTTCCCGTTTATTTCAATAATTTTTGCGTTTATTTCAACAGGTATTTCTTCACCATTTTTATGATTTACAGCTGTGATAAAATTACGAAGCTTTTTTTCTTTAAAAAATTTTTTAAGAGCTTCAATTACAGATTTGGTGTTTTCTTTTGAAATAAATTGTATGAATGATTTACCTAAAACGTCATCAATTTCATAACCAAACGCCTCTTCGCAGGAAGGGGTAATAAAAATAAGTTTGCCTGTAAGTGAAATGCGAAAAATCACATCTATTGATGCTTCAGAGATGAGTATATAATCTCTGACTGATTCCTTAAGGTTGGCAATTATTTCTTCGAACTTTTTTAATTTATTACCAATTTCGGCTGGAAGTACGCCTTCTGCTTTTATTTCAGAAAGTACTTTATTTAACTCTTTAAGCTCTTGTTCGAAGTGTATTACTTTATTTTCAGTGGATCCTATTTCCAATTAACAATTCCGTATTAAAACAAATTTCTAAATGGGATTAATTCTATCAAATATAAAAAATATAACAATTTATTAAGCACAAAATTATTAATTTTTAGTTTGTATGATCAACATAAAGAGTCTCCGTCATATAAAAATTTTCTGTTCTGGTGCTCTTTTAAAGCTTAAATAAGCGTAGAATAAAACTACCTTACTACTTTTTAACCACTAATTCAGCTATCCTAAAATTAATGATAAGATTTATTTAATAAAATCGAAATCTCATTTTAAAAACTGCATAAGTTAAGTAATTGTAAAGAATAAATGAAAATTATTTAAAGGTATAAATTGGTAGAATATGCAGCTATACTAATATATCTTGCTTAGCAGAAAGTAAATCCATAATTTTAAGCAACTGATTTTTAAGACTTTAACAGAAGGGGGATAGATGCAGTACAATATTGTTACCATGCCAGGAGATGGCATAGGCAAAACTGTTCTACCCGAAGCAATTCGTGTATTAAACGCTATAAAATTTGAAGCTCAATATATTCATGCAGATATTGGGTGGGAATTTTGGTGCAAAGAAGGAGATGCGCTTCCTCAACGCACAATAGACCTGCTTGAAAAACATAAAATCGGCTTATTCGGGGCAATTACAAGCAAACCGAAAGATGCCGCGGCTCTTGAACTAGATTCTTCATTAAAAGATAAAGGTTTTATTTATTTCAGTCCAATTGTCGGGCTTCGGCAGCATTTTAACCTTGACCTTTGTATCCGTCCTTGCAAATCATTTCCAGGAAACCCTTTAAATTTTATAATCAGAAACCCAAATGGTTTTTCTGAGCCGGAAATAAATGCAGTAATTTTCAGACAAAACACAGAAGGACTTTACGCAGGAGTTGAGTGGACAAATCCCCCTAAAAATGTCCGTGATGCTCTTGAAACTCACCCGAAAATGAAATCGTTTAAGAATGTTCCCAATGAGGATCTTGCAATATCAACAAGAATAATGAGCAGAGGTGCATGTAGAAGAATTATAAAAGAAGCATTTGAATATGCAAAGAAATTTGCTTATAAAAATGTAACTGTTTGTGAGAAACCTAATGTACTTCGTGAAACTTCAGGTATGATGGTAAGCGAGGCAAAAAAAATAGCAAAAGATTACCCTGGCATCGATCTTTGGGACACAAATATAGACGCGCAGATGATGTGGCTTACAAAAAATCCGGAAATCTATGGAGTAATAGTTGCAGAAAATATGTTCGGCGATATAATCAGCGACGGTTTTGCCGGATTAGTCGGCGGACTCGGTTTCGCCTGTAGTGCAAATATCGGAAAAGAAGTTGCGGTGTTCGAACCCACACACGGCTCAGCTCCTAAATACCAGAAATTAAATCCCTCAATTGTAAATCCAATTGCAATGATTCTAAGTGCTTGTATGATGCTCGATCACTTAGGAGAAAATGAAAAAGCAGAGAAGATTCGTAACGCAATCGCAAAAGTAATTGTTGAAGGCAAGGTAAGGACTTATGACATGCTAAAATTAAAAGGTGGTGCTGATGTATTTAATAATGGAGCCTGTACTACTCAACAGATGACAGATGCAATAATTGCGGAGTTGTGAAATTATGAAAGACAAAGTTCTGAAAATATGGCCCGAAATAAATTGGATAAAAGATGAAGGCTTGAAAGAAAAAGTTTTGAACTGCTGGATTTATGCAATTGAGAACAGCGTACTTTCAATTGAAGACCTGAACATTATTCCTTTTTCTCTTCTCATAAAAGATTGCAAGATTTCTTTTATGAACCATAAAAGAACCTGTGTTCAACTCTCAGTTGAGATGACAAAAATAATGCAAAAAAACTTTGGTGATGAAATAAAGATAAATATGGACATACTGATTGCAGGTGCTATTTTAATAGATGTCGGCAAGCTTCTTGAATATGAAATGAAAGATGGAAAACTCTCAACAAGTCACACAGGAAAACTTGTTCGGCATCCATTCAGTGGTTTAGCAATTGCAGATAGATTCGGAATTCCTGCAGAAGTACAGCACATCATTGCAACTCACTCAAAGGAAGGAGATCTCGGACATAGAACAGTTGAATCAATAATTGTTCATCATGCTGACTTTGTTAGCTTTGACCCTTTCAAAGCATGATGGTTGAAGGAAGGTAAAATTATGGCACAGACATTATTAGAAAAAATAGCACAAAAATTCGCTGTAGGAATAGCTGATGGAAGAGAAATTCATAGTGGAGACTATATATCAATAAAACCTGCTTATGTAATGACTCATGATAACACAGGCGCGGTTATTCCAAAATTCAAAAATATTGGTGCAAAGAAATTATTTAGTCCAAGACAGGTCGTAATAACACTTGACCATAATGTTCAGGATAAGAGTGAAGCGAATTTAGAAAAATATCGTAAGATTGAAGATTTTGCAAAAATGCATGGAGCAGATTTTTATCCAGCAGGACGCGGAATTGGTCACCAGATAATGTGTGAAGAAGGTTATGCATGGCCGGGCACTATGGTTGTTGCTTCAGACAGTCATTCCAATATGTATGGCGGATTAGGTTGCCTTGGTACACCTATTGTTCGAACTGACGCTGCTGCGATCTGGGCAACCGGAAGGACTTGGTGGCAGATTCCTCCTGTTGTAAATGTAAAATTGATAAACAGTCTTAATCAGGGTGTTACAGGTAAAGATCTAATTATAACATTATGCGGATATTTTAACAATGATGAAGTATTAAACCATGCTGTAGAATTTACAGGCAACGGTGTAAAATATCTTACAGTAGATGAAAGATTAAGCATTGCAAATATGACAACGGAATGGGGCGCTCTGGCAGGCATTTTCCCTGTTGATCACGTAACAATTTTGTGGCTTAAAAAAAGAGCAAACCATATTATCGAAAGAGGACTGGAAGGAGTTCCTTCAGATACAGATGGCAATGGCCTTCATCCAAGGATGAATTTATTCAGAATTTTCGATCTGGAAAAAGATCCTCCAAAAGCAGATAAAGATGCATATTATTCAAAGGAAATTGTTATTGATCTCCAGACAATAAAACCTTCAGTTTCTGGCCCTAATTCTGTCAAAGTTTTTACACCTGTGACGGCATTTCAGGAAAAGGAAGTAAAAATTAACAAAGCATATTTAGTTTCGTGTGTTAACAGTAGGGCAAGCGATATTTACGATGCTGCAGAAATTATGAAAGGGAAAAAGGTAGCACCAGAAGTTAAATTTTATATTGCCGCCGCTTCACGTGATGAACAACAGGAAGTCGAAAAAAATGGTGCGTGGAAAACTCTCATTGACGCAGGAGCAATTCCGCTTCCACCGGGATGTGGCCCTTGTATCGGGCTAGGTGTCGGATTACTTGAAGATGGAGAAGTCGGCATATCAGCAACAAACAGGAACTTTAAAGGAAGAATGGGATCGCCAAATGCTCAGGCTTATCTTGCCTCTCCTGCCGTTGTTGCAGCCTCGGCAATTGCAGGGAAAATTTATTTCAAATGGAAAGATTCTGTTACAGAAACGTCCGCAATTATAAACGTGAACAAAAAAACACACGGCAAAACAGACAAAATAAATATTGTTGAAGGTTTTCCAAAAGATATAAGAGGGAACGTGATCTTTTGCCACCAAGATAATTTAAATACAGATGGAATTTATCCCGGCAAGTATACCTACCAGGATAATTTTACTCCTCAACAGCAGGCTGAAGTTGTGATGGAAAATTATGATCCTGAATTTGTGAAGATAGCTGAAGAAGGAGATATTTTAATTGGTGGATTTAATTTTGGCACTGGTAGCTCAAGAGAACAAGCTGCCACTGCATTAAAATACAAGGGTATTAAAGTAGTGATTGCAGGATCTTTTAATGAAACCTATAAACGAAATGCAATCAACAATGGATTTTTATTAGTAGAATGTCCGGAACTTGTGGAAGATCTAAAGCAGGAATTGGGTTTGTCAAAGCTAACAATAAAGTTGAGTGAAAGAATAAATGTAAACTTTATTGATTCAGAAATTGAATTTAAAGATAAAAATTATTCTTTCGACCCGGTTGGAACTGCTGCACAGGAATTGATTGCTCTTGACGGTCTCGAAAATTGGATCAAGAAAAATTTAAATTAAATATAAGGATATAAATGGGGACTTCCATCTCAAGACAAATTGCAGAATTCGCAGTCAATATAAAATATAAAGACCTGTCTGAAAATGTAATCAATGAAGTGAAAAGATATCTTTACGATTCAATCGGCTGCGCTTACGGCGGTTACAAAACCAAAGATGTAAAAATATTAAGAAAGATTTACAAAAATATAGGCGGCAAAAAAGAATCAACATTAATAGGTTTCGGCGATAAACTCCCAGCCGTGAATTCTACTTTAATAAATTCTTTAATGATCCGTGCACTGGACTTCAATGACATTTACTGGAAAGAAGATCCTTCACATCCGTCTGATCTTATTGCTGCGGCGCTTTCTGTCAGTGAATTAACAGATTCATCAATGAAAGAGGTTATCACAGCAATTGTACTTGCTTATGAATTTGAGCAAAGACTCTGTGAATTTGCGGTTCCGGGAATTCGTGAACGCAAATGGCATCATGCAACCCTCACACAGTTTGTTTCGCCTATTGTAGCAGGAAAACTGCTTAAATTAAATATTGATCAAATGGTAAATGCAATCGGAATAAACGGAAGTCATAATCATACAATAGGATGTCCGACTGCAGGAAAACTCACAATGATGAAAAACACGGTCGACCCAATGGCTGTGCAGTCGGGTGTATTCGCTGCTTTGATGGCGAAAAACGGTTATATTGGAACTGAAGCAATTTTTGAAGGTAAAGAAGGGCTAATGGACGTATTTGGTCCCGGATGGAATACTACAAAATTAACAGACGGCTTGGGGAAAAATTTTAAGATACTGGAATGCAGTATGAAGGCTTTTCCAACCGAAGCCTTAACACATACGCATATAACAGCGACACTAAAAGTTGTTACAAAAAACAACATCAACTATGATCAGATCGAATCTGTAACTGTTAAAACGATTGCACGTGCCTGTGATATTCTTTTTGACCCCCATAAGTATCGACCAGAATCAAGGGAAACAGCTGATCACTCACTCCCCTATTGCATTGCAGCAGCTTTGGTTGATAAAAAAATCACTACAGATTCTTTTTCAGAAAAGAAATTAAAAGATCCGAGAATTTGGGACGTAATAGATAAAATACAGGGTGAGGCTTCTGAAGAATTTGAGAAAATGTTTCCTGCAAAACAGCCTTCAAAAGTTATTGTAAAGACAAAGGATGGAAACGAATTTTCCGAATACCTTGAATACCCTAAAGGTGATCCACGTGAACCAATGACAATGGAAGACCTTGAAAACAAATTCAGTTCACTTTCAGGGAAAGTACTGACCAAAAAGAGGCAAGAAAAAATAAAAGAGATGATTTTTAATTGTGAAAAGATGAAAGTCAGAAATTTTATGAAAAGACTTACAATTAATTAATAAGAATTTAATGAAAGAGAAAAATAACAAAGCATCAGCCGGAAAACGAGGGAACGATATCCGATCTGACTGTTACATAGAGATAGAAAGAAAAAGTTCCGGAGGTTTAAAAACAGATATTAAAAGTAAAGTTAACTCAATGTTCGGTAATTCCATCAAGGAGCAGGTTGAAGAAATGTGTTCATGCTTTAATATAGAACATTCAAAAATCCTTCTTGAAGATAATGGAGCGCTGCCATTTGTTATTGCAGCAAGATTTGAAGCTGCATATAAGAGATTGAATCCTGATGAGACAAAAGAATTCCTTCCAAAGATGCTCAGGCAAAATAAATATCACACTGAGAAAGATAAGCTGAGACGTACCCGATTATACTTACCGGGGAATGAACCAAAGTTCTTTTTGAATGCAGGACTTCACAAACCGGACGGAATAATTTTAGACCTTGAAGACAGCGTTGCTCCCACAGAAAAAGATTCAGCAAGAATTCTCGTACGAAATACACTCCGCTCTGTCGATTTTTATGGTTGTGAAAGAATGGTAAGAATAAATCAGGGCCAAAATGGAATTGAAGACCTTAAATATATTATTCCGCACAATGTTAATGTTGTTCTAATTCCCAAGTGCGAGTTAGTCGAACAAGTTACTGAGACAATACTTGAAATTAGGAAACTAAAAGTTGAACATAAAATTAAGAATGAAGTTTACATTATGCCGATAATAGAAAGTGCAAAAGGGGTAATTAATGCATATGAAATTGCATCTTCTTCACCGGGTATTTGTGGACTTGCAATCGGACTAGAAGATTATACTGCCGACATAGGCACACAGCGAACACCAGATGGGAAAGAAAGTTTCTTCGCAAGATCAATGGTTGTAAATGCCGCAAAGGCTGCAGGAGTACAGGCTATAGATACGGTATTCTCCGATGTGAATGATATGGAAGGTTTGAGAAGAAGCGTAATAGAAGCAAAGTCACTTGGCTTTGAAGGGAAAGGGTGCATCCATCCTAGACAGATACAGGTTGTACACGAGGCTTTTGCACCTTCGATAGAAGAAATTGAGAGAGCAAAGAAAATTGTTCTCGCTTTTGAGGAAGCTGAAAAAAAAGGACTTGGTGTAGTTGCGCTAGGGAGTAAAATGATAGATGCGCCTGTTGTAAAAAGAGCACAAAAAACTATTGAACTGGGACTACTTAATAATATAATTACTGAAAAATGGCGAAATGAAACTAATTAAAAATGCTGCAGGTAGATTTGTCCCGATAGAAATAAATGGACAAAAACAGATTCCCTTTCAAGGTGTAAACAAATACAAACCAACCGGAAGAAAAACCGGTGCACCAATTAAATCTTGCGTAGACTTCCCAACTGATGGAAATAAAGTTGTTAGAAATTTAAGAGACGCATTAAAAAAAGCCGGCCTGAAAGATGGAATGACAATCTCTACTCATCATCATTTACGTAACGGCGATGCTTTAACAAATTATCTCTTCGACACAATCAAACAAATGGGAATAAAAAATATCCGCTGGTTTCCGAGTGCTTCCTTTCCTGTTCATAAGCATCTGATTAAATATCTTGAAAATGGAACAATTCATCACATCGAAGGAAGTATGAATGGCCCTCTCGGAAAATTTACTTCTCTGGGTAAAATGAAAGGAATTGGAGTTCTGCGTTCGCACGGGGGAAGATACCAGGCAATTCAAGACGGTGAAGTTAAAATTGACATTGCCGTAATTGCAGCACCAACCGCCGATGAATTCGGAAACTCAAATGGCGTAATCGGTCCTTCTGCCAGCGGACTAATAGGTTTTGCTTTAGCTGATTCAGAATATGCCGATAATGTAATTGTTGTAACGGACAACCTTGTTCCCTTTCCTTGCATTCCTTGGCAAATCCAGGGAAACAATGTTGATTATGTAGTCAAAATTGATTCACTTGGCGATTCTTCTAAAATTGTTTCTGGTACAACGGAAGTAACAAAATCTCCTGACAGACTTTTAATTGCCGAATATGTTGCACAGTTTATAGAAGAAGCAGGAATAATGAAAAATGGTTTTTCTCTTCAAGCTGGTGCAGGGGGAACAAATCTAGCATTTGTTCTTTATTTAAAAGAAAGAATGAAGGCCAATAATATTAAAGCAAGATTTATGCGCGGTGGGAGCACAAAATATCTTGTACAAATGCTTGAAGAAGGCCTGACAGATTATATTCTAGACGGACAGACCTTTGATCTTGAAGGTGTGAGAAGTATGAGAGAAAATCCTAATCACGTTAATACGAGTCCATTTACAAGCTACAATTTCCACGGGAAAGGAAATTTTGCATCGATTGTTGACGTTGCTGTACTCGGAGCTACTGAAGTTGACATAAATTTTAATGCAAACGTTGTAACTCATTCTGATGGATATTTATTGCACGGAATTGGCGGCTGGCAGAATTGCCTTTATTCAAAATGTACAATATTGGCAATTCCATCTTTCAGGGACAGAATACCAGTAATAGTCGATGAAGTAACAACTCTCTGCGGACCGGGAGAATTAATTGACGTAATAATCACCGAAAGAGGAATTGCAATTAATCCTTTAAGAAAAGATTTATTGAAAGCATTAAAGAAATCATCTTTGCCAATTAAATCCCTGAATAAAATAAAAAATGAAGTCGATTCTATTTGTGGATTACCGGACAAACCAAAATTAAATAAGGGAAAAGTTGTAGCGGTTGTTAAATGGGTTGACGGTACTGTGCTGGATTCGGTTTGCCAGGTTGTAGAGTAAGTGAATTAATACTTCCATAGCATTCTTAATTTTTCTTTAAACCTATCCACCGGTAAAAAATTATCTTCCAGCTTTTTTGCAAAAGGTATTGGAGTATCGAGACTACCACATCTCATAATTGCAGCGTCCAAAAATTCAAAACAATTTTCACTTATCCAAGCTGAAATTTCTCCTCCGATTCCGCCTGTAAGACAATCTTCATGAAGTATAATTACTTTACCGGTTTTTCTTACTGAATTTTTAACAGCTTCTTTATCCCACGGAAGAAGACATTGCAGATCAATCAAATCAGCAGAAATATCAGGGAATTCTGTTAAAGCATCCTTTGCCCAATGAACACCCATCCCATATGTGATTATTGAAAGATCACTCCCCTCTATAATTAAGTTTGCTTTGCCTATTTCAACTGTATAATAATCATCAGGAATTTCTTCACTAACTGATCTGTACAACGCTTTATGTTCAAAATACATTACGGGATTAGGATCCTCGATTGCAGCATTTAATAAACCTTTTGCATCATAGGGAGTAGAAGGATAAACAACTTTTAATCCGGGAGTGTGAGTAAACCATGCTTCATTAGATTGAGAATGAAATGGCCCGGCTGAAACTCCTGCGCCAGTAGGCATTCGGATAACTACATCAATATTTTGTCCCCAGCGATAGTGAGTCTTAGCGAGGTTATTTACAACTTGCGTAAAACCTGAAGAGATAAAATCTGCAAACTGCATTTCAACAATTGATTTCCCTCCGCATATCGAATAACCTAGTCCCGCACCTATAATTGCAGATTCACAAAGAGGTGTATTTCTAACTCTATCCTTGCCAAACTTTTCCAAAAAACCGTCGGTTATTTTAAAAACGCCACCGTACTCTGCAATATCCTGTCCCATAATTATCAGATCTTTATATCTTTCCAGACTTTGATCCAGAGCATCACTTACAGCATCAACAAATCTCTTTTTACTTTTCTTTTCAGAAATAGGATTTTTTATTCTTTGTTCAAAAGGAGCATAAACATTTTTTAGCTCCTTTTTACTATCAGAGGTAATCTCATTCTCATTTACAGCAAGTTCCCATTCATTGTCTACATCATTTTCTATTTTTCTAAAAAATGATTTAATCATACTTTCAGTAATTACTTTTTGAGCTAAGAGAAATTTTTCATAATTCATAATTGGATCTTTTTTTATCCAATCGGCGAATAATTCTTCGGGTATGTATTTAGTTCCTGACGCTTCTTCGTGTCCGTTCATTCTGAAAGTCACAGCTTCAATCAAAACAGGTCGAGGATTTTTTCTCATATCCTCTGCCAGTTCCTTGATAGTTGAGTATACTTCCAAAACATTATTCCCTTCAATTGTTCTTGCCTCGATGCCGTATCCAATTCCTTTATCTACCAGACTTTTACATTTAAACTGTTCATTGGTTGGAGTTGAAAGTCCATAACCATTATTTTCGATCAAAAAAATTACCGGAAGACCCCATACTGCAGCAACATTAACTGCTTCGTGAAAATCTCCTTCACTTGTACCGCCCTCACCTGTAAAAACCAGGGTTACCTTTTTCTCCATGTGAATTTTGCTCCAGAGTGCTATTCCATCGGCAACACCGAATTGTGGACCAAGATGGGAAATCATTCCGACTATATGATGTTTCAAAGTGCCGAAATGAAATGAACGATCGCGGCCGTTTGTGAAACCGTTTGCTTTCCCTTGAAACTGTGAAAATAATTTTCTCAGAGGAACATTCCTTACAGAAAATACCCCAAGGTTGCGATGCATTGTTAAAATAAATTCATCGCCTGCCAATGCATAAGCACAACCTACTGAAATAGCTTCCTGCCCTATGCCGGAGAACCATTTAGAAATCTTCCCTTGCCTTGCCAAATTGATCATTTTTTGTTCAATTATCCTCGGAGTAAGCAGTGCAATGTATAACTCTATGAGATTTTCGTTACTATAATTTTTCCTGTCAAATTTCATTATTACTTTAAATAAAAATATTTTAATCTTAGGCTCAACTAAATTATAGGTTTGCAAGCTGTTGTTCAAGAAAATTAGAAATCTTTATATGTAATTATTTAATTGGAAGATATTTATTTTAAGATTAAATTGTATTTAGATCTAGAAAGGACCTGTAGAAGAGGAAGCCAATCTATGAATACCTGCGTTAGCCAACTTGAAAGGAAAGTATATTCAATATGATAGTAACAAAGTTTTTACAATAATGTCATACTTTTGTCATAATTTTTATTTTTTTAGTACCTAGTAATTAATTCAAACAGGATTTATTATGCAAAATCTGGTAATAATTGGAAATGGGATCGCCGGAATAACAACAGCCAGACACGTTAGAAAAATGAGTGATATGAAAATCACAATTATTTCCAGCGAAACAAAATACTTCTTTTCCCGAACAGCATTGATGTATGTTTATATGGGACATATGCGTTTCAAAGAAATTAAACCTTATGAAGATTGGTTTTGGGCCAAAAACAATATTGATCTTATTTACGCTCACGTAAATTATATTGATACAGATAAAAAAAATCTGCAACTCAATAACGGTTCAATTATCCCCTATGATAAACTTGTAATTGCAACAGGTTCAAAGACAAATAAATTTGGCTGGCCAGGTCAAGATTTACCAGGAGTGCAGGGATTATATAACTGGCAGGATGTGGAATTGCTGGAAGAAAATACAAAGAATATTTCACACGCAGTAATTGTAGGAGGCGGGCTGATTGGAATCGAACTTGCAGAGATGCTTCATTCAAGAAATATTCACGTTACATTTTTAGTGAGAGAAAATTTATACTGGAGCAATATACTTCCTAAGGAAGATTCTATTCTGATTTGTCGTCATATTATTGAGCATGGCTTTAGTTTAAAACTTGGAATACAGTTAAAAGAAATTAAAGCGGGAGAAAACGGCAGAGTTAAATCTATTATAACAGATAAAGATGAAGAAATTGAATGTCAACTTGTTGGACTAACTCCCGGTGTCCATCCCAATATCGAAATGGTAAAAAATTCGAAAGTTGAGACAAATCGTGGTGTCCTAGTAAATGATTTCCTTGAAACAAATATACCCGATGTTTATGCGGCAGGCGATTGTGTCGAATTTAAGGAAAGGGAACTCGGTAGGTTCAGATTTGAACAATTATGGTATACCGGAAGAATGCACGGCGAAGCTCTTGCACAAACAATATGTGGTAAAAGGACAAAATATGACCGGGGTATATGGTTTAACTCTGCAAAATTCCTGGATATAGAATATCAAACTTACGGATTTGTAGCAGCACAACCACGCGAAGGTGAATCAAATTTTTACTGGGAACATAAATCCGGTAAAAAAGCTGTACACTTTGTTTATAAAAGCGATGATCACTCAATAGTAGGAATGAACACATTCGGTATTCGTTACAGGCAAGAGTTTTTTGAAAAATGTATTAAAAACAAAAAAACAATCGAATATGTACTGGAACATTTACCAAATGCAAACTTTGATCCTGAATTTTTTGAAAGACACGAGAAAGAAATAATTGAAAAATTTAATTCAGACAATCCAGGCGCAAATCTGGAATTAAAATCAAAAAAGAGGTTTGAAGAGTTTACTGAGAAAGGAAATAGCATGACACCAATCCAAATAGAACCGTTTAAGGTTTACAAGAACAATTCAAGATTAGAATGGATCAAAAAAACGGGGCTTGGGGTTTTTCTTACCGGAGTGTTTTTCCTTTTGGTAAGTCTGACAGGAACAGCTATGATTATGCCAAACCTCTTTTTGTTCCTGAGTTTTGGACTATCTATAATTGGTGCTGTTACTTATTCTCTTCCAGTAATATGGGAAGCTCCTGCGGGAATCAAAAACAATAAAATATTTTTCAACGGTTTTACCTCACGTGGGGCAATAGCCTGGATAGCTGGAATTATTATCACAGCCTTTTACTTTTTTCTATACTGGTTCCCTTCATTTATTGAAAACTGGATAAGGCTTGTCGATCCACTAAGTTATTTTTTACGGGGAGAAAAAGCTGATCGCTGGTTTTTATACGGAACATTTTACACACTAGCTGTGCTTTTTATGGGATTAAAAATGATAATCAAATACCGACATAACAGGTATCATATAGTAAGAACATTTTCCGTTATGTTTTTTCAGCTTGGTTTTGCTTATCTGATTCCTGCTTTATTAATTATGTTCAACAAACCGGAACACTACTTTAGTTATTTTTGGCCGCTTAAATATCAATACCTGTTCCCAAATAATATAAATTACCTGACTCATACTGCAGGCGCACTCGGATATTTTATGGTTTTCTGGGGCGCTGCAATGACATTCATAGCAGCTCCTGTTCTTTCATATTTTTTCGGTAAGAGATGGTATTGCTCCTGGGTGTGTGGTTGCGGTGGACTTGCTGAAACAGCGGGCGATCCTTTCCGTCATCTCTCGGATAAATCATTAAAAACCTGGAAAATTGAAAGGTGGTCTATTCATTCAGTGCTGGTATTTGTTGTAGTTACAACTGCCCTTCTTTGGATTAATTCTGCAAGTGAAGGAAAAGTGCTTGGGGGGCTTTCACAAACATTTTCATCAGTTTATGGATTTTTAATTGGAGCTGTTTTCTCCGGTATAGTTGGGGTTGGATTTTATCCTTTAATGGGAAGCAGAGTCTGGTGTAGATTCGGATGTCCACTTGCAGCTATATTGGGACTTTTTCAAAGATTCAGATCAAAGTTCAGAATTACCACTAACGGCGGACAGTGTATTTCCTGTGGCAACTGTTCAACATACTGCGAGATGGGAATTGATGTAAGAGCTTATGCACAGCGAAAACAAAATATTATTCGTTCTTCATGCGTCGGTTGTGGAGTTTGCGCTGCTGTATGCCCTCGTGGGGTGTTGAAATTAGAAAATGGACCTGAGAAAGGAAGATATAATGTTGTGTTGGATGATAAACTGATTCAAGCCAATGATTAACAATTCGTTTGGAATTTTATTCTTAAATTAAACTAACAATGGATTAAACTACTGCAATTGGTAATTTACTATTTTCTGAATACCTTCTCACAATAAGCCTGTATAAGTTGATCATAATGTTTATAAAATTTATTTTTATTACCTTTAATAAATAGGTTTACTTTCTTTTTTGAGTTCCATTTTTCTTTTAGCAAATACTGATAAGAAAGCGAAGTAATTCTTAAATTGCAATCATTTAGTAATCCACCACAAGAATTCTAATTACGGAGATTAAATATGAGTACTCAACCATTTATTCCACCTAAAAGAATACTAATGGGCCCCGGGCCATCCAATGTCCATCCCAGAGTTTTGCAAGCTATGGCACGCCCAACAATTGGGCACCTGGATCCGCAATTCATAAAATTAATGGATGAAATAAAAGAACTATTGCGTTACACATTTCAAACCAAAAATGAATTAACTTTTCCAGTCTCAGGACCCGGAAGCGTAGGGATGGAAGCCTGTCTTGTCAATCTTGTTGAACCCGGAATGAAAGTAATAGTTTGTATAAACGGAGTCTTCGGCGGAAGAATGAAAGACATAGTTGAAAGGTGCGGAGCCAACGCAATTGTAGTTGAAGCCCCATGGGGTGAGGCAATTTCAACGAACAAGCTCGAAGAAACGCTCAAAAAAAACAGTGATACTAAGTTAGTTTCATTTGTACATGCCGAAACATCCACAGGTGCACTTTCGGATGCAAAAACTCTGGTCGAAATTGCACATAAATATAATTGCCTTACAATTGTCGATACAGTCACTTCACTAGGAGGAGTACCTGTAAAAGTAGACGAATGGAACATAGATGCTGTTTACTCAGGTTCTCAGAAATGTCTCTCCTGCCCACCCGGGCTTTCACCAGTTAGTTTTAATGAAAAGGCAATAGAATTTATTAAGAACAGAAAACATAAAGTACAGAGCTGGTTTATGGATATAAACCTTGTGATCAGCTACTGGGGAAGCGCTGCAAAAAGATCCTATCATCATACCGCACCAATAAATGCACTGTACGGTTTACACGAAGCTCTTTTATTATTAAAAGAAGAAGGCATTGAAAATTCATGGAAAAGACATAAAGAAAACAATGAAAAATTTATCGAAGGATTAAAGAGTTTAGGACTAGGAATTTTTGTAAAAGAAGGTCAACGACTCCCGGAACTTGCAACTGTAAAAGTACCAGACGGTGTGAATGATGCTCAGGTCAGAAGTCGCTTGTTGAACGAATTTAATATTGAAATTGGAGCGGGACTCGGAATTCTTGCGGGCAAGATCTGGAGAATAGGTTTGATGGGATATACTTCGAACGAAGGAAATATTAACGCCTGTCTTTCCGCACTTAAACAAATACTCAACAATTAGGATTTAATTTATGAAGCGGTTCAGTTCGATTATTAAGTTGATTTTAGTTTTAATTCTATTCTTAAGCACAAAATGTCTTTCGCAAACCGCAGATGATTTGTCCAGGGAAATAAATTCGTTATCCGGAATTAGATCTGTAGAGCAAGTTAAAAATGATTCCGGTTATGTTGCAGTTTATAAAATAATGGTTGAACAGTTATTGGATCACAATAATGTACAGAGTGAAAAATTCACTCAAAAGGTTTATTTATCTTACAGGAGCAAATATGCACCAGTAGTAATTTCAACTGAAGGATACGCTGCGTATAAAAATTATATTACAGAACCCGCCAAACTGCTTGATGCAAATCAACTTATTGTAGAAAACCGTTTTTTTGATGAATCTAAACCCACAAGCATGGATTGGAAATATTTGACCTCTGAACAATGTGCCGCAGATTTACACAACATTACTACTATCTTTAGAAAATTATTTATAAACAATAAATGGGTTAGCACCGGAATAAGTAAAGGAGGACAAACCAGTTTATTTTACAGATATTATTATCCTGAAGATGTTAATGCTACTGTGGCTTACGTTGCACCAATAAATCTTGCTCAGGAAAATCCGGAGATAAATAAGTTTATTTCTTCTGAAGTCGGAACAAAAGAATGCAGAGATAGAATTACGCAATTTCAGATCGATGTTCTGAAACACAGAAAAGAAATTCTTCCTTTAGTCAAAGAAATTGCCAAGGAAAAGAAATACAAATTTTCAATAGGCCTTGTGAATGCATTTGAATTTGCTGTTTTAGAATATCCATTTTCATTCTGGCAGTGGGGTAAAAGCAGTTGTGATAAAATTCCGGACATGAATGCAACTGTAAAACAGCTTTTTAAAGAGCTAAATAATGTGTCAGGTTTTAGTTTATTTTCAGATAAAGAGGGTAGATACTATCAACCATTATATTATCAATCTTTTACTGAATTAGGTTACTATAATTTTTATTACAACAGTCCTGAAGTCTTGAGCTTGATTAAAGCCAAACCGATTGAATCATATAGTGACTTTCTACCTAAAAATTTAACAATAAAATATCATCCTGAAATACTTCGGAAAATAAATTATTGGCTTCAGACGAAGGGAGAAAATATAATTTATGTAAATGGTGGCAATGACCCTTGGTCAAATGGAGCTGGAATTAAATTGACAGGAAAAAACAACTCAAGAGTATTTATAAAGCATGAAGGTACACATGCAACAAGAATAAAAGATTTGCCGCAAAAAGAAAGAAGCGAGGCTAAGTTATTATTGAGTAATTGGTTGGGCGTTATTATATAATGATAATTAATGAATTAATATCGATTTCGGCACAGAAAATATCATAGTTGTACCTATACCTTTTTTACTTTGCACTTCTATATTGCCACCTAACAAATCTAAATATCTTTTTGTAATAGCAAGCCCCAACCCAGTTCCCTCGTACCTTCTGCTTAAGCCCACATCTTCCTGGCTAAATGTTTCAAACAAATGCTTTTGATACTCTTCTGACATTCCAATTCCTTCATCTCTAACTGAACAAATTACACTATCTTTATTCTCTCTAAGCTTAACAGCAATAGTTCCTTTTTTGCTGTATTTAATTGCATTACTTATCAGGTTTACAAGAACACCGCCAAGACAATATTCATCTGTATCCAGCATTATCTCTTTTCCTGGCAAATCAAGTTCTATTTTTAGTTTTTTCTCTTCAGCCTGAACATTCAGAACATTATAAGCTGATCTAATACACTTGTTGAATGAAACAGGTTTTATATTTAATGAAAAGTCATCTGCTTCCAGCCTGGATATATCGAGAACCTGCGTAATTGTATCAAGCAATCTTGCGCCAGCCTCTTCCATTGAATTAAAAAATTGCTTGTCTTCCTCACTGGCCCTATCATAATAGATCTCTTTTAATATGCTGCTGAATCCAAGTATAGCATTTAATGGACTACGAATCTCGTGAGAAACCGTCGATAAAAATGCTGTCTTTAACCTATTTGCCTCTTCAGCTTTTTCCTTTGCAGAAATAATTTCTTCTTCACTTTTTTTCTGTTGAGTCATATCAACCATAACACCAATCAACTCATATGGCACATCATCTTTTAGAATTACACTAACAATATTTCTTAACCAAATTAATGAATCATCTTTGGAAATCATTCTGTAATCAAATTCATACAGCTTCTTTTCCTTTGTAGCTTTTTTATAATAATTAATAGCTATTTCAACATCATCCGGATATATATGTTTTATCCAGAAATCGGGTTCGCTCAGCCAATTTTCTATAGGATAACCAAGCAATGTCTCAGCCTGTTTACTCACAAATTTAAACTGGAAGTTATTTGCATCCGCTCTCCAGAAAATTGCATTAACAGATTCAATCAGTTGTCTGTATCTTATTTCGGTCTCTTGTATTTCTTTTTCAGCTTTTTTCCTGTCACTTATATCACGAACAAACCCTTCGAAATACGGTTTATCTTTCTCAGAAGTTTGTATTACGTGTGCATCCAACTGAACCCAGACTATACTACCATCTTTCTTTATCCATTCAAGTTCAATATCCGCTGTTGATCCTTTTGATTCATACTCAGTAATCAATCTTTGCCTTTGATTTTTATCTGCATAAAATTCTCCAAGTTTATGTTCCATAAACTCTTCTGTCGAGTCGAATCCGAGAATTTTAGCTAATCTCAAATTCGCAGTAATAATTTTACCATCGAATGTTGATTGATAAATTCCCACGGGAGCGAGTTCAAACAAGTCTCTGAATTTTTCTTCGGATGTACGTAAAATTCTTTCAGCTTCTTTTCTATCAGTTATATCTCTGTAAATTCCCAGGACCGCCGCTCTGCCAAGCCACATAATCTCAGAGACACTAACCTCTAATTCTCTTATTCCTTGCTTTCGTGTAATGACCTTCATATCATATCTTGTGGGTGAGAAATTTTCCTGTTCTGTTTGTCTCATCCTTTCCTGAATAAGAGACTTACTTTCTTCTGCCACAATATCCATAATGTTAAATTTTGAAGAAATTGCTTCTTTTGAGGATATACCGAACAGTTTTTCCCATGCAGGGTTTACAAGAACAAGCTTGTTATCTTGTATAACATAAACAGAATCGATTGAAGAATTAATCAAATTTCTAAAATTTTCTTCTTTTTCACGCAATGAATCTTCAGCTTTTTTACGTGCGCTTATATCCAGCAAAGTTCCTATAACAGCCGGTTTATCTAAGTATGTAACTTTTGAGCCAAAGACTTCAACATAAATTACACTTCCATCTTTTTTAATCCCTTTAAAGGAATAATTTATAGCCGACACTTCCCCATTTACCCTCTTTCGCAGATTTTCTTTTACTATTTTCCAATCTTCAGGGGGTGTAAGATCCTTAGGTCCCTTTTTATAAAGCAGGTCATTAATGTTATAACCAAATATTTCTGCTAATCTTGGGTTTATATATTTAAAAATTTCATTCTGAATTAGGTAAACCCCAACAATTGAATGTTCAGCTAATGACCTGAATTTTTCTTCCGATTCTTCAAGTGCCTTTAATGCTTTTTTTCTATCAGTTATATTAAAATGTAAACCAAGAGAACCGATAACATCCCCTTTTTTATCATAAACAGGAGTCCCACTGATTTCCATATAAATAGGCGTCCCGTCTTTTTTTCTCATCTTTAATTCATATTTATTCGATTTTCCTTTTGTTCTTTCAAAATTTTGTTTTTTTATTATTTCCTGTGTTTCTTTATCCAGAAGTACTTCATAACCAACTTTGCCTATTAATTCTTCCTTCGTATACCCCAGCATTTCACAGTAGTGTTTATTTACAAACTTTATAACATCATTATTATCTGCCAATACTATTCCTTCATTTACTGTTTCTACAAGGGTCTGATATTTCATTTCCTCATCTTTCAATGCCTGTTGAGATTCTACCTTTTCAGTCACATCAATAATAGAGAGCATTCTGGCGGGAATATTATTAAATTCAATATCACTTGCAGTCACATCAACCCAAATCACTGTACCGTCTTTTCTCTTGTGTTTCCATATACCTGCTCTTGTATTATTAAAATCCTGTGATTTAAAGTACTTGATAAATTTTTGTTTTTCTTCTTCGGGTCTGATATCAAGTATGGTTAATTTCAGAAACTCTTCAGAACTATATCCGTAAAACTCTTTAGCAGCATTGTTAAATGATAATATATCCAGTGAGTCTCTTTGGAAAACAAGCAGTGGATTAGGATGATTCTCAAAAAGAAGTTTGTATAAATTCCGTTTGTTATCAGTAGTAACAGTATTTCCTTTATCTTTCATAAAAATTATGGAAAGAAAAATATTTTTTTACTGCATATAAATTTTGTGTCACTTCTTATCAAAGTGTTAAAAACACGTTACAATACACTTTCCATCACGAAATTGTATATCATTACCTTATGCATAAATAAAATTGCTCTATATAGGCTGGAATTTGTATAAATTAGCAAAAGAAAACTTCAAAATAAAGTTGTTACCTGTAATTTAACAATTCCTCCCCTCTGTAAAAGCCAATATAAAAGTTTAGGCTAATTATCTCTTCTTTTAATTACTAGTCGCAAGTCTCTTAAGAATACCTTTCAGAAGATCATAGAACTTCTCAACAGTTTCAATATTAACTTTTTCATCTGGAGAATGAGCTCCCTGAATAGTTGGACCAAAAGATATCATATCCATCCCGGGATTTTTACCTTCAAGAATACCACATTCAAGTCCTGCATGAATAGCCTTTATCTGTGGCTCTTTATTAAATAAGCCCCTGAAGACATCTTTTGACA
Source organism: uncultured Ignavibacteriaceae bacterium (assembly GCA_964595355.1). GTDB lineage: Bacteria > Bacteroidota > Ignavibacteria > Ignavibacteriales > Ignavibacteriaceae > JAKAGZ01. The sequence continues at coordinate 42,935 of CAZQQD010000001.1, read as the reverse complement.
ATTTTAGTAGCTTTGAACTAAGGTCAGGAGTCCAGCCAGGATAGCCGTCCGTTGTAGAAACCTTTCCACCTGCCAATTTAAATATTGCCTCAACGCTCTTTGCTATGTATTGATTTGCACTATCGATAGAACTTCTTTGACTAGTCTCAATTTTTAATGTTTGGGGAGTCGTGTGCACTGTTGCAACATTAGTAGAGGTTTCAATAAGATCAGGTAATTCCTGACTAATCGATATAATACCATTAGGCAAAGATAACAGAGTATTTACAATTTTAGCACCAAAAGATTTTTTAAAGACTTTTTTTACGGGTCTTTTTATCTTTTTAAATTCAATTTTAATTTCGCTGTCTGAAATTTTAAATTCATTTTGAACCAGTGACTCAAAATTCTTAATTATTCTTTTTGCTTTACCAACATCTGACTTTTTGATTAGTATGGTGGCTTCAGTTTCCCTGGGTATTGCATTCCGTAGACTTCCACCATCCAGACTTGCTATCGAATAACTTAATGGTTCTAACCGGCTCAATGCTCTACCCACCAATTTTATTGCATTGGCTCGTCCTGTGTGTATATCCAGACCAGAGTGTCCACCTCTAAGGCCTGTAATTAGCAGTTCATAAGTTTCCATATTTTTTGGCGGTACTGTTAATTCTAGTTTAAATTCAGCTATAGTATCAATTCCTCCTGAACAGCCGACATAAAATGCACCATCTTCTTCAGAATCCATATTAAGAAGGATTTTACCACTTATCATTCCTTTTTTAAGATCAGTTGCACCTGTTAGCCCGGTTTCTTCATCCACAGTTAAAAGAATTTCAAGCGGTCCATGTACAACATCTTTATCTGTAATTACTGCGAGAGCAGCTGCAACACCAATTCCATTATCACTTCCTAGTGTTGTACCATCTGCTGTTACCCACCCATCCTGTCTAATTAATTTGATAGGATCATTTTCAAAATCATGTTTAGTCACTTTATTTTTTTCGCATACCATGTCTACATGTCCCTGCAAAACAACAGTTGGTGAATTTTCATAACTTGGGGTAGCGGGCACATTAATTACAATGCTGCCTCTTTTATCCTGTTTATATTGCAGGTTCAAATCCCCTATAAAATTTTTTAAGTATGAAAGAATTTTTTCTTCTTTTTTAGAAGGCCTGGGTATCTGAGAAATTTCATAAAATCTCTGCCATAGAATTTCAGGTTTTAACCCTTGTAAAGCATTATCAGACATATATTCACCTCTTTTTTGTTAGTATTCCCCGCAATAATTATTTTAAGAAATTGCTTGCACCGACACTTTCTGCTTTGCAGCAAGCTTAGCACTTTTCTTATCCATTTCTGTTAAATATTTTTTCCGGATTCTAATATTTTCCGGTGTAACTTCAACATATTCGTCGTCGGTTATCCATTCAATTGCCTGTTCAAGAGTCATTATGGTTGGCGGTTCCAAACGAATAGCCTCATCGGCACCTGATGCGCGCATATTTGTAAGTTGTTTTGTTTTTGTTACATTAACTCTCATATCGTTTTCACGCGAGTTTTCTCCAACTACCATACCTTCATAAACTCTTGTACCATTTTCTATAAAAAATACTGCACGTTCCTGTAATTTAAACATCGCATAAGAAGAGGCAATTCCAGCTTCCATACAGACCAATGCACCACGTTGTCTTTGTTGAATGTCTCCTTTATAAGGTTCATAAGATTCAAAATTATGATGAAGAATTCCTGTACCTTTAGTATCAGTCATAAATTCTGCCCTGTAACCTATCAAACCTCTTGAAGGAATTAGAAATTCGATTCTTGTGTTTTCATTAAATGTCACCATATTTTTCATTTCGCCTTTTCTTTTCCCCAGCTTCTCAATTACAACACCAACAAATTCCTCAGGCACATCAATAATAACGTGTTCAATTGGTTCACAAAGAACATCGAGTTTTCTTTTAAATATTACTTGTGGTTTGCTTAATTGTAATTCGTATCCCTCTCTTCTCATATTTTCAATTAGTATTGCCAAATGAAGTTCACCTCTTCCACTGACTTTAAAGCTGTCAGGTGAATCGGTCATCTCAACACTAAGACTTACATTTGATTTTAATTCTCTTGAAAGCCTTTCACTGATATTTCTTGTTGTAACATATTTTCCCTCCTGTCCTGCAAAAGGAGAATTGTTGACCATAAAATTCATCGTTATGGTTGGTTCATCAATAGCAGTAAAAGGAAGGCCCTCAGGTTTATCCGGGCTTGCGATCGTTTCACCAATATTAACGTCTTCAAGCCCTGCAATTGCACCAATATCACCTGCTGATAGTTCGTTTACCTCTACACGGTGAAAATCCTTATAAATATAAAGTTTCGTAATCTTAGCATTTGATTTATTTCCTTCACGCGAAATGAGAACAATATTATCTCCCATTTTCACTTTTCCTGCGTGGATTCTGCCAATTCCTATTCTCCCAAGGTAATCGTTATAATCAATCGCGGAAATAAGCATCTGAAAGGAAGCTTCAATATCGTTTTCAGGTGGTGGAACTGATTTCAATATTACATCGAATAAAGGAAAAAGATTTTTCCCTTCATCTTCCAATTTTAGTTTGGAAATTCCTTGTTTTGCAATTGTCCATACATATGGAAAATCTAATTGCTCTTCTGATGCTCCAAGCGAAACAAAAAGGTCAAAAACTTCATTGAGTACTTCATCAGGTCGGGCATCTTTTCTATCTATTTTATTTATAACAACAATTGGCCTCAAACCAAGGTCAAGAGATTTCTTCAGCACAAATTTTGTTTGAGGCAATGGTCCCTCTGCAGCATCAACAAGCAACAAAACCCCATCAACCATTCTTAGAGTCCGTTCTACTTCTCCTCCAAAGTCAGCGTGTCCGGGTGTATCAACTATATTTATTTTAACTCCTTCATAATTTACGCTTAAATTTTTGGCGAGAATTGTAATTCCCCTTTCCTTTTCAAGCGCATTTGAATCCATTATTCTTGTTTCAATGTGCTGGTTTTCTCTAAAAACACCTGTTTGTTTTAACATGTGATCAACTAAGGTAGTCTTACCATGATCGACATGAGCAATAATTGCAATATTTCTTATGTCGTTTCTAATGTTTTCCACAAATTTCCTTTTAAAAATATAATCTAGATTTTAAATATAAATAGAAACGGAGGGACAAACAACGAAAAGTAAAAGCAATAATGCAAAAAGGAATTAAATTCAAAAGAATTATGAACGAATTATTATGTTACAATTTCTGTTGTCAGGGCAATTTCCTCCAATATGCCAGAAACCTTTAAGCATTCTTTTAATTGTCCTGCAAATACTATCGATTTTCCTTTAATGTGAACTTCAAACGCATGTGCTCTGGCCTTTTCAAATGAGCAGTGGACCGCTTTAATCAACTGAGTAATTACTTCGTCGAACGTATGCCAGTCATCATTGTAAAGTACAACCTTGCTTTCTAGCCCTGTGCTTGTAGTTTCCTCTGTAAGGACATCAATTTCAGGAGTAGATTTTTGTAACTCTTCAGTGAACTCTTCCATATCGCTAACATAAATAAATATTAAAAAAAGATAAAGTTTATAATTCAATTATCTTTCTTAGTTCCTCGTCCACAGCAAAGATATCAATCTCAGACCTTTCAAAAACAAAGATTAATTGAATCTATAGAAATTAATGGTTATTTTTGATAAAAATAAATGATTTTTTGGAGGATTGATGAAAATAGCAGTATGTGTGAGCCACGTTCCGGACACTGCAACAAAGGTTAAAGTTGGACAGGATGAAAAAGCCATTGATCCAAATGGTGTAACATATATAATAAATCCTTATGACGAATTTGCTGTTGAGGAAGCTTTGAAAATGAAAGATAAGCTCGGAGGAGATAGCGAGGTAATTGCCATAAGCGTTGGAAATGACAGCAGCAAAGAAAGCATAAGAAAAGCTCTTGCACTGGGGGCCGATAAAGGTATCTTATTAAAAGACGAAAATAATAGAGATTCATTCGGTATTGCAAAAGCGTTATCTGAAGAAATAAAATCTCTTGGATGTGAGCTTGTATTTTTCGGAAAACAATCAGTAGATTATGATAATTCTATTACAGGACAAATGGCAGCAACAATGTTAGGTTATTCTTGTGTTGCAGTTGTTGTTGACTTAAAAATCGAAGGAGATAAGGTTATTGCTGAAAGAGAAATTGAAGGTGGTAAAGAAGTTGTAGAAGCAAAATTACCAGCCGTAATAACAGCACAGAAAGGCCTTAACGAACCAAGATATGCCTCGCTGAAAGGAATTATGGCTGCCAAAAAGAAAACTATTGAAGAAAAACCAGCAGCTGTTTCGGATAATCTTACTGAAGTTATAAAACTTAAATTACCGGAACCCAAAAAACCGGGGAGAATACTCGGTACTGATAGTTCCGCAGTACCTGAATTAGTAAAACTATTAAGAGAAGAAGCAAAAGTTATTTAAGGAATTTCTAAATTATGTCAAAAACTATTTTAGCAGTATTAGAACAACGGGAAAATAAACTAAAAAAATCAGCATTTGAAGTTCTTACAGTAGTAGCAGGTCTCTCAAAAGATCTGGGACTTGAAGCAAAAGCAGTTGTTGTAGGAAGTGAAATTGAAAACCTTAATGAAATTTCAAAATATGGTGTTGCTGATGTAACACATTTTAAAAATGCTGAACTCGGAAATTACTCATCCACTGCATATGGAGATGCTGTAACAGAGTTTGCAAAAGAAATTGATGCCGAATACATTTTATTCTCAGATACAGCATTAGGCAAAGACCTGGCTCCGAGAGTAGCTGTAAAATTAAATGCAGGTTGTCTCATTGATTGCGTGGGTATTAAAGCATCAAACGGAAGTGTTGTTGCAACGCGCCCGATTTATGCAGGAAAAGCTTTAATGGATTTGAAACCTAAAAGTGAAATAAAAGTAATAACACTTCGTCCCAATGTTTTTAAACCAATTGAAGTTAGTGGTGTGAATCTAAACTTAATCACTAAAGATGTAGCCTCTCCTGATCTTTCTACTAAAGTAACGAAAATCAAAAAATCTGAAGGTAAGATGGACGTTGCAGAAGCTGATATAATTGTTTCAGGTGGACGAGGATTGAAGGCCCCGGAAAACTTTAAACTAGTGGAAGAACTGGCAGATGCCTTAGGAGCAGCTGTAGGCGCGTCAAGAGCAGTGGTTGATGCTGGGTGGAGACCTCATAGGGAACAGGTTGGACAAACCGGAAAAACTGTCTCTCCTTCGCTTTATATAGCGTGTGGCATTTCCGGAGCCATCCAACATTTGGCCGGGATGTCATCTTCAAAGTATATTGTTGCTATCAACAAAGATAAGGAAGCCCCGATCTTCGGTGTAGCTGATTATGGTATTGCAGGCGACGTTTTCGAAATTTTGCCTGAATTAACTAAAGAAATCAAAAAGATTAAAGGATAAAGGGTTAGGCAGAATAAGTTGAATAAAATTCAATGCGAAATATTAGGCCTTTCTTCCAGTCCGTCAACAGGAGGAGCTTATGCAATTCTCCTAAAAGAAATGAACGGCAGTCGAAGGCTTCCTATAATTATTGGAGCATTTGAAGCCCAGGCCATTGCTCTTGAAATTGAAGGAATAAAACCTCCACGTCCTTTAACTCACGATCTGTTAAAAAATTTTCTTGACAATGTAGGCGCATCCGTAAGTGAAGTTTTAATTGACGAACTTCGCGAAAACACATTTTATGCCAAAATAATACTTGAAATGTCTACACTTACTAATGAGATTGACGCACGACCAAGTGATGCAATAGCTTTGGCAGTAAGAGCTCAGTCTCCTATTTATGTTGCTGAATCAGTTATGGACGCAGCTGCCTTTATACCTACAGAAGAATCAGAAAAATCTAAAGATAGTAAAGAAAGAGAACAGGTCCCAAATACTAAAGAAGCTAAAATTGCTGCTCTACAGTCCAAGTTAAGAGAAGCAATTGAATCAGAAGAATATGAAAGGGCTGCAAAATTAAGAGATGACATACAAAGATTAGCTAACAATAACTAATTAAACACCCTCTTACCAATCTCACAATTTAAACACTTACTTTGCGAGCAATAATTTCTATAAAGATTTATAATCCCCTGATGATAAACGCTAATTTTCTGCTTCCTTTCTACTGATAAAGATCTGGATATATTATTAACCAATCTGCTTTCACTTTTCTGAAGATAACTCAAATAAAATTTGAATATTCTATTTGTTATTTCTTTTTTACCAAATATTTCAAAATAGACAGAACAAAAAGGGAAAATTACATTAATTACTATATCATCTGCTCTTGAAACGCCAATAAAATAGTTAATGGTTGTTATTTGTTTACCATCAAACACATAATGATTATGCCAGTAGCCATCTGCTTTAACAACGACCTGGTCTCTCATAAATCCTGCAATTTTTTTAATATCAGTTTGTTCTTCACATTGAAGGAGTAAATTCTTTATTAAATCATCAATTAATATTTTTTTTAATAATCTAATACCGCCAGCAATTCTGATTGTTGGAAAGTTCGGAGGTCTCAACTTAGCAAAATTCCATTGACTATTTTTAAACAGCTTACTGTCATAATCTTTTTTAATCGATTCCCAATTTTCAGTTAATTTCCTAACATATTCTGTAGTAGTTTCATCATTATATTTAATTCTTTCCGGTACTATCCCACCAATATTAAAAAAGGCTGCTTCAAGAATTTCCTCAAAATTATCATTTTGGGAATATTTCTTTAGGAATTTTATATCAATCGATTGAGCAATTTTTTTCATTATATCTTTATTGTTCGTATAACCAAGAGCCTCAAATATAAACTCATAAAAAACCTGTTCCCATATCTCAGTATCTTCAAAATCGGTGTGAGAGAAAGTTTTGTTAATAAATTTTTCATCAAGTTCGTATTGTACAACTGGTTCCTTTACATTCAGCTCTTTAAGGTAAACCAATTCTTTAAGTCGTTGTAATATTCTGTTACATTTCTTTCTATACCTTTCTATTCCGAGATCTTGAATAAATTCAAGTTTAAATTTTTCAGCAATGTTATCTGATATATCACAACAAGCAATTTTATAAAGTCTTTCATCTCTCTCTTCACGAATTGCTTTTTGTATAGAACTCCTGGCCTCGGGTTCAATCAGCGCATCCAAGCCAATACTTGGAATTTTCCTGCCGCTTCTTGTTACTACATAATTATGTTTGTGGTCTTCGGAAAGAATTACATGCAAAACTACTTTGTTATATTTTTTATTATAGATATGCCCATGCGCCCTCCAATCTGAATGGAAACTGTCAATTTCAATATCCCCAAGAAAAGTGATGTCACCTATTTTGATTCTTGCATTCTTAAAATCAGGGCCGTCCATCTGAGTGTTCTCGTTACCGGGGTCAATTACTCTAATCTTTTTTCCATCGCTGGTAGTGAAAAGTTTATTATTAGATTGGTTTTTCCAAATATTTGAGAGAAATTTTTCGGGTAATTTTTGAGAATTCATATAAATCCTATTATTATTCTCTAATAACAATACTTGATCCTGATTTTGATCTTTTTGTTTTTATTCGATAAAATATTTCAATTTCGTTTCTGCCCTTATTTAAGCTCACATTCTTAAAGACATAACGGCCACTGCTAGCACGGTAAAACATATCTCTTTTTTTATTATTAACTAAAAGGAAAAGATCACATAACCTCACCCTGGAGGGAATAATGGCCGATATATTAATTTGTGAATTACTCAGTTTCAAAGAATCAGGTAAATTTAATTTAACTGGCTTTAATTTATAATCAATTGTTAATTTTGAAAAGTCATAAATATCTGGAATTTCCGGAGGATTTTCTTCCTCAGCTTTAACCAGCTCCGAATCAGTAGTTTGTTTATTTGTTTGCTGCTTTAAGGCACTGTCTTTTTTATTTCCAACATCATTCAAACTTATATATAAAAACAGTGCAACTAGAATAATTATCAATATGGCTAAAATTTTTTTCACAATTTCAGAATATTTTTTACTACCTCATTTAACCTAATAACTTCTCTCTTAGCCGACTCGGCAAATTTATCGCTTTTATCTTTATATATAATCCCCCTACTACTATTAATCAAGAGATTTAACCGATTATTTGCTTTAAAAACTTTTATTATCTCTTCAATATTTCCGCCCTGAACACCAATGCCTGGAAGTAAAACCGGAAGGTTATCAAATAAGTCTATGTTTTCAGATAATTCTTCTATTTGAGTTGCACCAAAAACAATCCCGCAATTTTTATTATTATTCCATTCATTTACTTTTCTGATCACTTCTTGGAAAAGAAATGAACCATCTTCTAATTTTAGTTTTTCAAAATCTTTAGCGCTTTCATTTGAAGTTAACGCAAGGACAAAATTGATCTTTCCTTTTTTTTCGAGAAAAGGACTAACAGAATCAAAACCCATATAAGGATGAATTGTCACAGCATCAAATTTAAAATAGTCATAAATTGATGAAGCATACATTTTTGAGGTGTTGCCGATATCTCCCCTTTTAGCATCAGCAATTATGAGCAAATCATCAGGAATTAAACTTATTGTTTTCTCAATAACTTCAAATCCCTTCGTTCCATCTTTTTCATAGAACGCAAAATTTATTTTATAAGCAGCAGCAAATTCACTGGTGCTTTCTATAATGGCCTTGTTAAATTCAAAAACAGGATTAGTTGATGATTGTAAATGAGGTGGGATTTTAGTTAAATCTGAATCCAACCCAACGCAAATAACTTTTTGCTCATAGTTTTTTTTAGTGAGTTTTTCCTGAGCTGTCATATCATTTAAAATTTTTGTACATCATTGATTCAACCGGAAATTTTGTTCTTTGGTTGTATTTGGCATTTTGCTTTTTATCGTAAGGTACTTCCACAGAACCATCCATTTCAAAATAAATCAGTTGACCAATTGGCATTCCCTTATAAACCTTGACAGGCATTTTCACAGATATTTCCAGAGTCCAGGTGTTACAAAATCCTGCATCACCTTTTCCTGCGGTCGCATGTATATCGATACCCAACCGGCCTATACTGGATTTCCCTTCCAAAAATGGAACGAAATTTCTTGTCTCTGTATATTCTTCTGTAACTCCCAAATATAAAGTCGCCGGCTGAAGTATGAACCCTTCGTTCTGTATTTCAAAGGTTTTTATTTTATTGTGTTGTTTTGCATCAAGAATTTTATCCTCGTAAACTGCAAGCCATTTACCGAGATGAACATCATAGCTGTTTGTTCCCAAATTTTCTCTTCTAAATGGATCAATAACAATATTTTTCTTTTTTATTTCTTCAAGAATTTTTGTATCCGAAAGTATCAATAAACCTCCTTAAATATAATTTCTTCTGGTCCTGTAAACATTTGCTACAATTCCGAGCATGAACATATTTACAAGTAAAGAGCTACCACCATAACTAACAAAAGGTAAAGGAATACCTATCACCGGCATAACACCTACAGTCATTCCAATATTTACGAAAAGGTGTATAAAATATACTGCTAGTATTCCAATTAAAGTCAGACTAAGAAATTCATCTTTAGTTGATGTTGCTATTTTGAATATCCTAAAGAAAAGAATTAAAAACAGAACTAATGTAAATACACTGCCTATAAATCCAAATTCTTCACCAATTACACAATAAATAAAATCAGTCCATTGTTCAGGTATAAATTGTAATTGTGTTTGGTGCCCATTTAAAAACCCTTTACCCAAAAATCCTCCTGAGCCGATAGCAACCTTAGCTTGTATTGAATTATATCCGGTTCCGAGCGGGTCCGCATAAGGATTAACAAAAGAACGGATTCGATTTTGCTGATGTTCACTTAACGCTTTAAAAACATAATTGGCAAAAAGTCCGGCCCCAAGATTAATTGCAAATATTGATCCACTGAAAAATATATCGCGTTTAAACAAAAATAATACAACTGCAACCAATGCAAGCATTATAATGAAATACATTAAACCAAACGCCGATGCAATAGCAACTATTGCCGGAGATAAAACAACAAACAAGCCGAACAAACTTATTCCTTTCCAGTAAATTAATACTATTATTGTTCCGAAAAAGACCAGAGAGGTACCCATATCTGGTTCAATTAATATTAATAAAACCGGGAATAAACCAATAGCAAGTGTATATAAAATATCCTTAAAAGATTCGATATCGGTATTTCTTTTACTTAAAAAATAAGATACTCCGAATATCATTCCAATTTTTGCGAACTCAGACGGCTGAAACCCAAGCGAGCCAATAATTAACCAACTTTTTTGTCCAGCAATCTTTCTACCGAATAAAACTACTACAATAAGAAATAAAATGGAAAGAAGATAAGTTGGAATTGCTATTGTCCTAAATGTATTTGTAGGTAATGAGTAAGTAATAAAAAAGATTATCAAAGCTACGGAAGCAAATATTATTTGTTTTTCGAAATTTCCTGATGCAAGTGGATTATTTATGGTCGAGCTGTAAATTGCAGCAAACCCCAGGCAAAGGAGTAGCATCAGAGGAATGAAAAGTCCAAAGTCAAATTTATCCTGTACTTTATAATCAATTCTCATTGCTAGTCTTCTCCGCGTCCTGGTTTAGGGCTACACTGTTGCTTCTAATAATTTCATTTTTATCGCCATTCAGATAGGTCTCTACAATTGTTTTAGCTATTGGAGCAGCCCACGAGGCACCGAAACCAACATTTTCAACTAAAACTACTACTACTATTTGAGGGTTTTTATAGGGTGCAAATCCTATAAACCATGCGTGGTCCTTACCATGAGGATTCTGTGCTGTCCCGGTTTTACCAGCCATTAGAACGTTTTTTATTCTACTATTTGCAGCAGTCCCAGAACCATTTACAACTAAAAACATACCTTCTTTAACAATATCAAAGATTTTTTTATCAATATTTACTACTATTTTTTTTGTGTTATTTATTTTCATCAGTTTATGTGTATGATTATCAAGATATCCTTTAACAACGTGTGGAGTATAAGTTACACCGTCATTAGCGATTAATGAACAATATTGTGCAAGTTGTAATGGTGTAACGCTAACCTCACCTTGTCCAATTCCTAAACTTGCCATTATACTCTTGGGCCAATTAGGACCATATAGTTTTTCATAATACTTTGAGTCAGGAATAAATCCTGCTGCTTCATTTCCTATATCAAGATGAGTCTCTTGTCCGAAACCAAATTTAGCTGCATAATCATGCCATTTTTCCAATCCAATTTTATATATAAGGTTATAAAAGAAAACGTTGCACGAATGTTCAATTGCATGAACTACGTTTATTTTTCCATGTACATCATCACACTTAAAATATCTACCGTAAAAAGTGGCACCACCTGTGCATGTAAATGTAGTTGATGTAGTAATCACTCCCATATCAAGTGCAGCAATAGCTTCAAGGGGTTTGAATGTAGAGCCAGGCGGTTGTACTGACATTGTTGCACGGTTAAAAACAGGCTTTGACGGATCGTTGTACAATTCTTTTAAATAGTCCTTTGAGGTTACATAGGAAAATTCATTTAAATCAAAATCCGGTGCACTCGCTAATGCTATTATTTCCCCGTTTTTGGGATCCATAGCTATAACTGCACCACGCTTCCCTTGTAATTCATGCTCTGCGATTCTTTGTATGTTCGCATCAATTGTTAAAACAAGATCATTACCTTTTATTGATGGCTGGTCCGCTTTTCCATCTTTGAACTTACCTAGTTCTCTCCTTTTTGAATCAACAAGCACGTAATCATTACCTTTTACTCCACGCAAAATATTTTCATAAGCTTTTTCAATTCCACTACTCCCGACGTAATCACCCGGTTTATAATAATCACTGGTATCACTATCCAAACTTTGAGGCGATATTTCCCTGGTATAGCCGAATAGCTGTGAGCCTCTGACACTATCAGGATAACCTCTTTGCATTTCAACAATGTAATCCACGCCAGGAAGGTGTTCAGAGTTTTCCTCTATCCAGGAGACAACTTTAAAGTCTACTCCCCTCTTAATCCTCACAGGTATATATTTTGAATAAACTCTATTATATTTTAGAATTTTCCCTATATATCCTGGATCCACTCCAAGAACAGTTTCGAGTAATGGACTGAGGCTTTTATCGTAATCGGCAGGAGTGATTCTGACTGTGTATGCGGGAACATTATTAACTAAAACTTTCATGTTCCTGTCATAAAGAATTCCACGTAGAGGAATCTGTTCAATGGCTTTAATACTATTGTTCGCAGATTTTTCGTCATAAGAATGGTGTTCTAAAATCTGCATCTGGAAAAGTCTAAAACCTAATAATGAAAATGCACCAATAATTATAAAATAAATAATAGACTTTCTTTCCTGCGATGCAAAATTTTTAGATTTCACGTAAAGTTCCTTCGCGGATAAAAAATAATACTAATTAAACTTATAACAGCAGTATAAAAGCCTGGCAATAGCCCAAGTTGGAAGATCATTACAATTAAATTAGAATTGAATTCTACATTACTAAAAAAAGCATTTATAACAGAATTTATAACTGAACACAACAAAACGATTAATGCAAAGTTATATGATTTAAAATAGATTTCAATTTTATTTTCATTTGCAAAATATCCGGCTACAAATCCTGCAAGTGTTTTTGCGAGCATTGAACTACCCAACAAGCTACCGGTAAACAAATCAAATAAAAGTCCATAAGCGAATCCCAGTACAGTACCATAAATTTGACCGTTCCTTAAAGTGTAAAATACAAGAAGAATTATTATCAGGTCAGGTATTGTTCCGTTTAGTGAAATAAATGGAATTATAGTAGTTTGAATAACAAGAACCGGAAAGAATATTAAGATAGGATATATATATTCAGAACGCATTTTATTTACGATTGTAAAAATTTAGCTCCAGTTTATTTTTTTGTACACTTTCAACTATGCCTATAACAAATACATTCTCAACTTTATTGAAGTCAACAAATGGCTGGACTTTAGCTTCATTAAAAATACCAGTAGATACATTTGTGATCCCGGAAACAACACCGACAGGTAGAGGTATTGGAACTATAGAACTTATCTCAGAAGTAATTATCCTATCCCCTGTTTTAACGTCATAAGTTTTGGGAACATCAACAATAACCAGATTGTCGCCGTTCCATTTCATAATTCCATCAATTCGACTCCGTTCATCTTTGACCGTAACTTTTATATCAATATTAATTAAGGTTCTAACTATACAAAAGTCATCTGAAATGTCATAAACTATTCCAACAAAACCCTGATCATCGATTACGGGCATTCCAGGTTTTATGCCATCATTTTTACCTACATTTAAAGTAATTGCACTTTGCGATGTCGAAAATGTTTTTGAAACAACAACTCCGGGAATTAAAGGATATTTCGTTGATTCTTTTAAGCCAAGAAGATTTTTTAACTCTATATTTTGAATACCATACTGCCTGAATCTGTTAATTTCAAGCATTAGTTCAGCATTTGTTCTTAGTAATCTTTTATTCTCGCTTTTAATTTTAGCAATGTTTGTAATGTCTGATACTACAGACGTAACTGCAGCAAAACTTCCGAAAGCTAATGCCTTTAAATTTTTGATCTCGGGAGTTTTATTCAAAGAAAGAGTAAAAAGACTAAATATCAGAAGTACAACAAGAATAATATATTCTTTAAAGTCATCCCACAGTTTTAGGAAAAATCGTATCATAGTTAGATAGACCCACTATCTTTTAATATCTTCTATTTCGGATTAAAACTTTAGAGTAATGTTGCAAACTATCAATCACTTTCCCTGCCCCTCTTACTACAGCCGTCAAAGGATCTTCCGCTACATGAACAGGAAGGTTGGTTTCCATTCTTATTCTTTCATCAAGTCCTTTTAATAATGCGCCGCCGCCAGTTAACATAACTCCCCTATCGAGAATATCTGCGGAAAGTTCAGGGGGAGTTCGCTCAAGAGACTGTCTCACAGCATCTACGATCTGTACTACAGATTCATTTAATGCTTCACGAATTTCAACGGAACTGACTTCAGTTGTTTTTGGAACACCGCCTACAAGATCCCTCCCTTTAACCTGAATAGTAACTTCTTCTTTTAATGGTACAGCTGATCCAACTTCACACTTGATTGCTTCTGCTGTTCTTTCTCCAATTAAAACATTATGGTTTTTCTTAAAATATTGCATAATCCCATAGTTCATCTCATCACCTGCTATTCGAATCGATTCCTCATTTACAATTCCGGAAAGCGCTATAACTGCAATTTCTGTTGTTCCCCCTCCGATATCGATTATCATATTTCCTACAGGGGCTTCCACTTCTATTCCTATTCCTATTGCAGCAGCCATAGGTTCTGCTATAAGATGTACCTCTTTAGCCCCGGCGTGCTCAGCACTATCCCTCACAGCCCTTTTCTCCACTTCCGTTACTCCGCTTGGTACAGCAACAACCACCCTCCTGGTTGAAAGAGAACCTGCTCTGACTTTTTTAATAAAAGCCCTGATCATTCCCTCTGCAATTTCAAAGTCGGCTATAACACCATCCCTCATTGGTCTCGTGACTCTGATTTCTTTATGCTCTCTTCCTTGCATTTCCTTTGCTTTATTACCTAATGCTATAATCCTTTTTGTATTCCTGTCAAATGCTACAATCGAGGGCTCATTTAATACAACCCCTTTTCCTTTAACATAAATTAATGTGTTGGCTGTACCTAGATCAATTGCAATATCAGTAGTTAAAAAATCAAAAATTCCCATAGTGCCTCTTAATGTTTAAAATGCCTGATACCAGTAAAAACCATTGAAATATTGTTTTTATTAGCAGCTTCTATTACTTCGGGATCTCGAACGGAGCCTCCCGGTTGAATTACAGCAGTCGCTCCACATTTAATAATTTCAAGCAGACTATCTGCAAAAGGGAAAAATGCATCTGAAGCTGCAACTGAATTTTTAAGATCAAGTCTATGCTCATCAGCTTTCATTTTTGCAAGCTTGGATGAATCGACCCTTGACATTTGACCCGCTCCAACACCAAGTGCAGTTTTATCTTTTGCAAAAACAATTGCGTTTGATTTTGTATGTTTTGCAACTTTCCAGGCAAATAAGATATCTTCCATCTCTTTATCATTGGGTTTTTTATCAGTTACTACCTTTAACTGATCTTCAATAATTGAAATGCTATCTGAATCCTGAATAATTACTCCGCCCGGAATATTCCTGAAGTTTTGTTGTTTTATATTAATAGGTTTTAATTGCTTCAACAGCCTTCTATTTTTTTTCTTTTTCAAAATTGTGAAAGCTTCATCAGTATAATCAGGGGCGCATATTATCTCTAAAAATATTTCATTTAATTTTAATGCCACTTCCTCAGTGACAGTTTTAGTAAATGCAACAATACCTCCAAAGGCTGAAACAGGATCACCTTTTAATGCGTTTTCATAAGCATCCATTATATTTTCAGATGTTGCAGCCCCTGCAGGGTTTTGATGTTTAATTATTGCACAGGAAGTTCCAGCCAGGTCTTCAACCAGTTCTATTGCCGCAATTAAATCAAGAATATTGTTATATGATAATTCTTTTCCATGAAACACCTCAAAATAGTCCGAAAAACGCCCATACAATGATGAGCTCTGATGGGGATTTTCTCCATATCTGAGTTCTTTATCCTTTTTGTAATTTATTCTTATATATGACGGAGATTGTTCGAATTTACACTCAAGATAGTTTGCAATATAAGTATCATAAGACGCTGTATTTGAGAATGCTTCAAGCGCCAGTTTCTTCCTTGTTTCAATGCTGATTTGGCCAGAGTCTAGTTCATTGAGAAATGAATCATACTGATCCGGATTAGTAAGGACTGAAACAAATTTATAATTTTTTGCAGATGCTCTTATCAAACTCGGGCCACCGATATCTATATTCTCAATAATTTTTTCAAAATCAGAATTTGGATTTTCAACAGTTTTGACGAAAGGGTAAAGATTAACACAAACTATATCAACGGGCATTATGTTATTCTCTTTAGCTTCCTTTTGATCCAAGGCGTTGTCCCGCCTGAAAAGTATCCCTGCAAAAACTTTCGGATGAAGCGTTTTAACACGTCCATCAAATATTTCAGGGAATGAAGTTAGAGTGCTTATTTCAGTTACATCAACACTGTTTTCTTTAAGAAGTCTCGCAGTATTGCCGGTAGCAACTATATCGTAATTATATTTAACAAGTCGTTTTGAAAATTCAACAATATTAGTTTTATCTGAAACGCTAATTAATGCTAATTTTTTCAATCTTATACCCAAGATTTGATACTAAAAGAAACTACATTAAAAAAATTTTTTGAGACCTTTGCAAATCAATTTCGCCTTCGGCAATCTTTTTTAATACAAGAGGCAATAATTTGTGTTCAACTTTAAGAACTTTATCCGCTAATTCTTCAGGTGACCTGATATCCGATATTTCAATTTTTTTCTGTGCTATTATTCTTCCTGAATCATATTCTTCATTAACAATATGAACACTTGCGCCCGAATATTCCTCCCCTGCATTAAAAACAGCACGATGAACGTTCATCCCATACATACCAGTACCACCGTAAGAAGGAAGCAAGGCAGGATGAATATTAATAATCTTATTATGAAAGTTTGTCAAAAATTCTATAGGGATCAGTTTCAAAAATCCCGCAAGAACGACTAATTCAATTTCTAGTTTTCTAAGTGAAGTTATTAGCTCATTATAACTTATGTTGCCTGGCTTTTTGCCTATTGTAAAGGTTGGAATTAAGTATTTTCCTGCAATCTGAAA
This sequence comes from uncultured Ignavibacteriaceae bacterium, assembly GCA_964595355.1. GTDB lineage: Bacteria > Bacteroidota > Ignavibacteria > Ignavibacteriales > Ignavibacteriaceae > JAKAGZ01. The sequence continues at coordinate 26,100 of CAZQQD010000001.1, read as the reverse complement.
AGCTGTGCAATCAATTTTATCACTTATTACCGCTTTTACCCGAATAATGTCTTTTGTATAATCTGATTCTAAAATAGCCTGTAAATTTGATCCCCTTCCTGAAACAAATACAGCTACATTCAAAATAAAACTGTCCTTAAAAGTGGTTAAAATTAGCTAAATAGCGAAATATTGTCAATGAAATTAGCCTGCTTTTGTTATGTTTTTCTAATTTTTCCCACGACTTTTTAATGCAAATAGCAGATTCTTTAATTTATTTTGATAATCGTAATCCTTGTAATCTTCAGCTTCACCAATGTATGTTTTGACTTCTTCATTATCACCTATTTTTTCTTTTGCTCTGGCAATATAATAACAAGCAAAAGGCTTTATCCATTTTTCATTTTTGATATTCAGCGACTTAGCAACTAAAGCAGTATCTGCCGATCTCTCATATTTACCGAGTGAAAAAAATGCATCACTAATATTTAGCAGGGCTTCGGCTTTTATATCTTCGGAACTCGTACTATCACAAAGGTAAGAAAGACTATCAATCGCCATCTTATATCTTGCACCTTCAACATAATGCCTGAATTTTACAAGCTCCATTTCTTCTTTTGAAAATTCGTTATCTGCAAATAATTCACCTCTTCTTCTGGCATATATATCATCTTCGATGTCAGAACCGCCCCTGTTAGATAATTTGAAATAGGTATTTGCAACATTAGGCTGGTCCATAAATTCATAACAAATAGCAAGTCTGTAATTTGCTATACCCTGGTAATCATTATTTACTGTATTTAATATAAAGTTGTTAATATAAACGGTCGCAGACTCAAATTTGTTTTTCTTATAAAGTATGTCTCCAATAAGAAAGTTTGAATAAGCAATAAGTTGCTTAAACTTAGTAGTTTTGCTTTGTACAATCCTCTTTAAAATTCTCTCAGCCCGATCAAGTTTTCTATCTTTAATGTATATAACAGCAAGTGAATAATTAAATAATAAATTATCTGGATACCTGTTTATCAGTGATCTCATGTAGCGTGCAGCTGTTGGATAATCTGCGAAAAAGTCAACAAGTATTTGAGAATAATAATATTTTGCTTCTACATTTGAATAAGTCCCATAAGTCATAGCGTTCTTAATATAATCAAGACCTTTTTCTTTGTCTCCTTTCATTCCTGCTAAACTTAAAACCCATTGTAATGCTTTAGGAACTTGCCTAACAGCAAAATTGTAAAGGCCAAGGCCTAAGTATGCATCGTGAAATTTAGGATTTAGTTCAATTACTTTGTTGAGAAAACTTTCTGATTTTTTTGTTGACCATACTGCATCAAGAAATTTCCCCTCTTGTGTGAACGCCATTGCCCGGTATGAATAATTAGCACCGAGGATATATAATGTTTCAATGTCTACTGAATTACTGTCAAGCAAAGCTACGGCCTTTTCAATAGCTTCATCGGAATATTCCATAAATTTTTGAAGATCATTTTTGTCCCTGCTACTAAAAAAATACCAAAAATAAATACTGGATTTATAATAATAGCCACGAGGATCATCCGGATATTTATCAATCAATTTTTGAAATGTTGATTCAGCCTGCGCCCACTTAAAATTATAAATATTATTGAGACCTATTCGGATAGTGTTATCAATATAAGTTTGTGCAAAAATATTCCCTGTTAACAAGGATAAAAAAATGAAAAGATACACAATGCAATAAAAATATTTTTTCATATTTTTTTATCTAGTTTGCAGGAAATATTTAATTTCCTTCTTTTGCATTTTCAGAATACGTGATACCAGCTTTCACAAATTCACGAAATAATGGATGGGCATTTGTAGCGCGTGACTTAAGTTCAGGATGAAACTGGCAGCCTAAAAACCATGGATGTGAAGTTAATTCTACCATTTCTACTAATTCTTTATCAGGAGACAAACCGCTAAGAACCATACCGTTTTCTTTAAGCTTATTTCTGAACTTATTATTTACTTCATACCTGTGGCGATGTCTTTCAGAAATAAGTTCGGTTTTATAAGCTTTTATAGCCAGTGAATTTTCCTTAAGTGTGCAAGGATAAGCTCCCAATCTCATTGTCGCACCCATATTTTTAAGATTCTTCTGATTTTCCATCAGATCAATAACACTAAACTTATTAACCTTAAACTCTGAACTGTTGGCTTTACGAATACCACAGACATTCCTTGCAAACTCAATCACAGCACACTGCATTCCCAAGCAAATTCCAAGGTATGGAATGTTATTTACTCTGGCAAAGTTTGCAGCCTTTATTTTTCCTTCTATTCCTCTCTCTCCAAAACCACCGGGAACCAATATGCCGTTTACCCCTTTAAGAAGATTTTCTGGAGTCTCCTGTTCTAATTGTTCAGCACTAATAGCTCTTACAATTACTTTTGCATTGTTTTCCGCACCTGCATGAACAAAAGCTTCCATTATGCTTTTATAGGCATCAAGGTGCCCAACATATTTTCCACAAAGTGCAATTTCAACGGTTCTTTCCGGTTTTTTTATTTTTTCTACAAGGTTATCCCAATCTTCCAGCTTAATTTTTTTGTCTGAAAGATGTAACCTTTTTAAAATTATCTGGTCCAACTTTTCCTTAAACAAAACAAGCGGAACTTCGTAAATGGAATTGCAATCATAAGCGGAAATAACAGATTTAGTATCAACATTACAGAACAGTGCAATTTTATCTCTCAGATCTTTAGTCAATTTTTTTTCTGATCTACAAACTAAAACATCGGGTTGAATTCCAAGCTCAAGTAAATTTTTAACGCTATGTTGAGTTGGCTTGGTTTTAACTTCTCCGGCTGCAGGAATAAAAGGAACAAGCGTAACATGAATGCTTAAAGTATTTTTTTTACCGAACTCTAACATTAGTTGACGCATAGCCTCAATAAAGGGAAGACTCTCAATATCACCAACAGTCCCACCAATTTCAGTAATTATAATATCATATTCGCCAAGCTCACTTAACTTAGTCATTCTCTCTTTTATTTCATCCGTGATGTGAGGAATTACCTGCACAGTTGCTCCCAGATAATCACCTCTTCTTTCTTTTGTGATTACGTCATAATACACCTGACCGGTCGTAGTGTTGTTTGACTTTGTCATATTAACATCGAGAAATCTCTCATAATGGCCAAGATCAAGATCAGTTTCGGCACCGTCATCCGTAACATATACTTCGCCATGCTGAAAAGGACTCATAGTTCCGGGATCAACATTAATGTACGGATCGAATTTTTGAATTGTTACTTTGAAACCACGTTGTTTGAGAAGAAGACCAAGGGAAGAGGCAGTAATTCCTTTGCCGAGAGAGGAAACGACACCACCTGTTACAAAAATAAATTTAACTCTTTTCCTGGCGGCCATGCTTTTTGTTTTTGTATTTAAATATAGATCATTTACGCACTAATTTCAATTTGAAATATTAATAAACATTCATCAGAATCTGTTTCGAAAAGTCTTTCTAGAATATGGTAAAATAAATATATCTTTTTAAATTAGCCCTTTTATGATTGTAATTCAACGTTTTTGTGTCTATAATTTCAGAAAAAATTAAACTTCCAATCTATTTTATATGTCATATAAAATAGATACCCACGAATTATTTTGACTTTCAACGCTTGGATTTGTGTTTTATCTTTCATTCTAAATCTAATGAGTCTTATATTAGCTATTAGTAATAATAAAATTGAATATCTGGATACTAACAATTTGAAACATTACATACATTTTAACTTTGCTCCGATTTATGTTCTTATATTTATTTGGATGACTATTAAGATATCAGCGCAAGATACAACCTCAAGCCTAGCATTCAAGAATAACAGACCAAGAAGAAATACTAATATCTTCTACCAACCTGATCTTGCATATCAAATATGGCAGCAATTTAAACTTACTCAGGAAGCAAATGCAGGTGATCCATTTGCTATGCATGAATTGGGTCTAAGATATCTAATGGGTGAAGACGTAGTTGCCGATACAGTCAAAGCTGCTTACTGGATTGGAAAAGCTGCAGAAAAAAAGCTGACAGCAGCAGAATATAATTATGCGATATTATTAAATAACGGTTGGGGAGTTGCGTGGAATCCTTTTAAAGCGTACGAATATTTTAAAGATGCTGCTCATTCCGGGATGCCACAGGCAGAATATATATATGGAATTTTAAATACTAACGATTTTATTGTAAAAAGAAATTGGGATAAAGCTTATACTTGGGTTAAAAAGGCTTCAGACAATGGAAATACATACGCAAAGGAAATTGTAAATGAATTGAAGAAGCGAGTTTCTCCTGATTATTTTGATTCTACAAAGACAAATACATCAAACGATGCTTCAAAATCTTCAGATACAGATGATGGATCCACTTTAGCTTCAAACCTTGGATTAGTATTTATCGATTTCTCTTCAAAAACTGATTCTGTACCCGTAATAACTGATAAACAAATTATAGAAGCTATCTGGAAAAACGGAAGCGAAACACTTATCGATACTCTCGGTATCAGCAATAAAAATGATTCATCACTTATAAAGTTAAAAGCAACTGGTATTTCGTATCTGGTTCAGTCTGCTGAAACAGGAAATCCTGAGGCACTAACCTTAATAGGCAGATTGTACGATAAAGGAATATTTTTCAAGAAGAACAAACTCTCAGCGGCATTATATTATTTACGTGCTACAAGATTAGACTCACCCATTGCCCCTGCAATAATATGGTATATGATAAAAGAAAAAGATTATTTTACTAATCTTAAGAAACTTGTTGATAATAATAATGCAGATGCAATGTACGTTTGGTATGAACTTTACATTTTAGGATTTGACCAGCAATTTACCGAGGCTGATTCATTCAATTTGCTGAATAGAGCTGCAAATCAAAATGATCTGCCAGCAATAGTTGAACTTGGCTTTTCATATTTTACAGGAAAATTTGTTAAAATGAACAAGGGAAAAGCTATTTCATTGTGGGAAACAGCCGAAAAATTAGGAAGTGTTGAAGCTTCTGTTAGAATTGCAACTGCCATGCTTTTAGGTGAAATAAAAACTGAAAATATGGATACGACGAAGTACTTTCGAACACTTGAGGTAGCTGATAATTTTGGCTCTGTACTTGCTCAGGTTTCTCTGGCTTATTGTTATGAAAACGGCATCGGCGTTAAAAAAAGTACTCCTGATGCTGTAAAATATTACAGGCTTGCAGCTCAACGTGGCAGCCGATATGCATATGATCAGTTAAAGAAAATGTATGACGCAATCAGACCACCGAAATATCAAATCAATTAGACAATATTTCTTTATGCCACTAATTTTCCCCTCGGTTAAAGGTTCTATCATTTCTAATAAATTTTACTAATATTTATTATAGTTAATTATTCCGGTTAAATCCTTTACATATATATGTCATCAAAAAACTTCATACACGATTCAAAATTATCTGGTTTGGGGCTTAGCATATTTGCAATAATGTCAAAAATGGCATTGGATTATAATGCAATTAATCTCTCACAAGGATTCCCTGACTTTAACTGTTCCGAAGAACTGATTATTTTAGTTAATAAATATCAAAAAGAAGGTTTTAACCAATATGCACCTATGCCCGGAGTTCAACAATTAAGAGAAAGGATTGCCCAAAAGATTAAAAAATTATATAAAAAAGGATATGATTATAACGATGAAATAACAATAACTGCAGGAGCTACACAAGCTCTTTTTACTGCAATTACAGCTATTATTAAAAGTGGAGACGAAGTAATAATTATTGAACCAGCGTATGATTCTTATTCCCCGGTAGTTTTAATGAATGGCGGCACTCCAAAGTTTGTATCATTGGGAAAAGACTTTTCATTTGATTGGCAGAGCGTAAAAGATTCTATTTCTGAAAGAACAAAAATGATAATAATTAATTCACCTCACAACCCGACTGGCAGTGTTTTAAATGAATCTGATATTAAAGTCTTGGAAGAGATTACACGAAATACGAAAATTATTTTAGTGAGTGATGAAGTTTATGAGCACATTATTTTTGATGGGCAGAAACATTTTAGTCTTTGTCAATCAGAAGAATTATCACAAAGATCATTTGTAATATCTTCTTTTGGGAAAACGTATCACACAACCGGATGGAAGATAGGATATTGCACAGCGCCAAAAACTTTAACAGAAGAATTTAGAAAGATTCATCAGTTCATCGTGTTTGCTGTAAATACCCCTATTCAATATGCATATGCTGATTACCTAAATAAGCCGGAACATTATTTATCGTTAAATTCTTTCTATCAATCAAAACGTGATTTGTTAATTTCATCATTAAAGGAATCAAAATTTAAAATTACTCCTACTAGTGGTACTTACTTTCAAATCCTGGATTATTCTGAGATTTCAGAATTAAATGATATGGATTTCTCGACCTATTTAACAAAAGAAATAGGTGTAACTGTAATTCCCATTTCACCCTTTTGTACTATAGATAAAAGCAGAAAAATAATCAGGGTTTGTTTTGCTAAAAGAGATGAAGTTTTATTACAAGCTGCTGAAAAGTTAAAAAAAATTTAAGAAGCTTTATTACTAATTTTAAATTCAGGCTCTTTAACTTTCTGTAAAATGATCAGACCAATTACAAAAAATAGCCCTATTGCCAACGCTGCAACGCGCTCGTTGGATATGTCTGAAATAATCCCATAAAATAAAGGTCCAATTACTGCCGAAGATTTACCAAATAATCCATCATAAAAGCCAAAAAATTCAGCTTCTCTTTCCTTAGGTGTGAGAAGAGCCATTAAACTTCTGCTACACGATTGGGATGAACCAATTGAAAGACCCGCCAGTAATCCAATAACGTAAAATTCTGAAATGGCATTCACAAAATAAGCTCCGATTATTACCACAAGCCATATAATAATAGTTATTGTAATTGTCTTTTTTGGCCCAATATGATCGGAGACTATTCCAAAAATAAATGAACCAGCTACCGCCGTGCTTTGCACAATTACAAAGAAATAAATTATCTCTGCGTCCGTCATCTTTAAAATGTTAGTTGCGAAGATAGAAGCAAAAGCAATGATTGTAATTATTGCATCATTATAGAGGAAAAACGCAAAAAGAAATCTTCGGACAGAGGGATATTCATTTTTAATAAAAAGAGCTTTCAAAGTGTCAAAGCTTTTCTTAACTCCATTCTTAATTAACCCTTTTGTAACAGGATTTTCAATCTTTGGCTCACTTACAAAAACAAACAACGGAATTGAGAAAAAAAGGAAAAACAATGCAGCTATAACAAAAGAAAAGCGGATATAAAAATAATACGTGGGTACAGACTGATCAGGTAACAAATACATGACAATCAATAATACTACGAGTGCACCTAGATATCCCATAGCGAATCCATAGCCTGATACTCTACCATAATTTTTCTTAGATGTCAGATTCGGAAGGAAAGCATCATAAAACACCAACCCTGCTTCAAAACCTACATTTGCAAAAATAAACAGAACTATCCCTAATAGTATATCTCCCTTCTGTACAAAAAACATTAAAGCAGTACAAATTATCGAAACCAGAGTGAACAATAAAAGAAATCTTTTTCTATTATGGGAAACATCAGCAATTGCTCCCATTGGCGGACTAAGCATTGCAGCAAATATCATCGAAATACTAACCGCAAGGCCCCAAAGCCATTTTTGACCTCCGGCAACAATATTGGTAAAATATTTTGAATAGATAACAGTAACTACAATTACAGAAAAGGCGGTATTGGCAAAATCAAAAAATGACCAGCTTATAATTCTGCCTTTTTCTTTCATTAAACTATTTCTTTTGGGTAGGTTTTGAAATTGTTTCTTCTACTAATCCCCTTCCTGTTTTCTTTAACGATTTAGAATCTTTCAGTTGTGATAAAATAGCATCAAGAATTCCATTTATGAATTTTCCACTCCCTGACGTACTAAACTCCTTTGCAATTTCTATGGACTCATTTATTGAAACCTTCGGTGGAATATCTTCGAAATATAGTATCTCGCAGATACCCATCCTCAATAGCAATTTGTCAATAAGAGCGATCCGGTTCATCTCCCAGTTTGCAACTCTGGATCTAATTTTTTCATCTAATTCATTCTGATGAATTATCACGCGACTTACAAGATCTTCAGCAAATTCTCTATCAGCTTTATTGGAGGTGTCTGTAAGTATATTCTCAATATGTGCTTGCAGAGAATCCTCATTCATTTCATAAGCATAAAGAATCTGCAATACCTTTTCTCTTACAATTCTACGTTTGGATAATTGTGACATATTAAATGAAAAAATTAAAGAACAAAAAAATAAGATATAATTTATTATCTTTTTATTATCTCACTTAAACGACCGGAGAAATAAGATCTGCCTGTGTAAATATTGCTAATCCTACCAACCTGTACTAATCTTTCCTCAGCAATTTTATTAGAAGCTTCATAAGTAGGGATCTTTTTTTCTTCAGATGTTTTCAGGATTTTCATAATAACATCGTAAATTCCTTCGGCTTGTTTCAGAGCTCTATCCTGCCTGTAACCTTCAAGTTCATTTGCAACATTAATTAACCCGCCCGCATTAATGACATAATCGGGAGCATAAACAACTCCTTTTTTGACCAACTTTGGACCGTGTATATTTTCAACTTCCAATTGATTATTTGCACCACCGGCAATAATTTCTGCTTTTATTCTTTCTATTGTATTATCATTAATTATAGCCCCTAAAGCATTCGGTGAAAATATATCGGCATCTACATCATAAATTTCTTCAGGTTTTACAACCTGAGCTTTCACAGTTTCCAAAGTACGTTTAATTTTATCTTCATTAATATCGGTTAAAAAGATATCGGCTCCTTCATTATATAAATGTTCACACAGATAACTTGCAACGTGCCCAGCACCCTGTACTGCTATCTTTTTCCCTTTTAGTGAATCATCACCCCATTTATATTTTGCACAAGCCTTGATTCCTACATAGACCCCATAAGCTGTCACCGGCGATGGATCACCCGAACCGCCAAGTGCCTTCGAAATTCCGGTAACGTATTTGGTTTCCATTCTGACAAATTCCATATCCTTAACTGAAGTGCCTACATCCTCTGCAGTGATGTATCGTCCGGCAAGACCTTCAATAAACTTTCCAAAGGTTCTGAATAATAATTCATTCTTTTGAGTAGCAGAGTCTCCAATAATTACAGCTTTGCCACCACCAAGATTCAATCCGGAAACCGCGGCTTTATAAGTCATCCCTCTAGATAATCTTAGTACATCTCTCAAAGCATCTTCGTCACTTTTATAATTCCACATCCTAGTACCGCCAAGTGCGGGACCTAATGTAGTATTATGAATAGCTATAATCGCTCTTAAACCTGCTTCCTTATTGTAGCAGTAAACTACTTGCTCGTGACCATATTCTTGTAATGTTTCGAATTTAATCATTTTATTCACCTGTTTTTTATAATGCGAAGAACCAAAACACAAGTAGGGCAATACTTTCCCTGAACCTGTAATATATTTTACTATCAAAACTTAAATTCATTTCGGAAGGAGCAAACCGTGCCTCAATTTTATAAAATTTACAAATCTCTTTTATCCTTGCTAAATGATAAGAATCAGAAATGATAATGATATTGTTTAAATGCTTTTTAAGCATAAGTTCATTTTTTATAAATCTTATCTGCTCGCTGGTTGAAGCTGTTTTATTTTCTATCCAAATATTTGTTGAATCAATATTTTTTAATTTTAAATAATGATACGCAACTTCAGCTTCACTTAGTTCGCCCGGGGCGTGCCCTCCTGTCACCTGGATTTTTTTCAATATTCCATTTTTATACAGTTCTGCTGCCATATCCGCTCGTGAGGCCAGGCTCGGGCTTGGTTGATTGTTTGACCAGACTGCTGCCCCCATTACCACTCCTACAAACTTTGCATTTCCAGTATAATTTTTGGCAAAGTTTTTTTCAACGTCTGAGCTCAAATGAAAAAATGCAACTACAAGTAAGAGCGTTGCTATAATTATGGAATTAATTACAGTTCTTAAAATTAACAATTCTTTCCTTCCAAGAAAAGTAATCCAGACTGCAGAAATGAACATAAATACTATTAACTGATAAATAGTAAACAAAATTCCTTTTAAGACATCTTTTAGTGGATGCTCTAGTATAAAATAATCGGGAACAGGAATCTTTACCCAGACATAAAATTCGGCAAAGAGAAGTGAAAAAGTTATTAAAGCTGTGTAGAATATCAGTAACCTGGGATTATATATATTTTTTTCATTAAAAGAATAAAAAATAATACCCACAATTAAAATTAGAACAAAGATGAGATTCAGTAAATTACCAGTATAAATAAAATTAATATCGCTAAGCGGGAGCCCCTGGTTTTTGTATTTGATGTAATAAAGGAAAAGTAAATCAAGTATAATAATAGAAATAACTACACTTACTAATTTCCATCTATTATCAATATGCTTGTTCCATTTAATCATTTAAGAAAGGCAAAGTTTAGGAGCAATAGTATCTGAATATTATTATAAGTATGTACATAACTGCAATAATTTTACTAAAAAGAATGCTTTTAAAATTAGCCAAATATGTCTATCTCTGCAAGGAATGATTACTATTAATTAAAAATAAGGAATTAAATTCTTAATTTTTAAAAAATAAAAAGGCACTCAGAGTTGAGTGCCTTTAATTTTTTTATAAATAAAAAAATCAATTATTAAGTCTGAATATGACCGGAACAGAAACCTGTACTTTCACTGGTTTGCCCCTCTGTTTACCAGGCTTAAATTTCGTTTCTTTTACAGCTTTTAATGCTGCTTCATCACAGCCGGCTCCAATTCCTTTTAGAACTACAGCCTTGGTTACGTTACCATGTTCATCAACAAAAGCATTAATATATACTCTTCCTTCAACACCAGCCCTTTTAGCTATTTCAGGGTATACAATTTTTGCCTGAATAGCAGCTATTCCTCCTATTGGTTCAGGCATTTCTTCAACTGCAACAAAATAAGTCGGTTCCTCTTCCTTTTCTTCTCTTGGAGGGGGCGGAGCTTCAACATTCGCATTTACATCAAGTTCGGTTGAACTTATATCAATATCGTTAAGAACGTTATCTGTAGGTGCCTCGATAGGAATCGGTGGTTTTGGAGGAGGAGGAGGTCTGTTCTCTTGCTTAGTTTGCTGTACATCTTCCACATTGAACAATTCTTGCGTATCAGTTGCAATTTTCTTTTCAGGCGTTATATGCGGAAAGAATTTAAATGCAACTATCAACAAAGCAAGTGAAGTTATTAAACTGATTTCAAAAAACTTACTGTATTTGCTTCTTAAATCAGCTTTAGGATTCTTTTTCAGGGCCATTTAAAGCACCTCCTTATAGTCAAATAAATCTGCTTTAATTTACTAAATGGTATATTTTTTGTCAACTTAAAAGACTCTACTTATTTTACCTCTTGTTTGGTAAACTGTTCCCTAAAGATCAGTACTTAAATTTGTCCTATTCCACCAACTTTGATGAAGAATATTTAATAATTAGTGAAATCAACAATACAGCTAACAATGCTCCAGAAATATCTGCTGTCCAATCTAAAATATCGCAACTACGCCCCGGAATATAAAGTTGGTGAAGTTCATCCAAGGCAGCATAGGTTCCAATTATTAGTAAAGTATATAATGAAGAATGTTTTTTCAGATTCGAATATTTATTTTGTATTATTAAAGCAAGCTTTAACAAAATTGCCAATCCCCAAAAAGCCAGAATATGTTCTATTTTATCACTTACACTAAGATCAGGGAAGTCTGCACCGGGAAGTGATGTAAAAAACAACAACACCCCCCAATATATTATGAGTGGATAATAGATTAGAAAACTCTTATGGTTCTGTAAATAGTTAAGCAAACGATCTCCTTAAGAAATTAAATGCCGATGGTAATGATTTAGTTATATCCTCAGCAGTAAATGAAAATTCAGTTTTACTTTTTAGTAAAAGATCAGCAGCAAGACTATGTAAATAGACCCCAGCTATGACTGACTTATCAATATTTTTTTGCTGAGACATTAAGCCAGCAATCACACCGGTTAATACATCTCCTACACCAAATTTTGCCATTCCTGGATTACCTGTTGAGTTTATAAGGGCGTCACCTTCCGGAGTAAAAATAATTGTTGGTGCACCTTTTAGGACTAAATAAGATCCCGTCTTTGTAACAAAGTTTTTTCCATATTTAAAAATATTTTTTCTAAGCTCATTAATATTTACATCTATTAAATTTGCAAACTCTCTCTGGTGAGGCGTTAAAACAAAATTTTCAAGGTTAAGTTCTTCGTATTTTCCACTACCAAGTGCAAAAATTGCATCAGCATCTACTACATATTTTTTACATTTCCTTTCTTCTAAAATTCTTAGAACAGATGTTTGTGTTTCTTTATCTCTTCCTAAACCAGGTCCTATTGCTGTCACATCGGCCCATTTAATTCTTTGATTTAATTCTTTGATATTATTTTCACACAAATATTCTTTTTCATTGTCCTGATAAGACTGGACTACCAACCCACTTGCTCTTTTAAAGATCAAATTCCTTATAGACTTAGGGAAAGCCAGTACAGATGCCCCAGCCCCAGCTTTTAATACAGCCATAGAAGACAACATCGCCGCTCCCGGGAAACTACCCGAACCTGCAATTGTAAAAACTTTGCCTGCAGAATACTTATGAATGTTTTTCTTTTTATCTGGTAGAAATTCAAATACATCTTCCGGTTCAATCAGGAAATCATTTGCGGCCAATTTTTCATAATATCCAAGATCAATTCCAATCTCGCCTTTTACTATTTTTCCACAATTTGTGTATCCATCCTGGATAAATAGACCTTTTTTGAATTCACCAAGTGTTATTGTTAAATCCGAATTGAATATTGTTTCACCGAATCCAAGATCAGCATCAAGTCCTGTTGGAATATCAATAGCTACACGTATAGTTTTAAGCTTATTCAGAGCTTCGACAATACCTTTATATGGTTCTCTCAACTCCCCCCTTGCTCCGCTACCTAGCATGCAATCCATAATAATTTCTGATCTTGCAAGCAAACCAAGATCCTTCAAAGAATTAAATTCCCTAATTGTAATTTTGGAATTTTCTTCAGTCATTTTTTTTAGAATCCTGAAATTAACTCTACAATCCTCAGACATTTCATTTTCTTTTCCGACATGCAATACACTTAAGCTAAAACCTTTGTTGGCAAAATGCCTAAGAAGCGCAAAACCATCACCACCATTATTCCCTTTCCCGCAAACTGCACCTACTTTTTTAACTTGCCTGGAAGTCAGTATTTCATTTTCAATTATATCATAGATTTGTACGGCGGAATTTTCCATCAGCACGATTGATGGAACTTCAAGCTCTTTGATAGCAAAATTATCTATCTCGCGAATTTGTCTTGTTGAATAAAGTGGTATCATAATTTGACTTTCTAAAAAGTAAACTTTTTTACACAGGAAAAAATCAACAATAATAATTTATACAAATTATTGTTAACTATTTCAAGAAGGATGAGATAAGGTTGATGAGTGATCCCGGAGCAATTCCAATTACTATAACCAATAGTACAGATATCATTACAGCGAGCAATCCTGTATTACTTTCTTCAACTTTTACCTCCAATTCAGCATCTTTAAAGTACATCAGAACAACAATCCTGAGATAGAAATATACACTGATTACGCTTGAAATAACTCCGACTATTGCCAACCAGGTTAAATTAGCTTTAATAGCTGCTATAAAGACATAATACTTGCCGAAGAATCCTGCAAATGGTGGTATGCCTGCAAGTGAAAACATAAAAAGTGATAGCATTGCTGCTAATAGCGGTTGTCGCGAAGCCAGTCCGGAATAAGAATCAAAAGTAAGGTTTGTTTCATCCTTTCCTTCGATCATTGCAACTATTCCAAAAGCACCTAAGTTCATAAAAGTATAAGCTGCGAGATAAAAAATAATTCCTGCAATTCCTTCATAATTACCTGCTGCAAGTCCAATTAACATATAGCCCGCGTGTGCAATTGAAGAATATGCAAGCATTCTTTTTACATTGTTCTGAGAAATTGCAACTATGCTTCCAAATAACATCGATAGCACAGCAATAACAGCAAGGTATGGCTCAAAGATATTATGATCAATTCCATTAAAAATAGAACCAAGCGTAACTATGATTGCAGCAAAAGCAGCAGCTTTTCCTCCGGTTGAAAACAATCCTGCAACAGTTGTTGATGATCCTTCATAAACATCAGGTACCCACATATGAAACGGGAAAGCCGCAATCTTAAAAGAAAATCCAATCAGGAATAATAAAACACCTGTAATAAACAATAAATTATGAGATAACTCTCCAAATCTACCAACAATAATCTCTATCGAAGTTGATTGTGCAGTGCCATAAATAAAGGCTATTCCATAAACAATAAATCCTGTAGCAAAAGCACCAAGTAAAAAATATTTCAGGGATGCTTCATTAGCTTTAAGGCTTTTTCGGTTCAACCCTGCAAGAGCATAAAATGAAATTGACATTAATTCCAGACCGAGGAAGATCATAAAAAGATCTTTAGCACCTGCCATGAACATCATACCCATAACAGAAGTTTGAAGCAAAATATAGAATTCGCCGAAATAAGTACCATATTTTTTCAAATAATCAATAGAAAGTAAACAAATTATAGCAGCACCAAAAGTAAATATGAAATAGAAAATATTTACATCACCACCTGTTGCCAGCATATTCTGGAAAACAACAGAAACTTTACTAACAGTTGATAAAGAATAAAAACCGGCAATTACAAAAATTATAATTGAAAACCATGGCAAAACAATTTCACTTTTTGACCAATACATTTCTATAACAAGTGAAATTAATATTCCGCCGCCTAAAATTATATAAGGTAGTATATTGTAAAATTCCTGGATATTGTTCAGCATAATCTTATTTCTTTAGCGTTTATTCTATAAATAAAATGTCATCATCGGTTTTTTCAATTTTGACATTATGTTTTTCTCCAATGTACAATGCTATCTTCTTATGATTATCTATATTAAAAATATCATCACCTTTTTCAACAACGACCATTTTAATATTTTCATATTTTGTAATTGATTCTTTCAAGTCCTTTATTTCAAGGAAATATAGATCTGTGTAATTTTCATCTTCCCTGATATATATACCTTTAGAACTCGTTGAGAAATCAGTGATAATATCATCTTCAATAATAACTTTTAAGAATGATGCCTTAAAAGGAAGAATCACTCTATTACCATAACACAAACCATCCGATTTTTTGTCTAATGCTTCTTTTATCGTATTCATTTTTTAACCTTTACCGTAGAAAAATATTAACCAAATTATCGCATAAATCGGGATTAAAATTACAATCGAGTATTTAATCATATAAGTAAAAAAACTCGGCATTTTAATACCCGCCCTTTCACTAATAGATTTTACCATAAAGTTTGGGCCGTTACCTATGTAGGTAATAGCACCAAAGAACACAGCCGCTACTGAAATTGCCTGCAAATAAATCTGATCCACTGAAACAAAATGTGCAACCTGAGCCTTTTCAGTTACAAGAAGTGAATATTTACCCATTGCAGCACTAAGAAAATTCATATATGTGGGTGTATTATCAAGCACTGCCGAAAGTGAACCGGTAGCCCAATAAAAAACACCGGCATTCAGCTTGTCGCCCAGTACATTTGCTTCGTGCGCAATCAGTTCGAGCGCAGGCACCATTGTTGCAAATATTCCAATGAACAAATAAGCAACTTCTTTGATCGGTTCAAAATCAAATTCGTTTGCTTTCAGTATCTCAGTATCGGCACCTTTATATGATAAATAAATAACCCCAAACATTATTATTTCCCTGATCCCAAAAGGTAAACCAAACGGCAATTTAGGGACCCAGGGTATAACCACAGGATCAATAAAAACAGCAAGAATTATTATAACCAGATACCCAAGATTCTTTAGCCCTTTAAACTCAATTTTATTGCTATATTCAATCTTTTCATATTCGGTTTTATTGAGTTTATCAAATATATAAAAGACAAACAGTATCATTAGTAGTGCCGGGATCCAAATAAACCACACATTATCGATAACCCAGAAAAAAGGGACACCACTCAAATAACCCAGGAACAAAGGAGGATCACCTATAGGCGTTAATGCACCACCGACATTACTGACAATAAAAATAAAAAATATTATGTGATACGGACGAAGCCTTTCTCTGTTCATCTTAATAAAGGGTCTTATCAACAGCATCGATGCGCCCGTTGTACCAATAATATTTGAAATCACAGCACCGAAAAGCAAAAATATTACATTCAGCATCGGGGTTGATTCTTTATCAACCTTTATCAATATCCCGCCTGAAGCAACAAATAATGAACCGAGCAATGCAATAAAACTTATGTACTCAGCAAATGTGTGCATCAGTATATGATCATTCTTTAGTATTGCCAGGTAATAAATTACAACAAAAGCTCCAAGTACAATAGAAATTTTGGGATAATGCCTTTCCCAAAAATGTTTATAGAACAACGGACCCGTTGCTATCATTAATAAAAGAATAACAAAGGGCAAAACCATAAATAAGCTAGGCGTTGATATATGCTCGGCCTGAGTAACGGCCAATGTGTCTGCCACACTTTTGACTGCAGCTAAAGAGTTCACTGTTCCAAAGAACAAAAAAACAATCAGTAATAACAAAATGTTTTTTAAAAACTTATTGGACATGAGCAGGCCTATTTAAGACTATGATTTTGTGGGGTATATACCTGCTCAATAACCTTATTAACTGATCTGGATGAAACCTTTAAGAAAGTGCTTGGATAAATTCCGATCCAAACAATAAATATTAATATCGGAATCATTACAAAAATTTCGCGAGCGCTCATATCTTTAATAGAATTCAACTTTGGATTTTTAACTTCTCCAAAAACAACTCTCTGATACATCCACAACAAATAGACCGCTGCAAATATTACCCCCGATGCTGCAAATACTGTATACCACCAACTGTTTAACACAGGCGACTTAAATGATCCTAACAGTATTAAAAATTCACCAACAAACCCGTTCAATCCCGGTAAACCAATTGATGAAAGAGAAGCTATCATTAATATAACTGAATAAATTGGAATCAGTTTAGCAATGCCTCCATATTCGGCAATAGTTCTGGTGTGAGTTCTTTCATAAATAACTCCCACCAAAAGGAACAAGGCTCCAGTAGAAAGTCCGTGATTGACCATTTGAATAACTGCACCCTGCATTGATTCATTTGTCATTGCAAAGATTCCAAGAACAACAAACCCGAGATGTGCAACAGAAGAATAAGCAACAAGCTTTTTCATATCCTTTTGAACCATTGCAACCAATGCACCGTAAATAATTCCTATAATTGCAAGAACAGATATTGCCGGAGCGAAATAAACTGCAGCTTGAGGAAATAATGGAAGACAAAATCTTATCAGTCCGTATGTACCCATTTTCAACAACACGGCTGCAAGAATAACTGAGCCGGCAGTCGGCGCTTCAACGTGTGCATCAGGAAGCCAGGTATGCAGAGGAAACAATGGAACCTTAATCGCAAAGCTAAACGCAAATGCCAGGAACATATAAAGCTGGATTGTATGCGGAACAGTTGGTCCAATATTATATAACTCGATTAAGTCTGTTGAGAAATGTCCTAATGGACCCGAAGCATAAATAGCAAGCCAGATAATTGCTACAAGCATCAAGAGGCTTCCAAACATTGTATAGATGAAAAACTTAACAGAAGCATAAATTCTACGTTCCCCCCCCCAAATACCTATAATGAAATACATCGGTATCAACATTACTTCCCAAAAAACATAGAACAGGAAAAGATCAAGAGAAACAAAAACTCCAAGCATACCAACTTCAAGCATAAGCATGAAGAAAGTGAACTCTTTTACT
Organism: uncultured Ignavibacteriaceae bacterium; assembly: GCA_964595355.1. Classification (GTDB taxonomy): domain Bacteria; phylum Bacteroidota; class Ignavibacteria; order Ignavibacteriales; family Ignavibacteriaceae; genus JAKAGZ01. The sequence continues at coordinate 8,100 of CAZQQD010000001.1, read as the reverse complement.
TTCTTATTAATTCCTTTCCAGCTTGAAATTAACGTAAGAGGAGTTATAAAGGTTGTAAGCAATATTAAAAGAAGCGATATTCCATCAATGCCGACATGGTAACTGATATTGAGGTTTTCAATCCAGGCAAACTTATATACAAACTGAAAATCAGATTTGCTGATGTCAAAACCAAAATAAAGAAAAAGAGAAACAATAAAAGTAATGACCGAAACAGCCAGTCCGAAATATCTTATCAGGTTTTCTTTCTCTCTATTAATTAAGAGTAAAAGTAATCCTCCGACAAAAGGAGTTAATAACAAATATGTTAATAGGTGATTATTTTGCATAAATTTATAAACTCATTATAATCCAGAATAATGCAAGCACGATACCAAGAGCCATAATAATTGCATAAAATTGCGCAACACCAGTTTGAATCTTTCTAATATTTTTTGAAACTCTGTCAACAATAGCCGCCGCACCGTTTACGGCACCGTCTATAATTTTCGCATCAGTTATTCTCCATAAGAATGAATCAGATGTTTTGACTATCGGAGTTACTACAGTTGCATCATAAACTTCGTCGACAAAATATTTATTCCAGAGAAGATTATATAAGCCTTTGAACTTCCCTGCCAACTCGGTGGCGATCGATGGTTTTTTAAGATAAATGTTTCTTGCGATTATAATTCCTCCCACACCAAGAATTACAGAAATTACCATCAATGAAATTTCCATAGAGTGTCCGTATGCTGATGTTTCAGCAAGTCTTGCCTGCGCATTTTTGAAAACAGGTTCGAGCCAGTTTTCAAAAGCGTTGCCACCCTCTCCTGAAAACAAAGCAGGAATTCCTATGAATCCTCCTATAAAAGCTAAGATAGCAAGAGCAATCAAAGGGAATGTCATTACTTTAGGAGATTCATGCGGATGTTTATCTTTTCCAAATCTTGAATTGCCTTCAAAAGTAAGGAAATAAAGCCGGAACATATAGAAAGCTGTAAGTAAAGCGGTAACTGCTCCGATTGCCCAGTAAATTACATTTCCATTTGCAAAAGATTTCCAGAGAATTTCATCCTTACTGAAAAATCCTGAGAAAGGAGGAATGCCTGAAATTGCGAGTGAGGCAACTAAAAATGTTATGGCAGTTGCGGGCATATATTTTCTTAAACCACCGAAGTTTTGAATATTCTGATCTTCGTGCATTGAATGAATAACCGAACCGGCAGCAAGGAAGAGAAGAGCTTTAAAGAAAGCATGAGTCATCACGTGAAAAATTCCGGCAGAGAAAGCACCTACGCCAAGCGCAAGAAACATATATCCAAGCTGACTCACAGTTGAATAAGCTAAAACTTTTTTGATATCGTTTTGAACCAATCCTATTGTTGCAGCAAAGAATGCAGTCAACGCACCAATAATTGCAACGACGGTTAAAATAGCGGGTGCAGATGCATAAATTAAAGAACACCTTGCAACCATATAAACACCGGCTGTAACCATTGTAGCTGCATGTATGAGTGCGGAAACAGGAGTTGGACCGGCCATTGCATCGGGCAACCAGATATAAAGAGGAATCTGTGCTGATTTTCCTGTTGCACCTATAAATAAAAATAAAGCTATAAAATTAAAAACACTTTGAGAAATATTTAGAACACCTATCTTGCTGAAAACATCGCTGAAATTAAGACTGCCGAAGGTCAGGTAAATCAGAAACATTCCTAAAAGAAAACCGAAATCACCAATCCTGTTTACAATAAAAGCTTTCTTCCCAGCATCGGCAGTAGTCATCTTTTCAAATTTTTTGTCGTACCAGAAGCCAATTAATAGATAAGAACAAAGCCCTACACCTTCCCAGCCTAAAAACAAGACCAGAAAATTATCGGCAAGAATCAGATTCATCATTGCAAAAATGAAAAGATTCAGATATGAAAAGAACCTCCAGAATGATTTATCGCCGTGCATATATCCGATAGAATAAACATGAATGATAAATCCAACTCCGGTAACTACCAGAGCCATTACTAAAGACAACTGATCAACCTGATAAGCAAAGTGAATATTCAATCCACCGACACTTAACCAGGTAAAAAGATCAACAATAGTTTTTCTTTGTTCTACAGGAAGGTTTAATGTTTCGAAGAAAGCGCCTATAGCGATAATAAATGAAATTCCTATAACACCGCTACCGATTATTCCTATAACTTTTTCATTTTTGATTTTGCTCCCCAATAATCCGTTGAAAAGAAAACCAACGAACGGCAGCAGAATTGTTAAATAGATTAATTGAATCATAAAAATGGAACTCTTTAATTAATCTGAACTAATAAATTTTAGATCACCATTTCAAAATATTGATCTCGTCGATATTCACAGTTAATTTATTTCTGAAAATTGCAATTATAATTGCAAGACCTATAGCAGCTTCAGCTGCAGCGACAGTCATTACAAAAAATACAAACAATTGTCCGACAGAACTGCCTAGATATGACGCAAAGGTTATCATTGTCAGGTTTGCGGAATTAAGCATCAATTCCACTGACATAAAAACAATAATCGCATTCCGTTTGGTTAGTACGCCGGTAACACCGACGATGAACATAAACGCACTTAGTATTAAATAATATTCAATTGGAATTTGCATAAGCCTTAATCAAATTTTTTCTTAGCTAAAACGAGTGCGCCTATTGTAGCCGCTAGAAGTAGAAATCCAGCCGCTTCAAAAGGCAATATATAATTCGTGAATAATTCCCTTCCGATTTCCTCTATTGTACCTGCTTTAACACTTGCAGCAATATCAGCTTTTGGAATTGAAGAAGGATGTGAAAAGAAAATCAGGTAAACAAGCTGCACAAAAATTAATACCGCAATAATTACTGCAAATGTTTTAACAGCTGGATTTGCCTCCATAAATTTCTTTTCATTTTCAGGACGTAAAAGCATAATTACAAAAAGGAAAAGAACCATGATAGCACCGGCATATACAATCACCTGTGCAACTGCGATGAATTGTGCGTTTAACAAAAGATACAGTCCTGCAAGTCCTGCAAAATTCAGAATTAAAAATAAAGCGCTGATAACAGCATTCCTTCTGGTTATCATCAAAACAGATGAAACTGCTGAGGTAATACCAAAAACAAAAAATAAAATAGTTTGTATCGACATTTTTGTTAGCTAGTTGTCATTTTTAAGGAGTATTCCTGTAAATCATTCTTGGGAATGGAATAGTTTCTCTCAAATGTTCCAATCCACAAACCCATCCAACCGTTCTTTCCAGTCCAAGCCCAAATCCTGAATGTGGGACAGACCCGAATCTCCTTAGATCAAGATACCACTCAAAAGCTTCCATGGGAAGATTATGTTCTTTAATTCTTTCTATTAATGTATTGAGATCGTCTTCCCTCTGGCTTCCGCCAATAATTTCACCATAGCCCTCCGGTGCAAGAACATCCACAGCAAGAGCAAGTTTAGAATTCTCAGGATCTCTCTTCATATAAAACGCTTTCACTTCTGCAGGATAACGATGAACCATAACAGGTCTATCAAACTGATTTGAAATAACTGTTTCATCAGTTCCGCCTAAATCGTTTCCATATTGAAAATCAATCCCATTCTTCTTTAAAATTTCTACTGCTTCATCGTATGAAATTCTCGGCAAAGGTTTTTTAACATTTTTTAGTAGTGTGGTATCTCTCTCCAGAATTTTTAATTCTTCATCCATATCTTTCAAAACAGTCTGAACAATATATTCAAGAAAGTCTTCAGCTAAATCCATATTATCATTAAGATCATTAAATGCAACTTCAGGTTCTACCATCCAGAATTCCGTTAAGTGTCTTCTCGTTTTTGATTTTTCTGCGCGAAACGTCGGACCGAAAGTGTAAACCTTCCCAAGTGCCATTGCACCTGCCTCTGCATAAAGCTGCCCTGATTGCGTCAGATATGCTTTGCCAAGATCGAAATATTCTGTTTCAAATAAAGTTGAAGTACCTTCGCACGCAGCAGGGGTAAGAATCGGAGGATCCATTAATGTAAATCCCCTCTCATCAAAAAAATCCCTGATTGCTTTTACAATCCTGTGGCGAATTTTTAATATTGCAACCTGTTTTGAAGAACGAAGCCAGAGATGACGATTATCCATCAAAAATTCAATGCCGTGATCCTTAGGTGTTATTGGGTAATCTATGGCTTCTGAAATAACTTTGAGGTCGGCTGCATCTAATTCGTAACCACCCGGAGCTCTCTTTTCTTCTTTGACTTTTCCAGTAACTGTTATTGAAGACTCCTGGCCAATTTTATCTGCAATTTCGAAAACTTCATCGGAAACATTCCCTTTGAAATAAACACACTGAAGATAACCTGTCCCATCTCTTAAAACGATAAATTTAATTTTTCCGCTTGATCTCTTATTGTAAAGCCATCCATCCAGTACAACTTCTTCTCCAACGTGATCAGATAGGTCTTTGATTGAAATTTTCGACATTATGAGAATACTTTATTGAAAATTTAATTTTCAAATATACAGAGAGGTGCCTATAAATGCAAAAAAGCTAAAGTAGTTAGCATATAGTATAAATTAAAGCCGGAAGATTATTCCTTAGCTTTCTCCGGAATAATTTTGAGTAAAATAATTTCACTTCTGTTTAACAATTATTTAATAACCAAACAAAATATTTTTCTTGCTGTAAAAACAAAGTTTACTTATCTTTATTCTTGTTATAATAATATCTGACTATATGCGAGGGAAAAGCTATTTTTTAACCACATTTCGACTCAATGTTCCAAAAATACTATTTTATTTTAAGTACTAATTATTTATTTATTATTAAATTATTTAACACTTAAGAAAAAAAAGACATCATTTTTAGATTTTGGAACGCTCTAGTTCTATTAACTAAATAAATCATCATTTCATAACAAAGGGATGGGCATATGAAAATACGAAGTACAATTCTTTCGTGTTTGCTGGCAATGCTGTTTTTTGCGATGCAAAGTCTTAGCTTCGCGCAGACAGCCACAACAGCAAGCATAAGTGGTACGGTAACTGACCAGGACGGTAACCCGCTGCCAAATGCTACAGTTATTGCAGTACACGTTCCCTCAGGAACTCAATACGGAACAACGTCACGTGTTGACGGCAAATATAATTTTTCTGCCGTAAGAGTTGGCGGTCCTTACCAGGTAACTTTTTCTTACGTTGGTTATCAAAAGCAAACCCAGGATATTGACAAACTTAATCTTGGACAAAATTATTCACTTGATGTACAACTGACCTCAACATCAATTGAGCTTTCGGGAGTCGTGGTTTCAGGAAACAGGGGTGCAGTAATTAATGAGAATCGTACAGGTTCGGCACAGAACGTATCCACAAAACAAATAGAAGAACTTCCAACAATTAACAGAACTTTTGCAAGCTTTGCAAAAATGTCTCCTATGTTTTCCGGTACAGATTACTCCGCTGCCGGAAGGAGCAACCGTTATAACAACGTCCAGATTGATGGAACACAATACAATGACTTATTTGGTTTGGGTTCTTCAGGAACTCCGGGTGGTCAGGCTGGAACAAATCCAATCAGCCTGGATGCTATACAGGAATTCCAGGTTGTTATTGCGCCATTCGACGTTAGGTTAGGTGGTTTTACTGGCGGCGGTATTAACGCAATTACCAGAAGTGGTACAAACCAATTCCATGGGTCTGTATTTGGTTACGGCCGTAATCAGAGTCTCGTTGGTAAAAATTACAATGGGATGAATGATCCGGTAAGCGATTTTAAAGAATGGCAATATGGGTTCCGCCTTGGTGGACCAATTCAAAAAGATAAGGTTTTCTTTTTCGTAAATGCTGAACTCACAGGGCATAACGAGCCAATACCAAATCTTGCCTTATCAACTGCAGGTGTAAAAGCTCAGGCAGACCAAATTCAATCAATATTAGCAAGCCGGGGATTCACTACTGGTGGATATGCTCCTTATACTACAAAACAGCCGAGCGATAAGGTATTTGCTCGTTTGGATTTTAACCTTTCGGAAAATCATAAATTAAATATTCATTGGAATTATGTAAATGCTAAAGAAGATATATTAGGTAACAGATCATCAACACAAAGATTTAGTTTTGATTCTTTTTTATATCAATTCCACAATCAAACAAATAATATTGTTGCACAATTAAATTCAACATTCGGAAATAACATAGCAAACGAATTTATTGCAGGTTACACAACTATCAGGGACAAAAGAGGTCCTCAGGATGCACTAACCCCGGCAATTCAAATTGATGAAGCCGGCGGATTTCGTTTTTATGCGGGTACCGATCAATACTCATCTGCTAACGCACTTGATCAGGATATCTTTGAAATAACTGATAATCTTACATATTACGCCGGAGACCATACCTTTACGGTTGGCACACATAATGAATTCTTTAAATTTAGAAATTTATTCCTTAGAAATTTCGGCGGTTTCTGGGAGTACGCCAGTATTAATGACTTACAATCAGGGGATGTTGCAAATTATTCCAGAGTAATTCCTTTGATCGGGGATGGTTCAGCACAGTTCTCAGTACATCAATTCGGATTTTATGCTCAGGATGAATGGCAGGTTATGCCTAATTTCAGACTTACTTTTGGATTAAGAGTTGATATTCCTACTTTCCCTGATAAACCTTTGGCAAATGATTCAGTCAGCGCTTATTTCCCGGGTATAACTACTGCGTCAGCTCCAAGCGGTAATTTGCTCTGGGCTCCACGTGTTGGTTTTAACTGGGATGTAAATGGCGACAAAACAACACAGGTTAGAGGAGGTGTTGGTATCTTTAGTGGTCGCCCTGCCTATGTATGGATTTCAAACCAGTACGGTAATACCGGTAACACACAGGCAGAAGTTAGAGGAAATGGAATGTTGTTACAGTTTTCTCCTGATCCAAACAACCAGCCTGGCTTTGGTGCCCCGGGAACATATGCTGGTTCAAAAACAGCAGAAATAGATTTAAGTGATCCAAATCTTAAGATGCCTCAGATTATGAGATTTGACCTCGGTGTTGATCATCAACTACCATTGGGATTTGTTGGAACAGTTGAATTCCAGTATTCAAAAGCCGTTAATGATCTATCTTACGAAAAGTTAAACATAATGCCTCAAGTGGGAACATTGCCTGACGGAAGACCATTATATGGTGGTACAGATGGTAAGAACGGTAATTTTTATGATGTTATGTGGTTAAAGAATACAAACAAAAATTATTCGTACAACCTTACTTTCCAGGCTCAAAGAAATGTAGCTGAAGGATTTTCAATTAATGCCGGGTATACCTACGGTACTGCAAAAGACGTTAACAGCGTAGCTTCTTCACAGGCAAGGTCACAGATGAGATACAGCCCTATTTCAGGTAATCCTAATGATCCTGCTTTAACTACATCAAATTATGAAATTAAGAATCGTATATTTGCTTCAGTATCTTATACACATAATTTCTTTAACAATGCTCAAACAACTGTTTCAGTATTCTACAATGGTCAGTCTGGTGCACCTTATTCATTCATTTATTACGGCGATGTTAATAATGATGGGTTCGACCAGAATGATTTGTTCTACATTCCCAAAAACAATAGCGACATATTATTAGGAAGCATTGATGCAGGAGGAAATTATGTCCCTGATGCAAATATGTACACAGGATTAAATAGTTTTATCAACAACAATGACTATTTAAGCTCACACCGCGGTCAGATTGCAGAACGTAATGGTTCAAGAGAGCCATGGCATAGTTATGTAGACTTACATATTTCACAGGATATCCCGATTATTGCAGGACACAGATTTACAGTAAATTGGGACATTCTTAATTTGATGAACCTCATCAATAAAGATTGGGGTATTGATAACTTTGTTGATAACGGTACATACCAAATTGCAAGTAAAGTTGGTACTCTTGCATCAGGAAGAAATGTATATAAATTTTCTGCTCCAGCTAGTAATGATCCTTTTACTGCTGATAACTTTGGTTCAAGATGGCAGATGCAGTTTGGTGTAAGATATACTTTCTAATTATCATAACATATTTATGGTAGTAAAAACCCCTCTGAAAACGAGGGGTTTTTTATTTTTAGGAGAGATTTCAAAAAG